>NZ_CALGWU010000069.1 GCF_937936315.1 uncultured Capnocytophaga sp. | reverse complement strand
AATCGTTTCTACCTTCAGCAAAAGGTCCCCACGACATTAGCTTGGTATCGTATTTTTGCATTAGCTCTTGGAGGTCTTGCTGTTGGTAGAATACGTGTGTTTCCATTTGGTTTACAGCAGGTTTTATCTCGCAGTGGTATGCCAAATCGAGGTATCTATCGGCATAGAAGTTGCTCACCCCAATAGCGCGCACTTTGCCTTCTTTGTAGGCTTCTTCCATAGCGCGATAAGAGCCGTAATAATCGCCAAAAGGTTGGTGAACGAGTAGCAAATCGATATAATCGGTTTGGAGTTTATGCAAAGAGGTTTCGATAGAGGCTTTTGCCTTTTCATAACCAGCATTGCTTATCCACACTTTGGTAACGATAAAGAACTCTTTGCGGTCGATACCACTTTTCTTAATAGCGTTACCTACACCCTCTTCATTTTTGTAGATTTGGGCAGTGTCAATCATTCGGTAGCCTACCGAAATAGCATCACTTACGCAACGCTCACATTCTTTGGGGTCTACTTGGAATACTCCATACCCCAATAGGGGCATTTGTACCCCGTTGTTTAATTGGATATTTTTCATTGCAATTCTTATTTTGTTAATTGAGTATATTCTTTTTCACTTACAGGTTCTTTCCATTCGGTTTTAGCTTTTTGCACATCCATTATAGCCAAATGGGCAAACCAACTTTGAGCGGTAGCTCCGTGCCAGTGTTTTACCCCTGCAGGCACTACTACCACATCGCCTTTTTGCAGCAGTTGGGCAGGCTTGCCCCACTCTTGATACCAACCTGTCCCTTCGGTAGCCAAGAGTATTTGTTCGGCACTATGCACGTGCCAATCGTTACGACAAGAGGGCTCAAAAGTAACATTGGCAACCAATATGTTGTTTTTCTTATCGGGGGCAACCAATACATTCAAATAGCTTTTACCAGAAAAGTGCTTGCTGTTTTCGGGGGAATTAGGCTCGCCAAGGGCAAAGATATATCCTGCATTGCCATGGCTTGGGTCGGCAGCTATTTCATTAGCATAGACTTCCTTAGCAGCAAGGAAAGCACTCCACGCCTTAGGCCAGCCTGCATAAAAGGCAATATGGGTAATCATCTCGGCTATTTCGTCTTTGCTGATGCCGTTTTTCTTGCCCTCGGTAAGGTGCGACTTAATAGTAAAATCAGGCGCTCCACTCCCTATTAGGGTAGCGATGGTTACCATACTGCGGTCACGAGCAGAAAGTTCCCCTTCACGACTCCACACTTGTCCAAAAAGAATATCATCATTGAGTTCAGCGAATTTAGGTGCAAAATTACCGAGGCGGTCTCGTCCAGCAGTTTGTTTTTTAGCTTCTTTTTTCATTGTATTTTGTTGTTTTACTTGGGCACTCATCGCTACTGTCAAGAGTACCATTGCAAAGATAATAATTTTTTTCATACAATTTTAATTTGCTAATTTCTTACTTTCTAACCATTTGTAGATATGTTCAAAAACTTCTTGGTTATTGAGGTCTTGAAACATAAAGTGGGTGTTGCCAGTGATACCTGCCTTAGGCAAATCGATAACTTTGCAGTCACCTCCGTTGGCATTGATCACTTCGGCAAATTTGTAAGCCAATTCGCGTACACCACTCCAGAAGTTTTGAGCGGGTAGCTCGGCAGTCTTATCGAAATCAGGAATATTGTCACCAAAATAGATAACGATAGGTCGCTTAGTGAGGGTGAGAAACTGTTCTTTAGGTACACCAAAACCTCCTACAGGGAAAGAAGTATTTTCTTTGGTAATCGTAGGAACTTCACCTTCGGGGAAGGGGAAAGTGCCTGGCTCAATGGCTACAACAGCTGTTACTTTTGGGGTTTGCATCGCAACATTCCAACCAATAATACCACCTTGTGAGTGCGTGATAAAGATACCGTCACCTCCTTTCTCGAAAGTAGCGACTAAAGCCTCCGTTACTTTTGGAATATCAAACTCACCTATGTTAGGAGTCATTTGTTGGAAAAACTTATGTAGTGTTTCTTCTCCTTGGGGGAATTTAGAATTGCTAAAAAGTTTAGGATAATATCCCATACGGAATTGGGTAAACCACGCTTGGTCTAAAGTAGGGGTGGTTACTGTAGCTTCTACTGAGGGTTGCCCTGCTGCCCCACGGCGAGGTTGGTCGATAAGGTAAGTAGCATAGCCTTTGCGGAGGAACATAGGGGCAAACCCTTCGCGCCCATCGGGGGTGTTCATCCAGCCCACACGCGACTGACCGAAACCGTGCAGGAAGTACACGCGGTGATTGTTGTAAGGCTGAGGTACTTGGTAGAAGATATTGGCATAATCGGCGTGGAGAGTTTGTCCGGCGGGGTTGTACTGACCTTTAATGGGGTCGAAAGTGCCATCGGTTTTAAGCACAGTACCTCCTGCGGTGAAGAAACCTTGTTCTTTAATAGCAAGCACAGCGCTTTTACTCTTGTCAGAAGTGTAAGTATCTCCTTGGTGTTGAGTAGCACAGCCTATGGCCAAGGTCACTGTAAGGGGAATAAAAATTCTTTTCATTTTGCTATTGTTTAGAATATTGATTAAAAAATGTAATGATTTTAGGAATGATAACTGATAGATAGGCTTCTTTGTCGTACATATCGAAATGTCGAGCCTTAGGAACTACAAAAAATTCCTTACTATTAGTAGCGGCATTGTTATACATCAATTCTGCTCCTTGGCGAGTGAAAGCATTTTCGCCTGCTATTACCAAGAAAGGTGTATGTAGTTTTTTTACTTCTTCGGCAGGAAAGAATTTGCGCCAAGAAAGCTCAGACCAAGACGCAAACGGCAACCAATTAGGAGCAGCTCCTCGTTTGCTGTTGTAGTAATACTCAGCTCCTTCAGAACCTTCTTCGATGAGATTTACACGTGTAACAATACCTTTTTCTTCATACAGTTTCTTTTCGGATAGCAGTTGTGCTTCACTCTTACCATTAGGAGCGACAAAGTGGATCATTTCAAAAGGATTGACTACTGCAATAGCTTTCAACGGAGACGATTTAGCCAAAGTAACAGCGTAAGGTAAATACACCCCTGAACCACAGATGCCTACAGCAAAGATTTTGTTTTTATCTACATTGGGGTATTTTGTTATAAAAGCTACTGCGCTATTGATGTCAGTAGCTTTTATAGTAGGGTCTTCATAAGCGCGAGGTTGTCCTTCACTAGAACCAAAATAAGAATAATCATACACCATTGTAACAAACCCTTTTTCAGCTAAAAGTTGTGCGTAAAGACTGGCGGTTTGTTCTTTAGTACCTCCCATAGGTCCTTGTACTACTACCGCAGGTAGATGGTCGCTTTTCTTCATTTTTATGGGAGTATAAATCACTCCTGCTAATTGAAAACCAGAAGTCTGGTTTTTGAATACTACTGGAGTAATATTTACCGTTTCGGTAGGAGGTTGAGCTATAACCTCATTTTCTTGTGCCAATGCCCCTATGCTTACCAAAGATAAACATATCGGAGTTAAAACATTATTCTTTTTCATATACTTTTAATTATTTCAGTTTTTCGGAGAGTTTTTGTGCTTGTGATTGATTGTTAGCCATTCCTTCATAGCTAAAACCATACATTTCACAAAAACGTTTTATAGTGTATTCTCCGTCATTAATCATAAACTCGGAAGGACTTAAACCTTGATATAAAAAAAAGAGTTTACGAGGAGCAAACGAATTTGGGGCAATAGTCCCGTAAAAACGCTCTAACAAGGTGCGTACGATGCTACTTATATTGTGCCAATATACAGGAGAACCAAGCACAATGATATCGGCATTTCTAATTTTCGTCAATACTTCATCGAATTGGTCGCCCGAGAGAGTCTGTCCGTAATGATTGACTCTATACTCTACTAGATTAAGTGTTTCGTATGTTTTTCCTTTGAGTAATGTTTGTGCTAACTGAGCCGTATTGCCGTTAGGGTTTGGGCTTCCGTTGATAAAAAGAATCTTTTGGGTATTCTTCTTGTTGTTCATTTCTTCGTCTTTGTTTTGGCAACTTGCCGTTCCTATTAAAGTAAAAAAAGCAAGTGCAAGTGTTAATAATTTGCTTTTATTCATCTTTTTTCGTCAGTATTCTTGACGACTGATTAATTATTTATTTATTACAAATTCTTTTTAAAAAACTCTGTGAGTTTCTTTACTGCTTGGGTTACGTAGGGTTCTTTCCAATAGGTTTGGATATGGGTGGCTCCTTCAAGCAAATAGAGTTCTTTAGGTTGTGCATTGACGGCTTTAGCAAAGGCATCTTCGGTCATATCACGAGTGTCGGCTTTACTACCGGCAAGCATTAAGAGCGGTTGGTTGATAAGCTCTATTTGGTCGGTAGCATCAAAGCGCATCAAGTCCAGAAGACTACTTTGGGTGTAACGGAAGGTGCTGTTTGGGTGGGCATGGGTTTCAAGATAATATTCATAACCTTCGCGATAGAGTTCAAAAGGCATTTTAGCAACCTCTTCTTTGCTCATTTTAGGCATATTGCCCACATAACGCACCTGACCACCACGAGCTTCTTCTTCGCGGGCTTCGGAAGCCTCTTTAAGTCGTTGTTGGATAGTAGCTACTTGCGAGTTTTTAAAACCATTACGGCGCACCAATCCTGTGTTGAACATACTTAATGTTGCTACAGCTTTAAATCGCTTATCGGTTTTTGCTGCATTGAGTGTATAGCCTCCTCCGCCACAGATACCGAGTATCCCGATACGATTGGCATCTACCCCGGCGTAGGTACTGATAAAATCGGCAGCAGCGTGAAGGTCGGCAGTACGGCTGGAAGGGGTATCTACATTACGAGGGGTACCTCCACTGGCTCCTTGATAAGCAGCATCGGGCGCTATCACAATATAACCTTGCTTAGCCAAAAGCTCGGCATACAAACCTGCGACTTGTTCTTTCACGCCACCGTTAGGGTGGGCTACCACTATAGCAGGGTATTTTTTGGTGTTATCGTACCCAGCAGGAGTATAGACATTAGCGGCAATGCTAATACCATCATTGCGGGTATATTGCACGGGGTGCATTTGTTGTGCAGATAGGTTCATAATAGTACTAAGAGTTAAAAGGGTTATTGTCTTTTTCATTTCTATATGTTTTTATTATTTGTTCATTAACTAATTACA
>NZ_CALGWU010000068.1 GCF_937936315.1 uncultured Capnocytophaga sp. | reverse complement strand
AACCCCTGTTACAAGGATGAAAACCTTGCGTCCTAACCCCTAGACGAACGGACCAATTTGGTTTATTTAGGCATTGTTTCTCTCTCAATGCGGTGGCAAAAGTACTACTTTTTTTTATATCTGCAATTTTTTTTAGTACTTTTTTTAAAAAAAACTTTAAAATATTTTATAAGTATCTTATAATTAATATTTTATAAATTTAATATTTTGTTTTGTTAGTTATTGTTTTTGAGTTGTTTCACGATAATTTGAGTAAGAAATTTAGGGTATCTACCCCATCAGCGTAGTCCCATAGCTGGGGAGTTTGGGTCTTTCCAAAGGCTACTTCTTCAGTTATAAAATTGTGTGCGACTACACATTGTATCTTTTCAGCATCGGTAGTGAGTTTCTTTTTTAAGCTATCTACATCAGTGTAGTATTCGTAAAAAAGGGTAGCAATAGGTGAACCGTAATGCTCGTCTTCTTTTAGCAATAGAAATCCGTTTTCGAGGAGCTGGTATAGGCTCATTAGGTAGACGGCTTTGTTGTAATCGTAGTTATTGGCGTACTTTTGTTCTTGGATGATATCTTTGTAAGGATAAATTGCTTGAAATAGCAAGTTAAAATCATATCCCTTAGGAACAAAAAGTTTAGAGACGCTGCGGCAACCTAAACCATAGTACTGAAAGATGTCTTTACCTAAAGCAAAAAGCTGCTCAGGAGTTTCTCCTCCAGTGAGTACAGCTACTGAATGTCGGTTTTTTCTAATGATGTGTGTTTTCTTACCAAAATAATATTCAAAATAGCGGGCAGTATTGTCGCTACCTGTTGCAATTACAGCATCATAATCGGTTACTTTTTCGTCAGTAAATTGTACAGAAGCAGTCCATTGTGGAGCAAAATCTTTTATTTTTTCAAGTAAATAGGGGAGTAGTACACGATCATCACTTGATAGTTTTACGATAGCCTGATGTCCTGCTACTAACACACATAATAAATCGTGAAAACCTACTAATGGCAGGTTGCCAGCCATTACTATCAATACTTTTTTAGCTGAAGTAGCTTGTGGTAATTGATACTGCGATAGCCACTGTTCTACATTACTTTCGCTGAGGGCTTCACTCCACGATGTAAAGGCAAATTCTAAATTAGCACGAGTAAACCAGCTGTTTTGCTGTTCGGCTTTTTCAAAAATGTCCTTAAATAATTCTGTGTTAGAAAATAAGTCTCCTAATTGTATGAGATTTTTTTTAACTTTTTCTTTTATCATCTCTTATTTCTTACTAGAATGATGGTACTATCCCGATACGCACTCCAAATTTAGGATTACGTACGCCATTTACATCGTTGAAATCGTTACGCCATACGAAATCTACTCGTATAAAACGGAAGTTGCCCAATCCTATATTTTCAATACCAAATCCGTATTCCCAATAGAGTTTTTCGGGCGAATTGAATATAATATTAGTAATATTTGCTTGTTTATTTTTTTCTGAAAGTGTTCCGTAAGCAAATCTACCAAAAAGTACACTTTTAAAGCGCAATTTTTGCAAGAAAGGAATGCGGTTTAACAAGAAACCATCAAAATGGTGCTCAAAGTAACCATTAATATAGGTATCAGTGATGAAATCGTAGTAGTCTAAAAGTGCAAAAGTGTTAGGTGCTGATGAGTATGATTGGTTTGCAGGTGTAGGTGCTAAAGCAATAAGTGGTGCTGTACCAAACACTTTTCCAGCTTCTATATTGGCGTGAAAAATACCATAACCAAAGAGTGGAATGGGTTTATAAAGCATCATTTGGACTTTGTCGTAATCAAACTTGCTGTTTATTACCCCATCTACCCCTTTAGAATATTTAAGGGTATATATAGGGAAGAGTTTTTTGCCATAGCGTTGCTCTACACCATAACCAAATACTTTTCGGTGAGGAGTGAACGAAAGCTGAGCTCCTGTATAGAAGTTGTCGTACTCGTGAATTACATCTCCTGTTTTAGGATTTTGGTAGGCAATCAAGAAGTTTTCTTCACTTGCAGAAGAGAGTTTTTGGTAAGTACCAAAAATTGAAAACTGCAAATTAGGAATGATGTTGTAATTGATTACCCCTTGTATTTTTTTGTTGCGGGTGAGATAGTAATTTTCACCACGTGCAATGATAAAGTTGGTAGTCTTTTCGAAATTCAATTCGGTATCATCGTGCATTACGAAAGTGCCTAATTGCAGATTATCATTCTGATAACCAGCCCCGAGGGTGATACGCGGACTGTGAGAGAGGAGGTATTTACCGCTGAATCCGTATTTAAACTGTTTGTCTCTCAACCCATAAGCACCATAAATATAGGCACGAAAACGGTCATCGGTAGAGATAAATGAACGGAAACCAGCACGCAATCGCAATCCTTCTACATTGTTACTTGAGAAAGTTTGCCAAAACCTACCAAATTGCATATAATTACCAATAGGAATATAACCAGAAGTTACCACATCGGTTACATCGCCTATCATTTTAATGCGTTTATTACTTCCTACCTCACGAATGAGGAGTTTGGTTTTGGTGAGGTCGGCTCCTCCTAAGGTATTGTTATCCCAATAAGCATCGTCTTTATGAAATTGATCTTTAGCAGTTTTTACTATTTGCTGGTCGTAAAATTCAGCAGTTTTAGCTTTGTTTAACAATATATCGGAATAATTGATATAGTTCTTTACATAGAGACCTTTTTCTTCCTCTTTTTTAGTGATTAGCGTAAAATCGCCTACCTGAATTTCGCGTTCGGGTAGATAAATACTATCGTTTGCAATGGTGAAGTATTTTTCAAATGAAAGTCCGCGTACTAAGTTGATATTAGTTTTAGGAGTGGTGTGCATTTGTATAGCACTCACTATGAAGGTTTTGGTATCTACATCAAATTGCCCTTGTAAAGCCAAATCTTGATCGTCACGAGGGAAGAAATTGATACGGTAGAATTGGCGATCATCTTTTTGAATAGTATCACTTAATACATAGAGATACACACCATAACCAAATTCGGATAGAGGACTCACAAACGGCTTGTTGAGTATCATATAAGTATTGTCGTAAATCTCAAACTCGTCAAACGATTGGCTCACGCGTTCCAAACCAAAACCTTGTTGTACAATACCTTGAGCACGTTCAGCTTCTATATCTACACGTTTTTTACCCAACTGATTATTGCCATAAACAGTTTCTATTTTTTCGGTGAGATACATTGGGAGAGAAAAAGTTTCCTTGTACTTTTTCTCGGAGAGGATTTTTCTAATCGTATCGTATTCTTTGTTTAAGGCTTTTTTGAGGAAGACCGTATCGAGGTTGTTCACCCCTAACTCGGTAGTAGTGTGTTTTTTATACTGATAAGCTGTTGCATTTTGCAATCCGCGTTTCTTTTTATTTTTCCAAATGCCTTGCAAAACAGTATAGGCAGGGTTTTCTTTTTTAGAAAGCACCTTTTTAGGTTTTGCTACAATAGTTACTGCGTCTAACTGTTCACCTTCTACGAGTACTACGACCAATCCTTTAGTGTTATCTTTTTCTAAATGGATTTTTTTGGTAGTGTATCCTATGAAAGACACCTCTAATTCTTTTTGTTTTTTTTCGGAGTATAGAGAAAAACGTCCTTCATCATCGGTGTAAGCACCAATAGTAGTTTTAGGAAATAACACATTAGCAAAAGCTATAGGTTGACCATTTTCATCGATTACTTTACCTGATACGTGAGTTTGAGCCCATAGAAAAGAACTAAAGGGTACAAAAGCACATAAAAAGAGTAGTAAGAAGTGTTTTTTCATCGTATAAAAGTTAATATTAAAACGCAAAAATACAAATAATTAGCAAATTTGGCTTACGAATTTCCTAAATCCTTCCTCACCTTCAGGGGTATGTTTGAACACGCCGCAGTTTTCTAATACCTCACAGAAAGTATCGCCTATACTTTTATTGATAAAGTCATCTAAATTATCAATTGAGAGTGGGGTAGGGTTGAGGTTCATATAGCGTTCTAACCATTGGCTGTGTTTTTGCAAATCGGAGTCATTATTCATTTTGGTATAAACAGGGCTAAAGCTGTTACCTGCAGAAAGGGCTTCACTGAGTAAGGTTTTGATACTTGCCATTTCAGTCTTTAGTCTACCAGGTAAAATTGCTAATCCCATCACCTCAATAATCCCGATGTTCTCTTTTTTGATGTTGTGCAGATGTTCGTAGGGGTGGAAGATTCCCATAGGGTGCTTAGTATCCGTACGGTTGTTGCGCAAAGCCAAATCAAGTTCGTATTTGTCGTTTTTGAAGCGTGCCACAGGGTTAACAGTATTGTGACGCATACCCTCAGTATGTGAGTAGATGCCTAATGATTCATCGTTGTAGTTTATCCACGATTGCAGAATTACATCGGCTAAGGCAATGAGACGGTCTTTCTCACCGCGCAATCGCAATACGCTCATAGGCCAATTTACGATGCCTGCTTCCACATCTTCAAATCCTTTGAAACTCACACGTTCTTTAATGGTGGCTTTTTCCATAGGGAATACGTGTCGCCCACCTTGAAAATGGTCGTGAGAGAGGATAGAACCTCCCACAATAGGCAAATCGGCATTAGAACTTAAGAAATAGTGAGGGAATTGTTCTACAAAGCCTAATACGTGTTCAAAGCAAGCCTTGTCAATCTTCATTGGGCGATGTTCACTTGAAAAGACGATACAATGCTCGTTGTAATAGATATAGGGTGAGTATTGGAAAAACCATTCCTCATTAGCTAAATCTAACTTAATAGTGCGCAAATTTTGGCGTCCAGCGTGATTCACACGCCCCATATAACCCTCATTTTCTTTGCAAAGCAAACATTTGGGATAGTTAGTTGCAACTACATCTTTTTGGGCAGCAATATCACGAGGGTCTTTTTCAGGCTTAGAAAGATTGATAGTAATCTCTAAATCGCCATAAGGACTTTTGTGTTCCCACAAGATGTTTTTAGCAATTCTATCAGTTCGTATATAGTTACTTTGTTTGTTTAGTTCATAGAAATATTGGGTAGCTTGCTCTTTGTTACTTTGGTATTTGTTCCAAAAGTCGTTGCGAATCACAGAAGTACGAGGCAATACTTGCCCCATAATCTTAGAGTTCAACAGGTCGCGGAAGGTAAGAGTATCAGTAGATAGAGTGCCATTTTGGGCAGCCCATTCTACCAAGCGATCAAGTTCCTCAGTAGGGTAGACTATCTCGGCAGCTTTTTTAGCGATTTTTGCGGTTTCTTCTTCTGTAAACTCGGTATAACTATCACATCCAATGCTTTCTAAAACAGCATTAGTTACAAGTATACGATCGTCTTCCTTCACCAATCCGTGCAATATAGCATAGCTGATGAGGGTTTCTATTTCAATGTAAATATCCATTTTCAAACTAATTTCTAACTCCTAAATTTATAAATGGTTTCGTGTTTGTACACTTCTCCTTTTTCTAAAGGTTTTACTGCAAATTTAGGCTGATTGATACCATCGGGGAAGTCTTGCATCTCAATAGCTACTCCTACAAATCGTGGATTTTTAGCAGGTTTTTCTTTGGCAGTACATACCTTATCGAATACGGCTACATCATCTAAAAAGTTACCGGTGTAAATCACAGCCACGTGTTGGGTAGTATAGGCTTCCATAGTAATACCACTATGAGGAGAGTGTAATACTAATTGAGGAGCGCCATTAAGTCCGCTGTGGTTGAGTACAAAAGGGTGGTCGTAAGCGCGAGTGATTTCGAATTGGGGATGTCCTTCAGCAATACCTTCGGCGATGACTTTTCCTTTGCGGAGATCGAAAGTAGTACCTTCTACAGCTATATAATTACCCGTAGGTATCAATCCTTCTGCTAATTCACAGATATTGTCAGCAGCGATTTGTAATACTTGGGTATCGCCATTCATTTCCATATCACCAGAGAGGTTGAAATAACTGTGGTTGGTGATATTCAGGTAGGTTTTGGCATCGGCAACGGCTTCGTAAGCAATGTGCAGGCTGTTGTCATCAGTGATAGTGTAAATCACTTTGAAATCTACCTTAGCAGGGTAGCCTTCTTCACCATCAGGACTTGTATAACACATTTCTAAGCCATTAGAGAGTTCTTTTACTTCAAAAACTTTACTGCTAAAACCCTCTTTACCACCGTGTAATGAGTTTTCACCATTGTTTTTAAAAAGGTGATAAGTTTTTCCGTCGATAGTAAAAGCAGCGTTATGAATACGCCCTGAAGTGCGCCCTATGGTAGCACCATTGTAGGCACCATTACCTATGTAATCTTCTAAATGAGCATAGCCTAATACTACGTTTTTCAGTACATTGTGTTTGTCTTTTACAGCTATTTCGGTAATAGTACCGCCTAAGTTCAAAACAGACACGCGAAAGCCGTTCGCATTCTGTAAGGTATATTGATAGACAGCCTGTCCGTTGTGAGTACCGAACAGGCTTTTGTTGATGGTTATCATACTTTGTCTTGTTTATAGTTTTTTAGCGCCATCGCTTACAGAAGCGATATAGAAATCGGCAGCATAACCTATTTTGTTTTTGTAAGCCTCGCCTACATTTTTAATGAAATCGTCTACTTTGTCTTTTTTAACGATGCTCACAGTGCAACCGCCAAAACCAGCTCCCGTCATACGTGAACCTACTACCCCAGGTTGTTCCCAAGCAAGGGCAGCTAAAGTATCGAGTTCTACACCAGTTACTTCATAATCATCACGTAGAGAAATATGTGATTGATTCATTAGTTTGCCAAACTCAGCTAAATTACCTGCAGAAAGTTCTTTTTGCGCTTTAAGAGTGCGTTGATTTTCATATACTGCGTGTTTTGCTCTTTTTTGGCGAATAGGACTCTTGATGAGGTCTTTGTTGGCTTCAAATTGTTCAATAGAGAGTTCTCCTAAGGCTTTGATAGGCAATTTGGTTTGCAATTCGGCTAAGGCTTCATCACATTCTGCACGGCGTTCGTTATATTTAGAATCAGCTAAACCACGACGTTTGTTAGTGTTGGCAATAACGATTACTTCATCTTTTAGCACTACGGGCACATAGTCGTATTTGAGGGTGTTGCAGTCAAGGAGGATAGCATTGTCTTTCTTGCCCATAGCTACCGCAAATTGATCCATAATACCAGAGTTTACCCCGATGAATAGGTTTTCAGTTTTTTTGCCTAATTGAGCCATTTCCACTGGGTCAATAGAAAGGTTGAAAAGGTCTTTCAGCACGATAGCGGTAAGCATTTCGATAGAGGCAGAAGAAGAAAGTCCTGCGCCGTTAGGGATATTTCCAGAGAAGAGAATGTCGAAACCAGAATCAATTTTCTGACCTGCTTCGAGGAACATTTTAATCACACCTTTAGGGTAGTTAGCCCAGTCGTGTTTTTTTTCATTAGTAAGTTCATCAAGAGTGAACTCCATAATGCCGAGGTCGGCAAAATTTTCAGAATACATACGGAATTTGCGGTCGTTGCGTTTTTTCACGAGACCGTAAGTACCTTTGTCGATAGCACAAGGGAACACATTACCGCCATTGTAGTCGGTATGTTCACCGATGAGGTTCACACGTCCTGGTGCGAAGAATTGTTTTTCGGCAGGAGCACCGAAAACTTCTTGAAACTTTTGTTCTAAGTGTTTCATATAGTTTTTAATTTTAGTTATTATTTAGTCGTTATTGTGTGTTTGTATATTACATCAGAATCTAATTGAAATACTTTGCTGCAATCGTTTTCAACTCATTTTCTTTGTCCTCTAAACGTTGGAAAAGTACGAATTGATTGCGAGCTCGGATGTAATTTTCTTCGGGGTATGAGATTTTGAAATAGATATCGTTGTTGAAATAATCGGCTAAAAAGCGGATGCCGATGATGAATATCATATATTTAGCTCCATCTACTATATGGGCCTTTTCAGAAGCTGTCATTACTGAGTTCATTACAGAAAAACCTTTGCAAAGGGCTTCGAAAAATTCAGTATTGAATACAATTTTAGTATCGTCAGGTTCATTTTCTTCAGTAGGGCTTACCGAAGTACGTACCATATCACCAAAATCGTACAACAAGATACCTTGCATTACTGTATCGAGGTCAATTACTCTAAAATCATCAGGGTTTTCTTTATTGATGAGTACGTTATTGATTTTGGTGTCGTTGTGAGTTACACGAATGGGTATGCGCTTTTCGTCTACTTCTTTTTGAATAAGGTCGAAAATCACTTTGTGTTGTTGTGCAAACTCGTATAGTTTTTGAGCTTTTTTCTTGCGGTCGGGAGTAGCTTGAGCGTAAGCATCTTCTAATTGTTGGAAACGCAAATGCCCGTTATGGAAGTTAGGAATGGTAGCTTGCAAGCGAGAAGTATCAATGTTAGCAAAGGTTTTCATAAAAGTAGCAAAAGCAGTAGCGGCTTTTTCGGCTTGCCAAGGAGCTTCGATAAACTCATAAGAAGTATAGCCCTCGGCAAAAGGGAACACACGCCATACAATATTTTCAGCATTTACAGAATAATTACCTTGTTTAGTGGTAATCATTGGTAAGATGATGTGGTTGTTAGGTTCAGTTTCCCAAAGTAGTTCAATATTTTTGATGATACTATCAGGGTTTTTAAAAACATTATTATTAATCCCTTGAAGGATATAATTAGTTTTGGTAGTTTTAACTACATAGGTGCGGTTGATATGCCCATTGCCATAAGGTTCTACAGAAAGGAGGGAACCTTTTAGCTCAAAAAGATTGGCTATTTCTTTCATTGTATTTAGGAGAGAGGTAAGAGATAAGAAGTAAGAAAAAAAACTTATTATTTCTTACGGGTTAAACATTTTATTAAAAACGATCGGGGTAGTCGCCTTTGTCAACTAGTTTTTGTATTTCATTTTGTACTATTACAAGGTCTTCGTGGTAGGTCATCCCAAACCAATTGTCATGGTTAGGTAATACTTCCAGTTTATATCCATAGTCTTTGATAGCATGTTGTACAACCATAGGGATGTAAAATTCAGCTTTAGGATCATTGCAATGTTCGGTTACAAATTCGTTGAAATAGTGGTCGGCTATATCGAAAACATCGTGGGTAAATCCCCAGAAGTTCATAGAGACGTAAGTATTGAGGGGGTACTGAATGTTTGTAGCTTCGTCGATAGCAGTAGAGTCACTATTTTTTCGCAGTTTAGTGGCTTCGTCAATAGAAAGTAAGTGGTGGTTTTCATCAACTTCACAGATGCCACGAGATACTGTGCCGTTTTCACTCAAAGTATTTTTGAGTAAGTACCCACCAGAGAAGAATGTTTTTTCTTTTTCGGAGTTGAGGGCTTCGTACATTAATTTAAAGCCTTCTTTGCCATAGTAGTCATCGGCATTGATAATGAGGAAAGGATTTTTCACAAACTCTTTCACACAGAGCATAGCATGACCTGTACCCCAAGGTTTTTTTCGTTCAATGCCTTTAGGATTGTAGTCTTCTTGATATACATAAGTTATGGGGACATTGTTGAAACGGTTTTCAAGGTGCTGGCGAGTGAGAGAGTCTATTTCGCGACGAATAATTAACACGATGTTGTCAAAACCTGCTTGTAGGGCATCGTAAATGCCATAATCGAATAAGGCATTGCCATTGTGTATATTTTCCAATTGTTTATCAGAGCCAAAACGACTTCCTAAGCCTGCGGCAAGAATTACTAATGTAGTCATTAAATAAATATTTGTTTTTTAATTACAAGGGCAAAGATACGAAAAAAAAAGTAATAAACAATTTTTTTTAGAGATTGTTTGAAATAAATAGTTTTTAAAATTTAGTTGCTGTAGGTTCACTATCAATACAAAGTGCTTTTAATTATAGGATGAGTGAAGGGGTAGAGAGAATATGAATTTTTGAAGTGTCAAAATTTATGTTTTATCCCTTAGTACTTGCAAAAATGAAACTTTAACAATAAATTAACATCTATTTAATTTTCTGATAATAAAATGATTATGGGATTATTTTCTTAGAATAAGGTTGTTGTATAAAGAAGGTGTTGTATAAATAAGAAAAAGACATTACCTTTGTGGCGTTAATTATATGTATAAATTACACACGAAATAATTATTACTTATAGCTTAAAAGTAAAAAAGATGAAAAAGTTTCTTACAGCGATTGTATTTTTAATCTTCACAGTTGCGGGTTTTTCCCAATGTATCAATGTGCAAACGACTTCTATCAAAGGGAATTGTTATAATGATAATCAGATAAAAGTAACAGCTCAGGAAGTATCTCCTCGTCCTGCGATATGTTTGCCTTCAAATGGTAAGTTTATTGTAGAAATACAGGGTGATGGTCAAGGAGGTGATATGTTTCGTATGAAACGTTCTTCTCCATCGGCTCCTGCTGAATATACTTTCTATAACTTAAAGGCTGGAAAGTATAGAATCATTGTGCGTGATGAAGATACAGGTGCTTTTGAAGAACGTGAAGTAGATGCTGAGTCTAACTACAAAATTATGAACGTGCAAGGCTTGCAAGCTTTAGCACCTACTTGCGGAATCCAATATTCAGGAGGTGTTCGTTTTCAAATCCCTAACGGAGGTGAAGGGCCTTTTGATGTTACAATTCTGGATGCTACAGGGAATAATGTATTAGTCCCAACTCAAAGATTTACACGACCTTCAGGAAGTAACTATATAGAGGTGCGAGGTACTAGCTCTCACCCAATCCTTAAGAATACAGTGATAATGCTCCAAATAAAGGATGTTACTAGTATAGGTGATAAGTGTGGTGAAACTCGTCGTTACCCTTCTATACAAATTCCTGTAGATCAATACTCTTTAGAGTGTATCAATATCAGGATGCATGATAGGTATATGGTGATGCATAAAGATAATTGTGGCAAATACAATGGTAGATTTAGAATTGTAAGAACGCCTGATGGTAATTGGATACATTCTGGAATTTCTGATGCGACAGCAATAAAAACTTATTTTAGTAAGCCTGGTACTGCTGTTGTACGTTTTCTAAACTCTTCTAAACCCCAAATCGATATATCAAATACATTCGACCTTTATGGGTTCTATATAAAGGACTATATATTCGAAAAAGGAGATGAAATAGAGGTAACTATCAAAGGACCTAATAATACTATTGTAGAAAAAGTACGTTTTAACGAGCAGATTGACCCTATTACTTGTCCTAAAGATAAAATATTAACAGTAAGGAACTATTCCCACAATCGAAATTGTGGTTTAGATAGACGATTGTATCTTTACTACTACTTTTTAAACAGTCAATACAGAAATATGCCTAACATAGATGGAGGTACGTACTCTTATCTATTAGGATGGACACACACTCAAGATATATCTTATTTTACCTTAGAGAAAGCTACATCAGCTTCAGGCCCTTGGACTGTGGTGCCTATGGTTAGAACTGTCCCAGGAGCTGGGCAAGCTCAATGGAATGGTAGTGGCTATATCTATTTAGATAATGTAGGAGAAGGTTTTTATAGGTTAACTTATAAGAACTCTAATAATTGTTATGGAGAATGCTCTGATATACAAGAAATTAAATATCCTGTTTCTACTACTACAAATATAGATAAAATATGGGATAATATAGAAACTGGCTATGGAGTATATGAAGGAACAGGATCTTTTAAAGTTAACTATTCAGTTGGTAACTTTGCTTATCCTTTGAAATTCAAGTTAGAGGCAGCTGATGGTGTAACAACACGTTCTTATGAGGGTAAAATAAGTTTCTTTGATAGAGGTACTCGCACTATCACTTTCCCTTTAGAAGTTACAACAAGTGGAAGTGGCTATGGTTATACAAATTTACCTGAAGGAAACTACAAAGTTACTGCTACAGACGCTTGTGGTATAACAACCGATAAGATTATCTATGTGCCAGGTATGCCTGCTTACAAACCAGAGTTGAAGTACGAGAAAGACTGTGAAATAGGAAAAATAATTTATAATATAGGAAACCAAATTTATAAAGATCCTTACATTTTTGTGTATTTAGAGCAAGAAATAGAAGATGCCTATGGTCATAAAACTTGGAGAGAAGTAAAACAACCAAGTGGTCTTACTTATGTGAGAAACCATACAGGTGAGTTCGTCAACTTGCTTACAGGTAAATATAGAATCAGGACAACAGCTTTTTATTACAATTCCTTCCTTCGTCAGAAATCAGGAACTATATATCAAACTAGTTTAACAGATCCTGGTATTCCGGGTTCATCCACTTTTTATAAGGAAATTTCTATCCCAGATCTCGTTAAACTCAATCCAGTGGTGAATCCCGTAATTTGCCACCAAGGAAGTGCCACTGGTATGATAGCTGTTGATGTAACAGGACAAGAAGTGTATTTTCCGCTTACTTTCCGCTTATATCAAAAAACATCAGCTACAGCTACCACTGCAACTCTTAAAGAAACAGTGAAACTCGAGGCAAGTGATAATAAATACTTTAATATATTTGAAAATCTTACTACAGGTTACTACCTTATAGAAACCGAGCACCGTTGCCAAACAGTACCTAAAGATGTAGATATAGACCTCACCAATGCTTTCAATCCATTCTTGGTGATCGATCGCCCTGTACCTTTCTGTACTGGAAATCAAGCACGTGTGAAATTAGGGCTTTCAGAACATCTTTTTGATATCAATTGGTTTAAACTTGATGCTAATGGTGATAAAACAACAACTTATCCATTACGCACAGGCGAAAGTTTTTGGGAGGCTATCTATACCACTACTACTTATATGGCTGAGTATAAACTCAAGCCAGGAATAGGTTGTACTAATAGCACTATCTATACCAAAACAGTTACTGTAGTGTTACCTCCTATAGATGAGCCCCCTCTTGTTAAAAATTGTCCAAGTAATATAGAAGTTACTGTTGATCCTGGACAGTGTGGCAAGGCAGTACAATGGCGTGAACCAGAAGCATATCCTACTTGTTCAGGAGGAATTACTACTACACGTAGTCACGCTCCAGGAGATATCTTCCCTATTGGTGTTCATACAGTTACTTACACTTTCAAAGATAATCTATTAGCAACCATTAGCACTTGTACATTTGTAGTAACAGTCAAGTCTAATGCCTTGAAGTTAAAAACTTCTCAACGTTATGTAGATACATCAGGTAACCCTATAACCCATCTTAGTCCTAATCAAGCTTTCTTCTATGAATTAAGCTATGAAAATGTAGGAGCTGAAAATATTAGGCGTGCTACTATTACAGTAAAACTACCATCTAATATTACAGTAGTAACCAATGGTGAACCCGATCTAAATAATGCAGGTGATGGCACAGCAACCAATCCTCAGCCTCAAAAATCATACAATCCTACTACAAAAACATATCAATTTTTAATTGGTAGCGCTTCAGGATACCCTCAGTCTACCCTTAAGTTAGGCGATCCAAACCGCACAATCCGAATCCCAATGAAAGTAGTAGCCGATTGTGATAAACTTTTGGAACCTTGTACTAAC
>NZ_CALGWU010000067.1 GCF_937936315.1 uncultured Capnocytophaga sp. | reverse complement strand
TAGCAAGATGTTTTGATATTGCAGGAACTTCAACATCAAAAAGTTCTGCCATTGCCTTTTGTGTAAGCCAAATGGTTTCACCTTTAACAACAGCTTTAACTGAAACCGCTTCTTGCGGTGTATTATAAATCAGATATTTTATTTCACTATTCATATACTACCCCTATATTTCTCTAATAATCCCCTCAATATCAGCTCTCAGTTCATTAATCCGCACTACGGTTTGCGCTACTTCAGCGTTGAGTTGCTTGATATCTATCACCTCGCGGGTGTCCTTTGCTTCTACATACGAACTAACGGATAGGTTGTAGTCATTTTCGGCTATCTGCTGGTTGTCTACTTGTACAGCGGTGTGTGGTACCGCCTCTTTGTCGGCAAAAATGCTAACGATGCGCGCTATATGGGCATCAGTCAGCACGTTGTTATTGGTTTCTTTCTTAAAAAAGCCCTCACCACTGGCATCAATGAATTGGGTAAGGGTGTCGGGTTTGTGTTTGGAAAGCACCAATATATTCACGGCAATGCTGGTGCCATAGAAGAGGTTGGGCGGTAGGGCGATAACGGTTTCTACATAGTTGTTATCAATGAGGTATTTGCGTATTTTCTGCTCGGCGCCTCCACGATAAAAGATACCGGGGAAACATACGATAGCGGCACGCCCTTTAGCGGAAAGGTAGCTGAGGGAATGCAATACAAAAGCAAAGTCGGCTTTGGATTTGGGGGCTAACACGCCTGCGGGCGCAAAACGGTCGTCATTGATAAGGGTAGGGTCATCGCTGCCTATCCAGTTCACCGAATAAGGAGGATTGGAAACAATCGCATCAAAAGGTTTTTCATCGCCAAAACAAGGGTTGATAAGCGTATCGCCTAAGGCAATATTGAATTTATCGTAGTTGATATTGTGCAAGAACATATTCATACGCGCCAAGTTGTAGGTAGTATGATTGATTTCCTGCCCAAAGAAGCCTTCTTCTATCTGGTAGTCATCGAAGTGTTTTTTAGCTTGTAGCAGGATAGAGCCCGACCCACAAGCAGGGTCGTAAATCTTATTTACTGAAGTTTGTCCTAACAATGCCAACTGCGCAATGAGTTTAGAGACATTCTGAGGGGTAAAGAACTCCCCTCCCGATTTACCGGCATTGGCAGCATAGTTAGAGATAAGGAACTCATAAGCATCGCCAAAGAGGTCGATTTGGTGGTTTTCGAAATTGCCAAAACTAAGTCCTGCCACTCCATTAATTACCGCGGCGAGGCGTTTGTTTTTTTCCTCAACGGTATTGCCAAGGCGGTTGGAGGTAGTATCGAAGTCGGCAAAGAGGCCTTTGATATCTGCTTCGGAGGGGTAGCCATTGGCGGAACTTTCGATAGCGGAGAAGATAGCCGCTAAATCGGTATTGAGATTGGAATTGGTATTCGCATTTTTGGCTACATTTACAAACAGCTGACTGGGGTAGATGAAGTAGCCTTTGGTTTTCGTAGCATCGTCTTTTATTTCAGGGGTAATAGCCTCATCGGGTAGCTCGGCGTACTGCACACTCTCATCGCCACCTTCGATGAAGTTCGTAAAATTCTCGCTGATAAAACGATAGAAAAGGGTGCCTAAAACGAATTGTTTAAAATCCCAGCCGTCTACGGCTCCTCTTACTTCGTTGGCTATCTTCCAAATAGCCCCTTGTAATTCATCTCGTTGTTTAGTGCTACTCATGTTAGGTGTTAGGTGTTAGATTAGAAGGGCAAAGGTACAAAAATAACGGCCATTTGTCAAGCAATTTTTAAGAACATTAATCATTAACTTGGCATAATATTTGCAAGTAAAAGGGGTGCTAAAAATTAATATCATGCAAGTATATACTATCAAAGGAATGGGTTGCACAGGCTGTGCAGCCACTGTAGAAGAAAGATTGTCTAAAGTGTCAGGCGTTACTGCCGTTAGGGTGGATTTCGACCAGCAAAAAGCTTTCGTGGAAGCTCCTAAGGAAGTGCCTTTGGCTGAGCTAAAAAAAGCACTGGAAGGTACAGATTACACCATCGAGAAAGCCTGACACTATGACACACACTTACTATGTCAAGGGCATGAGCTGTAGTGGCTGCGAGGCTACGGTCAAAAAACGCTTGGAGGCGGTTGAGGGCGTAAGTCAGGTCGTCGCCAATGCCAAGGAGAAAACTGCCGTGGTGGACAGCACTGAGCACGTGCCTTTTGAAGTTCTCAAAGCAGCCTTGGAGGGTACTCACTATACAATGGTTACTTCCTTGG
>NZ_CALGWU010000066.1 GCF_937936315.1 uncultured Capnocytophaga sp. | reverse complement strand
TAGTACCATTGATAGCATGCAAAAGGTCTTCAGTAACCCCAAAACCATGTTGGCGTAGGGCTGTTACTAATTCTAATGTTCCTGGTTGTATAGCTCTTTGTGAGACCATAGTATCAGGGATATAAAGGGCGTTTTGCCTAAGGGCAACTTTTTGTATGTTGATTGTTTTTCCCATAGTATAAAATAAAAAAGAAAGGTAATCACGGAAGTAAGTTCTTACCTAAAGAGAAATGAAGTAACTTCCGTTTGACCTTTCTTTATTAATTATGAACACAGATTTTTATTCTTCAGTAGGAGGTGTTACTTCCTCAGCAGCATCGGTTTCTTCATCATCTTCTTTCATTACTTTAGTAACAGCTGCGATAGAGTCTTTACCTTTGATATTGATGAGTTTTACACCTTGCGTAGCACGTCCGGAGATGCGCAGTGTATCGATGGAGAGGCGTATTGCAATACCTGATTTATTGATAATCATCAAATCTTCTCCCTCTAACACGCTCTTGATAGCTACTAACTGACCTGTTTTCTCCGTAATAGAAATAGTTTTAACTCCTTTACCACCACGGTTAGTGATACGATAAACAGCCTCGTGTGTTTCAGGGTCATCGATGTATGAACGTTTTCCATAACCATTTTCAGAGACAACTAATACGGTTTCTTCGCGTGGGTTTTCGATAGCTATCATACCTACTACTTCATCGTTTTCAATGTCGAGGTCGATACCACGTACTCCCTGAGAATTACGGCCTACTGCACGCACTTTGTCTTCTCCAAAACGTATTGCACGACCTGATTTCACTGCTAACATCAGCTGGCTACTGCCTGAGGTAAGTTTAGCTTCGATAAGCTCGTCGCCTTCTTTAATAGTAATGGCATTGATACCATTCTGACGTGGGCGGGAGTATTCTTTGAGCAAGGTTTTCTTTACAGTACCTTGTTTGGTAGCCATAATGAGGTAGTTGTTATTGATATACTCTTCATCTTTGAGATTTTGAACGCTCACAAAGGCTTTAATTTTGTCGTCTTGTTCTATATTGATAAGATTTTGTACAGCACGACCTTTGGCAGTTTTGCTACCTTCAGGGATTTCGTAGACGCGCATCCAAAAACATTTACCTTTCTGGGTAAAGAACAATAGATATTGGTGATTAGAGCTTACAAATAGGTGTTCTAAGAAATCTTGGTCCCGAGTGGTAGAGGCTTTTTGACCTACCCCTCCCCTACTTTGTGTTTTATACTCACTGAGGGAAGTACGTTTGATATAACCTGCGTGAGAAATGGTAATGACCATTTTATCATCGGGGATCATATCTTCTACACTAAACTCGCCTCCTGCATACTCAATAGTAGAGCGACGTGCATCGCCGTATTTTTCTTTTATTTCAAGAAGTTCTTCTTTGATAATTTCAGTTCGACGTTCTTTACGAGCTAAGATATCTTCTAAATCACGTATTTCGGCTAACTTTTGTTCGTATTCTTCTTTAGTTTGCAATATTAACGCTTTGTTGATACGGCGTAGAGCTAAGGCTAAGATAGCTTCGGCTTGAATATCTGTAAGATCAAATTCAGCTATCAAATCTTCTTTAGGTTTATCGTGAAAACGGATGATTTCAATAGCTTTACCCATTGTATCTTCTGTAGCCATCACTTTCATAAAACCTTCCAAGATATGGATACGTTCTTTAGCTTTACGTAACTCATAATCAGTGCGACGATACACCACATCGTGACGATGTTCTACAAAGTGATAAATGAGCTCTTTAAGGTTTAATAGTTGAGGGCGACCATTTACCAAAGCAATGTTATTCACACTGAAAGAAGTTTGTAATTCAGTATGTTTAAACAAGTTGTTTAGTACTACATTAGGTACAGCATCACGTTTTAGGATATAAACAATACGAATCTTACCACGAGCTGATTCATCGCGTACATCAGTAATACCCTCTAACTTACCTTCTTTTACTAAATCGGAGGTTTTTTTCAGTAAGATAGATGTATCTACTTGATAAGGTACTTCGGTAACGACTATACATTCTTTGCCTCTTACCTCTTGAAATTCAGCTTTAGCACGTACAATCACACGACCACGTCCTGTTTTAAAAGCCTCTTTTACTCCTTCATAACCATAGATAATACCACCTGTAGGGAAATCAGGAGCTTTGATATATTTGATAAGTTCATCTATTTCAATATCATTATTATCAATATAAGCGATAGTACCATCAATTACTTCACTAAGGTTATGAGGAGCCATATTAGTAGCCATACCCACAGCGATACCCGCAGAACCATTCACTAATAAATTAGGAATACGGGTAGGAAGTACGATAGGTTCTTCACGAGAATCATCATAAGTAAGTTGGTGGTCGACAGTCTCTTTATCGATATCAATAAGCATATCTTCTGAGAATTTGCGCATACGAGCTTCGGTATAACGCATTGCGGCAGGTGGGTCACCTCCCATAGAACCAAAGTTACCTTGCCCATCAACGAGCATATAGCGCAAACTCCAGTACTGAGCCATACGCACCATAGTATCATACACAGCGGTATCGCCGTGAGGGTGGTATTTACCTAGTACTTCCCCAACAATGGCAGCTGATTTTTTATAGGGACGATTGCTGAGTACGCCCATATCGAACATACCATAAAGCACGCGACGGTGAACAGGTTTCAACCCATCACGAACATCGGGTAGCGCGCGCGAAACGATTACTGACATCGAATAATCGATGTAAGCGGATTTCATCTCTTCGCTGATATCAACAGGAATCAATTTTTCTCCTTCTGTCATAATTATTTACTATATAAAAGTAAGGTTTTTATTACAATTAGCGGGCTAAGATACAAAGTTTTTTTGAGATAGCAATAAAAAAGTTGATGTTTTTTTTTTGATTTTTTTTAAGTTTTTGATATTCAATATGTAATTAATAATTTTCTATTAGCAATTAGCTAAAATATTTTAGCAAATTAGATAGAAGTTAAATGGCTATTTCTGCGGAATATACAAAGAAAAACGAGGTTTTGTTTTGAAATAGATAATAGCCTGATTTACAAGAGTAGTTAATTTTTTACACTTTAAAAATCAGTTATTTAAAAATGTTTTCTAAAAAATAATTCTTTTTTTTCTTGGCGTATTCAAAAAAACACGTACTTTTGCAAAATAAAAGAACATAAAACAATAATTTATGGCAACATTTATTAATTACACAATTATTATTATCTATTGTACAGCTTTGATAGGCATTTTTTTATATAGTCTTTCAATGCTTAGTTTGCTACTGAACTATTTAAAACACCGCAAACAAAATGATGAGTCTCCTAAGTTTAACCTCCTTGACCCTAAAGAGATACCTTACGTAACCATCCAATTACCACTTTACAATGAAAAGTATGTAGTACCTCGTTTACTTGAAAATATTGCAAAACTAGAGTATCCACGTACTAAACTTGAAATACAAGTACTTGATGATTCTACTGACGAATCAGTAGCTGAAACAGCTGAAATTATCAAAAATTTGCAAGCTACAGGCTTAGATATTCAGCATATACGACGTGAAAAACGTCAAGGTTTCAAAGCAGGAGCTCTAAAAGAAGGTTTAGCTATTGCTAAAGGTGATTTTATAGCTATCTTCGATGCTGATTTTTTACCACAACCTGACTGGCTTAAACGTACTGTTATTTACTTCAAAGATCCTGAAATAGGGGTAGTACAAACCCGTTGGGGACACATCAATCGTAATTACTCTATCCTTACTAAAATACAAGCCCTAGCTCTTGATGTTCACTTCACTCTTGAACAAGTAGGGCGTAACTCTAAAGGCTATTTTATCAATTTCAATGGTACTGCAGGTATTTGGCGCAAAACGTGTATATATGATGCAGGTAACTGGGAAGGTGATACTCTAACCGAAGACCTTGACCTTAGTTATCGCGCTCAATTGAAAAATTGGAAATTCAAATATTTGGAAGATGTTGAAACTCCTGCTGAACTTCCTGTAGTTATCTCGGCAGCACGCTCACAACAATTCCGTTGGAACAAAGGAGGAGCTGAAAACTTCCGAAAAAGTGTAGGTCGTTTACTTGCTGCTAAAAATATTGGATGGAAAACTAAATTTCACGGAGTAATGCACCTCTTGAATAGTTCAATGTTTTTATGGGTGTTTATCACTGCTATTTTCAGTATCCCAATGTTATACCTCAAAAATCAATATGGTCATTTAGGATGGATATTCCACTTCACTAGTTTCTTTATTACAAGTACTATTATTTTGTTTATCTGCTATTGGTTTACTTATAAGAACTTGCAAGGGAAGACTTTTGATGACTTTTTGAACTATGTGAAGCTATTCTTTACATTCTTCTCAGTGGCTTTAGGATTTTCTTTCCACAATACTATTGCTGTACTTGAAGGACATAGTGGCAAACGCAGCGAGTTTGTACGTACCCCTAAGTTCAATATAAGTTCGCTAAGTGATAGCTGGAAAAACAATAAATATATCAACACTAAACTATCGCCTAATATGATAGTAGAGTTTTTGCTAATGTTGTACTTTGCTTTTGGATTATATAGTGCTGTTCGTCTTAATGACTTTGGTATGTTTCCTTTCCACTGTATGCTTACTTTAGGTTTTGGATTCGTATTTTTCAAATCACTTACCTCAAAAGCCTGATTAGATTAGTAAATTAGAATATAAATTAAAAAGGGTTGTCTATTAAAAAGGCAACCCTTTTTTAGAATTTTATGGAAGGACTGGTTGGATTATATGAAGCGTTTAGTAAGGAGGGTACTTTTTTAGATATAGAGAAAGAGTGCCATTATATAAAGTGCCTTATGAATTTTTGGGAAAAGGAAATCAAAGAGCACCCTACTTTATTTTTTGATATGGTAGAGAGGATTGATATTTCTCATCAGCAGAATGTATTTGAAGCTCCTTCTTATAGAGAAGTATACTATAATTTTGCTTACTATCTAATGAAGATAAGAGCATTTTTCCCTGAACAGAAAGATTTCTTAGGGATGGTAGTTGAGAATATACGTGCTGAAGTATGGCGGGTTGAGATTTCTATCAAGGATTTTGACAGTTATACAAAACTAATCAGAAGAGAGACTGCAAGTATTCCAGAATATAATCTGCTTTTTTGGGGGTGCTGGATAGTAGAAAGACTATGGGAGAGGTGTAGTGATGTATTAACTATCTTTTTTGATACAGAAGAAGTAGCGTGCTTAAGGGATATTTTGGATTATTTATGGCAGGTAATAGATGAGAATAGTTTGTGGAACAAAGAAAAGATGCAACAATATTATGAAGTTCTACAAGGTATCGATAAGAAAATCCTAGATAAGACAGATTTTGAGGAAAAAGCTATTTATGAATTGCTAAGGGCTTTAGAGGTATTGTTACAATATTGTATCAGAAAGGAAAGAGGTTTTGAAAGCACTATTTGGCAAGCAGTGATTGATGTGATAGATGTAAAGATGCAGATGGATGGCAAGGATATACATACCTCAGAGGGATTCGCTGATGAGGAACTGCAATACGAGATGGAATGTTTGCGTTATATACTTTACTTTTCTCAAGGATTTAAAAAAGATTCGTATGATAAACAACTTTTCTCTAAAGGTAGAAGGATACACCTCAGCAAAGGAAAAGCACTAAAAATAGCAAAGGCTTATCAAGAGCAATACTTTCCTAAATTAGTAGGTGAAGAAGTGTTTAGCCATATACAACTCAGTCCGCGATTTGGGGTAGAAGGAAATATAGCGTGGATTATAACGGGAGCACATAATTTTTTGGGTGATGTTTGGGAACAATGGTATGTAATATCGGATATTACAGAGGAAGTTGATAATGTGTTTGATAAGTTTGGTAATCATTATTACCCGCATAAGGAAAATTTAAATAAACGTTAGAATATAATGACTGCAAAATATTTTTATATATCATTTTTATTGCTTTTTACCGCTTGTGGACAATCATCTAATGTACAGAAAAACACAATAGATCACGAATAGGATAGTATTAAGGAAATAGTAGTAAATAATGATAGTGTTTTAGAAAAGATTCCAATAAAAGCTTTTTATAGAGCCTTAGTTTCTAATGAACAACGGATTGAAATAGATACTCTATCTTCCTTAACAATCTAGAAAGACTATATAATAGATAAATTGAGTATGGATTACTATCTAGATAGTATTGAACAAGGTGATACCAAGATATATTTTACATCAAGTAAAGAAAGCTCTTATGTAGATTTTGAAGAGAATCAACTTATTAAATGGAATACACTAACTCTTGAATGATATAGAAATACCGTAATAGAAAAGGATAAAAAGAAGATGTTTATTTGGAATTTACAACACGATAATAGTCTTTATAGGATGCTTATTGATAGTATGGATATAAAGAAATCAAAATATCCTATATACCAGTGGAAAGAGTAAGGAAGTTAGGAATATAATAGTAAAACTAACTTAGATAGTATTTTGAAGTTAGTTATAATCCTTTTTAGGAACTTGATGATGATAATAATTTTAAATTATAGACAATGAAAACACGTATTACAGAACTTTTTAATATTCAATATCCTATCATTCAGGGAGGAATGATATGGGCAAGTGGGTGGCGATTAGCCTCAGCAGTGAGCAATGCAGGCGGTTTGGGACTATTGGGCGCAGGCTCTATGCATCCCGAAACCCTTGTAGAACACATACGCAAGTGCAAAGCGGCTACTGATAAACCTTTTGGAGTAAATATACCAATTATGTACCCCGAAATGGACAAGGCTATTGAAGTGATTTTACGCGAGGGAGTAAAAATTGTATTTACTTCAGCAGGAAATCCAGCTACTTATACTTCTTTATTACAAAAAGAAGGTATAAAAGTAGCTCACGTAGTGAGTAGTAGTAAGTTTGCCCTCAAAGCACAAGCAGCAGGTGTTGATGCGGTAGTAGCAGAAGGTTTTGAAGCAGGTGGCCACAATGGACGTGAAGAAACCAGCACAATGGTGCTCATTCCTGCGGTGCGTAGAGTATTAGAAGTTCCACTTATTGCAGCGGGAGGAATCGCTACAGGTAGTGGTATGTTAGCTGCAATAGCATTGGGAGCTGATGGTGTGCAAATAGGTAGTAGATTTGTAGCTACTACTGAAGCGTCTGTACACCCCGCATTCAAAGAGAAGGTTATAGCAGCTGGTGAAGGAGATACAGAACTTACACTAAAAGAATTAGCCCCTGTGAGATTACTAAAGAATGGTTTTTATGAACAAGTGAAAGAGCTATATAATACCCAAAAAGCTACTATTGAGAACCTAAAAGCCTTAGTAGGTAGTCGTCGTACCAAACAAGGAATGTTTGAAGGAGATATGGAGCAAGGGGAATTGGAAATAGGGCAAGTAGCTTCACTTATCACTAAAGTACAAAGTGTACAAGAAGTTATCAATGAGATTATAACAGAGTATCATAAAGGTATAGAAAGACTTACAGCTTTAAAATAAAACAATGGAGCGAATAGAAATCTTTACTAGTAAAAAGAAAAACATCTTTTTACTATTCTTAGTCATTATTTTCTTAGCCGTAGGGATATTTTGTTTTCTGAATGCTAATGAATTATCTAATGATGGCAAAAGGAGCATTGTTTTTATAGAAGCTATGAGTATTATCGTTATGGTTTTTGCTTTAACAGCTCTATTTTTTATTATAAAAAACTTGCTAAACAATCAATGGGTACTTGCTATAGATGAAAAAGCCCTACATATAAGAATACAAAAGTATTATCTTATTCCTTGGCAAGAAATAATAGGCTTTCAAGAATTAGAGATCAAAGGGAATAAGAGTATTTTGATACAAGTGAGAAATCCAGGAACTCTTATTGCTAATGAAAAGAACTTTTTTGTAAAAAAGATGATGCAATGGAGTCAGAAAATGTATGGAGCTCCTATTTGTATTGCAAGTTCTACAATGAAAATCAGTCATAAAGAACTTGTTTCGCTACTTTTAGTAAGTTTTGCTACTTATAAAGATAAAAATTAGTAAGAATATGCACTTTAAAACTTTATGCAAAGTAATTATACTATTGTCATTTGTTATATTTGCAACTTGTATAGCATTCTTAGTTTATATACTTGGAGAAAAAGCTTATATTGATTGGTTAAAAGCTGATACAAACAAAGCTTGGAGATGGGGTTTTATAGTAGGTCTTATATTATTTTATGCTTTACCTTTATGTCTGATTATCAGTAGTTTTTTATTAAAAAAAAAAAAAAACGAATCTTTTTTTGGATTCCTTATATTAACGTGAGTTCGATTTAAGCAGCAACGAGTCTTTTAGATCAACAATGTTTTCTTGCAAATTAATAGAAGGCTTTTTATCAAAGAAA
>NZ_CALGWU010000065.1 GCF_937936315.1 uncultured Capnocytophaga sp. | reverse complement strand
AAAAACTCCCTGATGAATTAGATTCTATCAGGGAGTTTTGCATTAATTATTTGAGTAAATATTTTTTAATCGGCTGCTCGATAGAGGTTGAAGTGACCCATATATTCTTGGTCGTCTTCACCTTCTTCGTGGGTTTTAAGGATGTACCAATAATCACCTGTTGGTAATTCTTTGCCGTTATAACGACCATCCCAAGTTTCGCCTGAACGCAAACTAGTGATATAGCGTCCGTAACGATCGTAGATATCTACTGTTAATTTAGGATAACTACGATATCTATCTGGATCCCAGCCATCGTTTTGTCCGTCACCATTAGGGGTAAAGAAATCTGGTGGTACTGACTTCATATACTCTTTCTCTATGGTGAGCGTTGAACTACATCCATTAGCATCTACTACCTCTACTACTACCGTTTTGTAAGCTTTTCTACCTACTACTCGAGTTGTTGGGTCGGTAGATCGCAACATATACTCATTGCTGCCATCTTGATATCCATTGAACGTATAATTATAACTTGATGAGTTGCCGCCTACTGCTTGAACTTTTATCTTATTGATAGCTCTTGGATCACTGATGTCCTTGAGTTCTAGACCGCGATAACGTGTTAGACTCACTGTGCTACCCCAAGTTTGTTCACAGAGTGGCGCTCCTGGTACATTTGAGTAGTAATATACCGTAAGTGTGTATTGTCCTGCTGATATATTATCGGTATAACCGTACTTACCATCAAATCTATTGAATGGATGTTTTTGAACTCCTCCATCTACTGAGTAGAGGGTATTGCTAGAGGTGAGTTTATCATCAGCTTGTGAGAACTCTACACGCAAATAGCTGGTTGTGTAGGTTGTTGATACTACCGAACAATTAAACTGTTCTTTAACATCTACAATATCTAGATTAGGTGCTGATGGCACTGTTATCTGCAAGGATTGTGGACACTGACCATCGGTATATTCTAAAATGTAATCACCTACTACGTTTGTTATGGTGCTTACTGCTCCTGCGGTAGCTATGGTTCCTATATTGACCGTTGCTCCTGAGGCTGATTTGAGCGTATAACTATAAGGGGCCCTACCACCTTGAATACTGAAGATCAACTGACCATCGCTTAATCCATAGCAGGTTTCGGATACTGTAGAGGCTCTAGCTTGTAACAAATCGGGCTCTATAATGGTGAAACTGTGTTCTAACTCACAATTGATCTCTCCATTAGATCTTACTTTGACTACGTAAGTACCTGCCGATAAGCCTGTATATTGGCTATTTGCAGCATCGAACGTGCCTGCCTCTGGGGTAATGGTATATGTATAGCTATTGGTCGCTCCACTTACCGCAAAGGTAATCGTTCCATCATTTACTCCATAACAGCTCATATCGGTTTTTGTTGCCGTGGTGGCTGTAAGACTATTGTAAGCGGTTACATTGACTGTAAGGGTTGTGGTACAACCATTCAGGTGAGCAAAGGTAATACTATGAACTCCTGGTGTTACTCCTGTAAACCTTCCTGAATTCACTGGTGCGGCACCATCTAAACTAAAGCTTACTGCGCCTGTATAACTTGCATTTACCGTAGCGTCGATAGTATTGACAACTACATTATTGCCACAGCCATAAGTTACCGTAGCGGTAGGTTGCAAATCTACTCCTGATTTGATCTCTACTGATACTTGTGTTGTACAAGAACGTGCATCTTTCACCGTGATGGTGTGTGTACCTACCGATAAACCTATATACAAGGTCTTACCTACTGTCCAAGCTCCATCGTCTATTGAGGTACTGTAAGATTGGGTACCTCCTGTAATGGTAATTGAAACGGTTCCATCACCTGCTCCATAGCATATCTCATCGGTTTGCTTGTCGATTACTACATTCAATACATCAGGTTCGTTGATCTTGAAGATTTCGTCTACAAAACAACCATTCTTATCTTGTGCTCTAACTATGTACTCTCCTCGGGATAGTCGTGTGAAATAACCTTCGGATACAAATCGATCTAATCGTGGGCTGATAGCGTATTGTATATCGCCTGCTCCTCCTGTTACTGTTATAGAGATAGTTCCATCGCGCATTGTGTTACAACTGATATCGGTTGTAGCTGTTGCTACTATAAAGGCTGGTGATTCACCTATATTAACTGTAGCTGTTTGCACGCAATCTACGCTGGTTACCTCTATTTGGTAAGTGTCGCTTGCTAAGCCTGAGAATGCCCAGTCGGTGGCGTTTACTTGAGTAGCTGATACTGTTTGTGCAACTCCGCCTTTATATAACTTGTACTGGTAGTTACCCAAAGCGCCGGTTGCCGAGAAGGTAATACGTGCTGAACTTTCTCCGTTACACTTCACAAAGGCATCATCGGTGTTTATGTGCAAGGCTAAGGTTTCTAAAGTGGCTATGGTGATCTTATTAGATACTTTAGAGCTACAGCCATTAGCATCTTTTACATAGAACTCGTAGTCACCTACATCTGCAGCATTGACCGTAACGCTACTTCCCACTATTGTGGTTGCTCCGCCTTTTACTTGATAGTAAGTATAAGCTCCTGTGCCTCCCGTTGCTACAAGCGATATAGTAGCTGGGGTATTACAAGTAAGCGGGCTGGCTATGCTGGCTACTATATTAAGTTCGGCAGGTTCGGTAACCTCTACTTCTATTTGGGCTTCACATCCCCAACCATCGGTGATTATTAACACATATTCACGTGCATCTAATCCTGTGAATGTGGTATCGGTTTGTGCGCCTTTTACGATAGCTGCGCCTTTCTCTTTTAATTCATATACATAATTACCACTGCCTCCTGTAATGCTTTGTACTCTTACAACTCCTGTACGATCGCTAAAGCAATTTACATGGGTTGCTGTTACGGTTGCATCTATAGGTGCTGGGGCACTCATCACTTGAGTTACAACTGTTGCACAACCATTTTCATCTTTTACCTCTACTGTATAGGTTCCTGTGGATAGGCCTTCGAAAAGTGAGGTGCTTGTATAGGTTCCATATACTGGATGGGCTGTACCATTGTGAGACAAACGATACTCGTAGTTGCTCCAGCCTCCTGTGGCCTCTACTTTAAAGGCTCCTGTTTGACCTATTCCACACTTGATGCGATCAGTTACTGTTACTGAAGCTGTAAGGGCTGTGGTTGGCTCGGAGATCATTACCTCTGTGCTGGTTACCGTACAATTAGGAGCATCGGTTTGGGTCATTCTTACCACATAGCTACCTTTTGGCAAACCACTGATCACTGCTCGACGTACTGCATCGGGACTGCCTATTTGAGTTTGTAATGTACCCACTGGGCTAAGTACTGGACTCACTGCATAGGCTTGGTAAGATATCGCGCCTTGGTAACCACTGAAAGTTACTGTGATTTCTCCATTGCTATCGCCTACACAACTCACTGGCTTGCTTTGTGCAGCGGTTACTTCCATCGATCTAAACTCATTTACCGTATGAGATACTGTTGCATAGCAACCCGTATCTCTATCGGTTACTTTTATCGTATAGTAACCTGGAGCATTAAAGTGTACCGTTGCTACATTTGTTCCTGCTGTAAGGGTTTGGGTTGATGGCGTTGGGGTTGCCACACTGCCATTGGCTGTTACCTCTACTATATAACCTAAGTTCTTACCTCCTACTATAGTGAAGTTCACCGTTTCGGATTGATTACAACTCAAGGTTGATATACGGGTAGCATTCACCGCGCTGATGCGTTGTAGTGGTGGTACTACCATTGGGGTATAGACTGCTCTACAACCATTGGCATCCTCTACATTCACTATCACTGTTTGGGTAGCACTACCTGCACTGGTAAGACTGTATACACTGCTGTTTATCCAGCCTGATGTGGTGGTGCTTATACCATCAAATACTTGATAGTTGTACTTATAAGGTTGTGTACCACCTTGGGCTACTGCCGAGATAATCGCTTGTTGGGCATTGTTATCAGTATCACACTTATAGTGGGTAGTTACCGTGGTGGTATTGCTCACTATCAAGACTGCTGGTGCACCTATAATTATCGTTTGAGTAGCTGTACAGTTACGCGAAGAGGTGAGCGTTACTGTATATGAGCCTACTGGCATTCCTTCAAATTCTATATCTTTAGGGGTAGTATTGACCGTTTCGCTACGCGTGAATCCTATTCCTACTATATTAATTTGATAATCAGTTTGCGTTTGGCTACCTGGTATGGTAATTTTTAGCTTACCATCACTACTGCCATTACAGCTTACTGCTGTAGTGGTGTGAGTGAAGCTTACTGTTGCTGCATCGGTTACATCAAATGTGTATGTTTGGGTAGGACAACCTGTTGCCACATCGTATACCGATACTTCATAATTACCTGCTGGTATATTAGTAAATCCATTGGTGGTGGATACACTACTTACTCCTGTTGCTGTGTTCTTAAGGGTATAACGCAAACTTGGTGAGTTACCTCCTGTATAAGTGACGCTAACTGTCGCACCTGTAACTGGAGATGGTGTACAAGTTACTTGCTTGATAAAGCGTACGCCTACTCCTTCTACCGGTTCGTACAAGGTTACTGATTGAGTGAGTGTGGTGGTACAACCCCAAGAATCGGAGATGGCTACTTGGTAAGTACCTGCACTTAAGTTTTGGAACTCGGTGCTGGTTTGAGCTCCGCCTTGAGCCACTCCATCTTTGATGAGTTGATACAAGTAGTTCGCTCCTTCACCTCCCGTTACACTTCTCACACCTATAGCGCCCGTACCATTAGTACAGTTCGCATTGGTTACCGTAAGTGTACCACTGATAGTTGTTGGCGTAGCTATCGTTACCGTATTGCTAAGTGTTGTAGCACAACCATTGTTGTCTTTTACCAATACTCTATAAGTTCCTGGGGTTAAGCCTGTGCGTACACTTGTATTTGTCCACACTTCTAAACCTACGGCTGCTTGACCTATATAGTACTGATAAGTACCCCAACCTCCTGTTACATTCTCTATAGCTATCTCTCCACTGTTGTAAGTAGGTGCACTCGCACAAGTGGCTTGATGTACTGTAACACTTGCTGTGATAGCCGCTGTTGGCTCTTCTATCTTGAAGCTATAGGTTTGTTCACAAGCTGTATTATTGTCTTTTACTGTTACTGTATAGGTATTTGGTGCTAAACCTGCTATGTTGAAGGTAGCTGTTGTTCCCATTGCTGTAAATGGTGCGGCAGGGGTTATGGTTCCTGCTGATGGGCTCACCGTTACATTATAAGCATGACCATTTACTGTATTGCTAAGGGTAAAGGTGGCTGTTCCATCGTTGGCACCTTTACAACCTACATTCTTCACTTGTGGGTTTACTATGCTAAAGTTGTTTGGATTAGCAGAGATGTACAACTTGCTGGCTATACAACCTGTAACTTTATTAGCTACCCAGAATGTATAGGTGTTATTAGGTGCTATGGTAAAGCTATTGCTTGTTTGCCAGCCTCCTGTTGTTGGGGTGATAACTCCCGCAGGAGCGGTTGCGCCTTGGTAGTACAACAACTGACCTGTAAATGGTGCTCCTGAACTTTGTTTAGCGCTAATGGTAATGGTTTCACTCGCGTTACAAGTTCCCGTAGTGGTTACCGCAAAGTCGATCTTATCAACATCGAAGGATTCGAACGGTTTGATCACCACTGAGGTTTGGGTGCTACATCCATTGGCATCAACAGCGGTGATGGTTATTGTTCCTCCTGCTATATTACCTACTGTAAAGCTATCGCCTGTTCCTGAAACCGTACCATACAAGTACTCTATAGCATATGGACCTATTCCGCCTTGTATCGCTCCATTGGGTACTCTTATCTGTGCTTGTTCTACACCGCCTGAGAAACCACAACTGAACTCTTGCTTAGTGTTCTCTATAAGTGTTTTACTTATAGTTAGAGCTGTAGGCTCTTTCACTGTCGCTGTATAAACATTGGTACAGCCGTTAGCTGATGTTACTGTAATGGTATAAACTCCTGCAGCTAAGCCTCTTACTTCTCTATTGACAATAGAGGTTGCTGGTACTGCCCCTGTTGGACCTTGTACTGCATAAGAGAATGCTCCTACTGAGGTGGTATTGACCTCGGCAAGGTATATCACTCCATCGTTACTGCCTGAACATGTTACTGTTCTTACCGATGTGGTAATCTCTGGCTGCTCGGCTGCTCGTACAGTTATTGTCTTAGTATAACTACCACAGTTACCTGACGCATTATTGTCCTTAACGGTTATCGTATACACACCTACAGTCGTTACATTGAAGGTCGTTTTATACTCTCCTGCTGTTTGTGCAATCGTAGTAGGGCCTATTGTAACGCCTCCTGGACTTGTATAACTATATTCATAGTCGCCTGAACCATTGTCTACTTTTACAGTGATTACTGCTGCAGCTCCCGCACAACTCAATGGTGTGCTTAAGGAGATATCTGCCTCCAATGCATTGGTAATAGTCACTGTTTTGGTTGCGATACATCCTGTAGATTTATCGCGGATTTGTACATCGTACGCGCCTGCTACCAAGTTTGCAAATACATTGCTGTTTTGGTAATCTAAGCCTCCATCTATTGAGTATTCATAACCATTGAGTTCTGCTCCTGTTGCAACTGCCCCCACTGCGCCTATTTTGACTTGTGGCTCAATAGTGAGTGTGTACTGACCATCGGCACATCCTAATATGGTTGTTTTTGCTATATCTGGCGATGGTGTTACCATAAAGGTATAGTTACCTAAATTAGCTGAACAACCATATTGGTCTTCCATTTCTAATTTCACTTGGAAACTATAAGCTCCATTAGGATATTTTGGCATTGATGGTGCCACAATATTATCTTTGATTATCTGTACTCTAGAGGTGCCTGTTACTATTGGGGCACCAAAAGTTACTCCCGGTGTTATTGGAGTTACTTTATAGGTGTAAGTTCCTCCGCCTCCAGTAGGATTTTGTACCTCTAAAACTCCATCACTATCACAAGTGATCGTTGCACTTTGTGCTACTGTGGCTGAAAGTGTGGCCAACTCTCTGATGTGAAGATCTCTACTACCCCACTCACAATTAGTACCTTCTTTTACTATCACATAGTAAGTTTTATTAGGTGCTAAAGCGTAAGTCCCTGTAGGGGAGATAGTTGTAGCATCTTGTCCTGCTCTTGGCATCACCGCTGTACCTGCGTGTGGTGTTGGAATACCTGGAAGTAAACCTGCTTGTTTTTCGTATATCGCCCAATTAAAAGTAGTGCCCGTAGTAGTACCTGTATAATCAGCGCTTCGATGGATTCTAATCGTTGCTTGACCCATTTGACCATTACAAGCTGGATTGGCTATTAATGTTGCCGTCATCGCTGGTGTGGCTACATTGGCATAGATATCTCCTGTATATTGACTCTCACAACCATTAGCGTCTTTTACTCCAAAAGTATAAGTACGACCTACCACTAAGCCCGTAAATACGTAAGTACGTGAATAAGTAGCTGATACTGGTTCATAAGCCCCTCCATTTACATTGAATTGGAATGGTGCTCTTCCTACCGATGGATCTATGGTTACCGTAGCTGTAAAGTACTGTGTTCCTGCGGCTGTACAGTTATAAGCGAACCTATCGATATCGGTAGTTACACTAATGCCCCCTAACGGAAGTGGCACTACATAAGCCGTCGCTGCTGTACTACATACATTAGGTGCTGTGGCACTAGGACGTGTTGCAAAACGAATTTGTACTGTTTTGCCTGGCTCGGTTACTCCTGATAAAGGAAGTATGTAATGCGGGTTGTTTGGCATTAGATGCCAAGTATTACTATTGTTAATATCATAGTATATCTGGTTACCACCTGCTCGGTAGGAGGTCCAAGCGTCATTACCCATCGTAAGGGTAAGAGTAGCTGCTGAACCTATTGATAGACAATCACCTACTGTTGCTGATAAGGTAATCGTCGCTGTAAGGGCTGGCATATCGGCTAAAGTAACACTTTGAGTCGCATTACAGCCGTATTTATCGGTTACCGTTACTGAGTAAACGCCTGCTACAATATTGCTGATTGTATAAGTATTGGTTGTTATACCTGCATAAGTGGCTATCACTGGTGTGCCTGCATTACCATAACTTACCTTGAAGTTACCATCGCCTTTGATGTCTTTCAATATTATATTTCCTGTGGCTGAACCTTGACAAGTAGGCGTTACTGTCGCTGCTGTAAAGGTTACATCATCTGCTTTCTTTATCACTACTTGATGCGTTTTCACGCAACCGGCCGAACGTACATAAACGGTCCAAGTTTGTACGGCTGTAGCGAACTGTGGAATCACTTTGCTCGTATCTACAGTATTATAGTCTGTACTAATTGGAACTGCATTGCCTAATTTATAAGCATATTCTATTTGACCTATTCCAGCTCCTCCTGAGGCTATCACCTCTATCTTAGCACTAGTATTACAACTACTTTGATGGGTTACCCTTACCGTACTATTCAGTGATGGATAAATGCGTACTTGAGTAGAGGTACTACAACCATAACCATCGGTAACGGTAAGACTGTATGTGCCTTGGGTAAGACCTGTGAATGTGTGGGTCGTAGCTCCTGCTGCTAAACTTATAGCAGCATTCTGATTCAATCTTACTTTGTAGTTGCCATTGCCACTGTTGATCTTAACTCCTATCTCTCCATCACTATTGTTAGAATAACAAGTAGTTACTGATGTCGTTAATGTTATTGCTGTTGGTGTAGCTACTACAAATGCACCTTGTAAAGCTACCACACAACCATTCTTATCTTCTACTATAAAAGTAGGTGTGCCTGGCAATACATCGGTGAATATATTGCTGGTTTGAACTTGTGTATGAACTCCTGACTGATAGTAGTATTTATAAGGTGGCGTACCTCCGCCTGCCGTAAGCGTTACTCGTGCCTTATTGTTGTTTGAACATTTCGCTGGCTCACTAACGGTAGCTGTGAGTGTAAGCTGATCGGGCTCGGTAATGGTTACTGTACGAACTATTGAACAAGTGCGATTGTTGAAGGTTATCGTGTTGATACCTACTCTCAAATTATCTACCTCAAAGGTTGGTGTGGTAATCGCTGTGCTATAACCTACTCCTGAGCGAACTCCTCCATTAACCCCTAATATTTGATAACCTGAACCTCCTAAATTCTCTATCTTAAAGGTCGCCTTCCCTTCTCCGCCCCTACAAGAAGCATTGGTTTGACTCACTACACTAGCCTTGAACTCATTCCCCATAGGAACTATTACTTGTTTTGTGATCTCTTGTTCGCATGATTCAGGCTCTTGATATACAAAAATATCATCTACTGCCATATCACAGCCTACTCCTGCCCAACTCTTAGTGCGTATTTCAATACGTACTTGATTGATACTTCCTGGATTGAGTTCTCCTGAGAATTCATGCCAATCATTAGAATGCGATGATCTTACAATAGTGCCATAATCTTGCTCTTGGCCTATCTGTGCGTTAGTAATAGGATCTACCAAACGAATCTTAATATCTGGCAAAGCTCCTCCCATTCCTACTTTTTCAAGATTCATCACAAACATTTTATACTTAATCTTGCGATTAGCATTTATATTTACTGTTTTATGATATAATACATCACCATTACCTACATTTCCAATATCAATTAGCAACATTCTTGACTTATTGTTGGTAGGATTTGTGTGGTCATTAGCATTTGACCAATACATTTGGTGTGATTGTATAAATACTGAGCTATTAGAACCTATTACATAGCGCCCTGACGTTGGTGGTAAACCAGGACCACATTGTATTTGAGGGGATACATTAGTACTACAAGTATCTTCTCCAATTCCAAAATCATCTTGGATCAATATACTTGAAGCTGGCGGATTGGCATCTTTATATCTAATCGTTACTGTATAGCTACCTGGAGCTAGGCCTGTTATAGTTGCTGTAGTGCCTGTAGCTGTTTTGCCATCTATCTCAAAAGTATAATTGTAGTTATTAGGCACTCCTGTAAATACTACTGTCCCTTTACCTGTACAATCGTAACTTGTAACTGTATAAGTAGTTGCTGTAGGTTCTGGTATTTTAGCTGTAACTGTAACTGTAAGTGCTAACTCACAACTATTGGCATCTTTCACATATACCGTATGAACGCCTGCTGGCAACCAACCTCTATTGATATTGCTGTAGTTACCTGAAAATTTGTACTGATAAGGTGCAGTTCCTCCACTCGGATTGGTAATACTTACTTCTGCTTTATCCTTGTTTGTCCCTGTTCCACAACCTATAAGTTGTGATACCCCTGCAAAAGCTTGTAATGGATTGGCTGGTTGAGAAATTGTTACGTTTTGAGTAGTCTTACAATTATTAGCATCGACTACTTCTACTATGTAGTTCTTAGCAGCTAAATTTGTAAATACAAGTTGACTTCCTTTATCTACTGTATCTAAAAATACCTTATAAGGAGCCTTACCTCCCACAATTGTTAGAGAGATAGTTCCGTTGTTCGCTCCATAACAGCCTATTGATGTAGTGGTTATGGTTACTGTAGGAGCTACTGCGGCTACCAATGTACCTGCTCCTGTAATAACACAGCCTTTGCTATCGCTAACCTCTATTGTATAAACCCCTGGGGTAGCTGTTTCGTAAATAGCTGTATTGCCTACTACATTTTGAATTGTTTGGACTACTGTGCCTGCTCTCTTCACTATATAGCGATACGGCGCATAACCATCTTTTACCTTCAAGGATATCTTACCTTGATGGGTAGGTGGTGTGTCACAAGTTATATCTTTTACTATTGTTGCTCCTATTCCTCCATCTATAGATAGGGGGGCTTTGATTTCGGCTCTATAGGTAGCCCTACAACCGTATTTATCTGTGACGGTGAAGGTATGAATCCCTACATTTAAATTGTTAAATATATAAGTAGGTGTATTTTGGGTCGATTTTGTTACTCCATTGTGCTGGAATACATAAGGTGCAGTAATCGTATTATCTGAGGTGTGTACCTCTACCTCTACTTTCCCTTGAACTCCTGATTGCAAACAATAGTTATTATTGGTCGCATTGGTCGTAGCTGTAAGGGTAAGGGTAGGTGCACTCAACACATTGACAGTCGTATTTTTTTCACAATTATTAGCATCTCGTACATATACTGTATAGCTGCCAATTTGGGTTACCGAAAAGACTGGTGAGTTTTGATAACCAAAAAGAACTGTAGCTCCTTTTCGCAATGAGAACTGTTTGGTCCCTGTACCTCCTGTTGCTATGGCTGTGATATTGGTCGTTCCGTTACATCCTAAAATTACATTACCCGCAGTAACTGTAAGATCAGAAGGTACTGTAATGGTAAAGTTACGAGTTACCTCGCAATTGGCATTGTTTTGCTCTGCACGAATTTTAACTGTATGCGCTCCTCCATTTAAATTAGTCCATCTGAAAGGATTGCCTGTCGTGGCTACAAATGCTCCTCCATCTTTACTTACATAATAAGTAGAGGAAGCATTCTTTAATGTAACTTGATATTCTCCTAACTGACCAAAACACTTAGATTGAATAACCTTTTCTGTTGCTGGATCTACTCCAAAGGCTTTGTTATTATCTATGTTTATGGTAAGTGTATGAGTAAAACCGCAAGATTCAGGTTCTTGGTAGAGATAAATATCATCTATAGCTAAGTCGTTACCACCAATTACATCACTATAAGAACGTACTACTGCATAAAGAGTGGTATTATTACCAGGGTTTAATTCTACATTATATTCTTTCCAGTCATTTGCATCTTTATGTCCAGGTATATTTCCTATGTGATTAAAGGCTAAAGCTTTGGAAGAACCTAGTAATATATCAGCCTCACTTTTATAAAGTTCTAAACGAATAATAGGGTCTGTACTATTTGTTGTTACACCATTGCCTCCATTTAAGTTATAGAATGCTACTGAGAAGCGTATAGGCTTATTTGGAATGATATCAACCATTTTACGTTGGTACAAAATACCAGCAATACCTGCAGAATTACCAATATTAACAAACAAAATACGTCCATTTGTTTTCTTAGTATGGTCTACAGGATTTAGAAAGATGCTAGGATTCATTCTATTAGTAACAGCATATTCTCCATCATTTATATTTTGCCAAAAACTACCAGCCGGTTGTGTTTTGGTGCCTCCATTCCCATTATAAAGAACTGTACCACCATCTTGAGGTTCGAAGAAATACACACCATTTATGTAAGGAGTTTTAACATGATCGTTACCTTCTCCAAAGTCTTCTAAGAAGAGGACATTTTTAGTTGGGGGATTAGTATCAGCATATTTAATTGTAATTGTGTGTATACCTGGTGTAAGGTTTGAAAAAACATTATTATTTTTAGGGACTCCATCTAACTCATAAGTATAGGTATAAGTACCTTTATTATTAGCAACAGTAACTGTTCCTTTCCCTAAACAATCATAACTAATTAAAGGGGTAAAAATAGGTTCTGTAATTTTATTAGGAACGACAACATTCAAATTAGTACGGGCACAATCAATAGCATCTTTTACTGATAGATTGTAAGTGCCGGGAGTTAACCAACGTTCACGAGTGGTTGTCCATACCCCATCTCCAAAATTATACAAATAAGGTTCTTGACCTCCTTGTACATTAGAAAAGCGCACCAAAGCTTTATCTTCATTAGTACCTGTACCACACCCTACTAACCTTTCTATTCCTGCTGAAGCAATAAGACTTCCTGCGATAGCGGTACGCATTGTGCGAGTAGATATTATAGTACAAGAAGCTGTAGTACCATATTTATAACGCAAGGTAGGGGTATATATTCCTCCTGGCATAAGATTGATAAACTCGCGTCCCGACTGGAAAGTAATATCATCTATACTATATTCATAGGTATAACTCACTGTACTTTGTGGTTCACTAAAAGTAATTTTAGCATTTGCTCCACAATTGGTAAGGGCATCAGTAATTGTGAAAGTAGGAGCCGGTAGTGTTTGTATAGATACTGAAGATTGGGCTGTACAGTTGTTCTGATCTACTACAGTAAAGTTATAAGTACCTGGAGAAGTTACCGTAAAATCATAGTAATCTCCTGTGAAATTGTTATAATATGTCGCACCATCACGAGTAAACTGGTAGGTATTGCCTTTAGTTCCACCGCTTGCTGTAACTCGTATTACCCCTGTACCACACATTATTGGTGAGAGCACTGTAGCTACAGCTTTTAACTCGGTTATCTTTTTTACCTCTACTGTTTGTGCTACATTACATCCATAGGTGTTTTCTAAACTTACATGATATCTACCTGCATTGAAGTAGTTTGTAAACTCTACCAATGATGCTGAAGTAACTTTTGTTACTGTCCCTCCACTTTGGTTGTTGGTACGGATTACTATACTATAAGGAGTATAAGGTGCATCGGTGAGTTCTATGCGCATGCTACCTTTATTATTAGCACATGCCATAGGCGTAACCGTAACTTTGAGTTGAGGATCGCGTTTCTTTACATATAATCCATCTATCTCAAATACACAAGGAACTGTAGTGGTTTTTGTAACTGTTTGTTTGACTAAAACTCTATAAGTCCCTTGACTATTTATGTCAAAATATGGATTATTTTGGTAATTAGTAATTGTTGTTGTACCTTGTAACAAAGCATATTGATAACCTGTTGCTGGTACATCTTTGATGGTTATACGACCTTTTGTTGTACATACTATATCTGTTACTTCTGCCTTAGGTGATAAATTGTTCTTGGTTATCTTGAAATAATAATATACCACACAATTACCTGAGCCATTACTATAAGTGACTACTAAACGATAGTCTCCCTCTTGATTGAATGAGTGTTGGGTAGTAGTGCCATTTGTTGTATGTACATCTGTCCAATTACAATTGTACACTTCAAGACTTGGTGGACATTCTTTAAAACGATTGCTTTCGGCTGTGTTGCAATTGCCTTTCTTCTGCCAAACAAAGTTTATTGCATTGGAAACATTCACTCTTAAATTGATAGAGGCATTAGCGCCACACAAATATAACTGTGGATAATACTGACCTGTATCTGGACATATATATAACTCTCCATTTATTTGTCTATTCTCAATCATCTTATGAATAGGATGATCGCTTTCAGCAGGATTAGGTTTTACCTCGTAGATTTCATACATTGTAGAACAACCTGTTTTGACCTTTGTTACCTTATAGGTGCCTGCTTCTGAGACTGTAAGAGTTCGTGAGGTGCCTTTTTGACCTTTATTCGTACCTTCGACTTTTTCCCATTTATAACTGTCAAATCCTTCGGCGGCTGTAAGCAATGCATTGGCTTGACAAAGGGTGATGGTTTCCTTGTATGCACATTGACTAAAATCGGTAGCCACTGTGAAGAGGGTGGGGGCTGCCGTTCCTGAGTCGCAAGAGGTTGTTTGTGGAAAACTCTTAGCGGTAAATCCTTCGGCTGTAGGGTTCTCTACTCCATTGTAGGTAGCCGAGGCACTATTCTCTATTACATTGGCACAAGGGTCGCGCCAATCATCACAGCTATTGGCTACTTGTACTCCAAAGGAGATTTCTTGCCAAGCACTACCTTTTTGTACTAAATTATTGGGTACTTGGAATTTTATTTCGCGAGTAGCTGGGTTGTAGGCCGTTACATTAACACCTGATGGCACATTGATACCCGTTACTTTATTTTGTAAACTAGATGGAAATACATCGGTGATTACTAAATCTTTAGCATGGTCATTCCCCGTGTTTCTAAAGCGTATTTTATAGCGAAGTGAAGATCCAAATGGTACTGTAGTTGCATTGGTCACATCTTGATTTGCAGCATTGAATACCCGCTTCTCTATTACTACATGAGGTGAAATAACCTCTACATTGAAAGCAAAGAAAAACGGATAATATGAATCTTGTACTGTCTTAGGACTAATAGTAGCTGTAGTTGCATTATTCCCTAAAATATCTTTAGAGTTGTTTGGCAAATTAAAAATACCTATATCAAATCCTAATAAATTCGTTGATGCTGGGGTTCTGTTAAGATTCTCCCCTCCTTCATTTGTTACCTTACTATTAAAAAAATTATCTCCATCTCTATCTGGTACTGAAGTAAGCTTTTTGCCATTGATATACAATTGATCGCCTGCTATCCCTAATTCACCTTCTAAAGCTGCAAAACCTATCTTGGCTTTTACTGGACCTGAAGGTACTGTTTTAAATCCTGATATATTAATATTGGGATTACGACCATTCCTTACTACTGAAAAACCATTAAACAAGGATATATTACGACTCTCGCGAGCTAAATCTTCATATACTATTACTAGTGTCCAACCTGCTGCATAACCTACCCCACTATTTTCTTTACCATGAGGCGCTTGAATATTCCCTACTGTATAAATACCTCCAATACTAGAAAGTAAATTTGTTACCTCTGCTCGATATACATAGGCTTTTTGAGCATGTATTCCTCCTAATGTAGAACTTACCTCATGACCACCATCATATATTACAGTCCCTGTAAGATCATGATAAGCTCCTGATCCCACCTTAAATTTTACATTTTTAAACTTCGCCTTTTCTAAAGAAGGATTACTCTGATTGATTACTCGCTCTTCTGTATAGGCTGCCCCCCAATATAAATAGGCTTTTACTACTTTTTTAGCACAAGTAGATGATGGCTCAACTACATTGGCTGAACTAGAATTAAATGTGCTGTTATCGCCATCTACATCTATATAATTAAGATCTATACGTGCATTGTGCCCATATGAACCAACATAAGGTGTATTGGCTGGATAACTCCCTATATTCAATATAGAGTTACCTACAACTATCATATCCCCTTTTACCGTCTGTTGAAAAAAAGGAGGATTGAATGATACATCTTGGGCAACCAATTTAACTATAGTCCCTAAAAAGAAACATTGTAATAGTATAAACTTTTTCATAATGATTATGAATATTTTCTTCTAAAAATGCTAATTACTGAAAATAAAACTGTGTAGAAATCGACACAATTAGGGTTTCACGCGCAAAAATACGATATTATTTTTAC
>NZ_CALGWU010000064.1 GCF_937936315.1 uncultured Capnocytophaga sp. | reverse complement strand
GGTAAAAATAACCGAAAAATAAAATTTATTGATTTGATTAAATAATATAAATTATCGGTGCAAAAATACACATAATTCCCAAAATTCCAAATATGCTAATTTGCTAATTTCTCTATTTTCTCTCGTTCTTCGCTATAAGGAATTTCGCATTGTAGGGCTTTTTGAAAGAGCTGGTGAGCGGTAGAAGTGTCGCCTTGGGCTTGGTAGGCTTTCCCTAAAAGATAATAGGCTTTCCAATAATGAGGGTTGAGGGCAGTGATGTGTTTTACTTTGTCTATGACTATAGGGGTATGCTCTCGCAAGTGGTTTTCTATTTGCTGTTCTAACAGTCGGTAGGCTTCGTAATCTTTGAAGGCTTGGCTGTAGAGAAAGGGGTCGGCAGGGATATTCAAAGAGGGGTTTTGAGGGTAGGGCGTGTGAGAGGGGTAGCTGCTACCAGAGAATATCTGTTTCAAATCATAGGCTACAAAAGTGCCCAACTGATAAGGAGCCGTTGATACCCATACCAAGCGTTCTTGTGGTTTGAAAATAACCGCGTGATGTGCCAAAAGTTGGTTGAGAGCTTTCTCATTGCCATAGCCTATAGAATCGCCGTGTAGCCCCTCGGTACTACGCAAAAGAGCAGCCATTTTTGAAGGAGTTAGTTTAGGCTCTTGTGTTAGAAACTCCTGCATTTTGGCATAGCGATAGGCTGAGTGCGAGGTGTTTATTTGTTTCAGATTTTTCTTATCGGTTTTATAAGGTTCACTTTGGAAATGGTTGGCGCAGACTACAGCATTAGGAGCTTCGTATACTCCAAACTTTTTAGGAGAGACTTCAATAATCACCGCTTTGCCATCGGCGGCACTTCCTACCATTATAGCCTCAGACACAAAGACTTTGCGCTTTTTGGCTATAGCAATCGCCTCGTCTATATTTTTAGCATATTGCAAAATCTCACGACAGAGGAGTGAAATGGGAGTACGGGCTTTAAGAGGAATAGACGATTTCCCAGCATTGATAGTAACTGTAAGTCCTTCGAGATTCATACCCGAAAGCACGCCTATCATTCCGCCCCAAGCGTAACTCATAAAGGGAATACCTTCCTCAGGGCGGACAAAGCGGACAATCTTTTCGGTAGCAAAATCATCGGAGAGGTAAAAATCGAAATTGCGACCAATGAGCAGCTGACCGTCTTCAGTTTTATCACCCCAAACTGCTAATGATGAACAACCTACAAGCATCAAATCTTGCAAAGCGTGCCCCAAATCGTGGGCGGAATGCAAGTAGAGCGTACGCTGATAGGCAGGAGCTAAGTAGTTGAAAATCGTATCGGAGTATTGGGCTTGCCCCCACAATTCTTGTTTAAAGGGCGGAATTATACAATTGTTGATATCGCGGTTGAACCATTTGATGAACTTGCGCAAGAAACGCTGTTTGCGTTCAGAAGGTACAAAATGGTTCAGCTTGGTGAAGAGCAAACTGTCTTGACGGCGGTACAGAGGCTGAGTAAGAGCCCCCGAATTGAGTCCTAATTGATAGGGATTCCCCGAAAGGTAGAGTTCCCATAAGCCTTGTTGGCTTTTAGCTATATAATTATCACCAAAATACCGCAGCGAGTCATTTATTGCGGTAATTTGAGGTTTCTGGTATGGATAGGCTACCTCAGGCGGAGTGATTTTCTTGTAGAAAATACCGCAGGAAGTAAGGGTAAAAAGTAAGAGGTAACAAGTAAGAGATAAGAGTTTGAGATGTTTCATTTTTTAAAAAATAGCCAATGAACTAACATACTGTTCATTGGCTAATTTATTGATAGTTATAGGATAACTATAACAATTTATTTTTGATCAGATATTCGGCGATTTGTATAGTATTTGTGGCAGCACCTTTGCGGAGGTTATCGGCAACTACCCAAAAGTTAAGCGTATTAGGTTGTGACTCATCACGACGGATACGCCCTACAAACACATCGTCTTTGCCGTGAGCGTACAAAGGCATAGGGTAAGTATTGGTTTCGGTATTATCTTGCACTTTGATACCTGCTGATTGCGCTAAGAGAGTGCGTACTTCATTTATATCAAAATCGGTTTTGAGTTCTACATTCACTGCTTCGCTGTGACCACCTACTACCGGTATACGTACGGCTGTGGCTGTAACGGCAATACTATCGTCGCGCAATATCTTTTTGGTTTCACGCACGAGTTTCATTTCTTCTTTAGTATAGCCATTCTCCTCAAACACATCGCAGTGCGGAATAGCATTGCGGTGAATTTGGTAGTGATAAGCCATTTCACCTTTTTCGCCTTTGTACTCGTTCTCTAACTGACGTACCGCTTTCACCCCTGTACCCGTAATCGACTGGTAAGTAGAGACTACCACGCGCTTGATGCCGTATTTGCGTTGTAAAGGAGCTAAAGCAACGAGCATTTGGATAGTAGAACAATTGGGGTTAGCGATAATTTTGTCGTCTTTGGTAAGGACATCGGCGTTGATTTCGGGGATTACCAATTTTTTGGTAGGATCCATACGCCAAGCCGAAGAGTTATCTACTACAGTAGTACCTACTTGAGCAAACTTAGGCGCCCATTCTTTAGAAACAGAAGCGCCTGCTGAAAAGAGGGCTACATCGGGTTTGAGTGACACGGCTTGTTGCAAGCCAATCACAGTATATTCAGTGCCTTTAAAGACGATTTTTTTGCCTACAGATTTTTCTGAGGCTACAGGAATTAATTCGGTTACAGGAAAATTGTGTTCTGCAAGTACTTCTAACATTACGTTACCTACCATTCCGGTAACGCCTACTACAGCTACTCTCATATATTTTAGTATTTAGTTTTTTTAGTATTCTACGAATTTTGTGTTTTTCACAGAAAAGCAATGTATAAAGATTGCTTTGATAATCAAAGTAATTTCAATATTTTTTCTATCCAAAAGGTATCAGTAGGAGAAATAATAATCACTTTAAAATCATATTGTTCTGCCTCTCTTTGCACGCCTTGAGCATCATCTATATGAAGGTCAAAACCAAAAGCTTTAGGATACTTAGAAGCGTTAATTTTCAAAGATTGTAAAGTGTGCTCATTTTCTTTTTGAGTAATAATCTTCCCTATTTTGATGCCATAATATCGAAACATTCGTCTTATATAGGGTTTACTTCTCAGCGAAGTAGTGTAGATATGCACCTCATTACCTTGAGATTGCAGTATTTTGATAAGAGTTTTCGTCCCTTTACGGATAGGCTCTATTCCCAATAACTTCGCCCGCCACGATCTTTTTTCAGTAGGAAATTCATTATTGTAAGGAATAAGTGTCCCGTCTAAATCAAAACTTATCTGCATTACTATTGCCTATCACCTATTTCTCCAACGCTTGTTTGAAATCTTCAATCAAATCCTCGGCATCTTCAATCCCCACAGCTACACGGATAAGGGTGCGCGTAACACCACGTGCCACTTTTTCTTCTTCTGGAAACTCAGTGTGAGTGAGGGTACTAGGGTGAGTTACCAAGGTTTCTACACCGCCTAAACTCACTGCAAAAAGAGCTACTTTCAAACTCTCGAAAAAGGCTTTGGCTTTAGCTTCACTCTTTACCGTGAACGAAAATACCGACCCGCCTCCCGAAGCCTGACTTTCGTGCACTGCCTTGCCTTTGTTATGTGCCTCAGTAGGGTAATACACTTTCTCTACTTCGGGGTGAGAGCGCAAGAAATCAAGAAGTTTAAGGGTATTTGCTTGGGCTTTTTCGACTCTTAATTTGAGGGTTTTCATACTGCGAAGTAACAACCAACTATCGAAAGGTGAGAGAATTGCCCCTATAGCTACTTGGGCAAAACTTATTTTCTCGGCAAGCTCGTCGCTATTCACCACCACAGCTCCTGCGATAATATCATTGTGTCCTCCCAAAAACTTGGTTGCACTGTGCAATACTATATCTGCCCCTAACTCTAAAGGGCGTTGCAACACGGGCGACATAAAAGTATTATCGACCATTGAAAGCAGGTTGTGGCGTTTAGCGATAGCTACCACGCCGCGTATATCGGTAACTTCTAAAAGGGGATTGGAAGGAGTTTCTATAAAAATAGCTTTGGTATTAGGGCGCACAGCGGCTTCTATCTGTTGTAAATCGGTAGTATCTACAAAGGTTGCCTCGAAACCAAACTTATTGAATATATCGTTGATAATACGATAAGTACCTCCGTAAATATCCAAACTAAGCACAAAGTGATCGCCTGCCTTGAACATTGTAAACACCGAGGTGGTCGCTGCCATCCCTGAAGAAAATCCAAAACCGTGTTTGCCATTTTCTAAAAGGGCAATCATCGTTTCGAAATCTTTGCGGGTGGGATTGGACACGCGAGAGTATTCAAACTCTTGCCACTCGTTATAAGTTTTGATAGGAAAAGTAGTAGCCAAATTAAGGGTACTTCCCCAGTTTTCAATGCCTTTTTCAGGGGTTCTCACTCCATGAATTGCTTTAGTTTCAAAATTCATATTTTCTGTTATTTACAAAAACAGCGACAAAAGTAAGAATATTTTATCAATTACCAAATTTTATACGATAGGTTTTAAGAGATAAGAATTTGGAGAGACAGCACAGAAATTATCAATCGTTAATTGCTTATTAACAATTGTTTTACTACCTTTGTGCCCTGATGAAAAAAATATTTCTATTTGCATTCGTTCTCTGCCTTATAGCTTGCAACAAAAAGCAAGCAATTCCTGAGGCTATGTACTTTTGGAAAACGAACCTTTCGTTTACCGAAGATGACAAGGCGTTCTTAAAAGAACACGCCGTGAAAAAAATCTATGTGCGCTATTGTGATGTAGGGCTTAGAGATGAACAAGCCGTACCCATTGCGCCCATAGAAATCGATACCTTTAGCACACGCGGATTGGCAATTGTACCTGTAATCTACATCAAAAATGAGGTGTTTGAGGATATAGCAACCGCACAATATGCACCGCAACGTTTTTGGGGAACAGAAACGCTCAGCGAAAATGTGGCTAAATATATTGAGCAAATCAACAACTATTATCATCTCACTGTAAATGAGGTGCAGTTTGATTGCGATTGGACGCTCAACACTAAGGAGTATTACTTCAACTTCCTCAAGCTTTTCAAAGAAAAAAATCCTAATTTACAACTCTCGGCAACCATACGTTTGCATCAAGTAAAATACAAAGATGATACGGGCGTACCCCCCGTAGATTACGGGGTGCTGATGTACTACAATATGGATAAAATCACCGCCACGGGAGCTAATTCTATCTACAATCGCGCAACTGCCAAACGCTATATCAGTTCACTAAAAAGTTACCCTTTACAGCTGAATATCGCTCTACCGATGTTCTCTTGGGGAGTACATTCAGTACGCGGTGAGGTGGTGAATTTGGTTAGCGGACTTACTTCTGCTGAAATCAAAACTCTTAAAGGCGTAGTCGCTACCGACATCCCTAATGTTTATGAAGTAAAAACACAAACCTACTACAAAGGACGCCTTTGGCAAGCTGGCGACCGCATCAAAATAGAGGAAGTAACCGATGCTGAACGCAAAGAAATGCAGGACGATTTGCTGAAAAATATGAAAAGCCAACCCAAAGAAGTGATTTGGTTTAGGTAAAAAACAACCCACAAAAATGACACAAAAACGAATTATCAAATTAGCTTTTTGCCTCCTTACTTCGATAGCAGGAATAGGAGCATATTTGTATGCTTGCGGATGGTTTCCGCCTGATTGGTATGTTACTAACTCGGCATTCTCACCTGAGGTTACTGTACCTAAGGGAGTATACAACAGTCTGTTTTACAGCGTAGAACACAGTTTCAACGGCTATGTAGGAATAGATTCCGACCGTTATACGGAAGATGATTTAGCCGACTGGTGTGCTTATGTAGGCAAGGCGATGCCTCGTGAGCAAATTCGCCATTTGATGTATGACAGAGAAGCGATTGACGAAGTGTTACAACTAAAACATTCTAAAAAATTCACTGATAAACGGGTGCAGAACTTCCTTACTTTTTTAGAAATTACTCGTGGCAATGAGGTGGTTACAGGCAGTAGCTATTACGACCCTTGGGATTACGAGAACAGAAACTACCAACGATTGCAAAATACTGAACCTCAGCGTGTAGAAGCACTCTACCGCAGTCTAACCTCCGATGCTTTTTTTGCTAATCGTATATGGTTTCAAGCCGTGCGTTTGAAATTCTATTCAGAAAACAGAAGTTCCGTAATTCCTTTCTTTGAAGAAACAGCAGCTTCCCAACCTAAAAACTCGCTCTACTACCGCGCTATGCACTATGTAGCAGGAGCTTACATAGCCGAAAAACACTACCCTCAGGCTAATGTACTCTTAGCCGAAATATTTGATACCACTCCCGAATTAAGAACGACCGTAGGGTATGATTATCGTCCGTTACCCGATAGAGAAATTGCACAAATCGCCCAAAAACTCTCTCCTCGTGTACAATGTGCCTTATGGGCAATGCAAGGTTTCTACACGAACAACGAGGCTAATTGTTTGCTAAAAATCCTCACTATCGACCGCCAATCACCTCACGTTGAGTTCCTGCTCACCCGCTTTATAAACAAAATGGAGTACAAACTCAATATATTCGACCGATATGGCGATGATTTGGAATCTATCAAAGCCTATCATCAGCACGCTCGCAAAGTGAGCACCCAAGTTTTCTCTACCGATTGGCTATTGCTCTTAGCCCGTGAAGGCGACCGGCTTTCCAATCCCTATTTGTGGAAAGTAGCAGGGGGATATGTAGCAATGTTTAGAGGTGAATTTTCTTTGGCACGTCAGTTTTTGCAAGAAGCCGAAAAATACGTTGAGGGCAATGAGCAAAAAAGTCAGTTGTACCTCTTACAAGCGATGAACGAAGTATCGAGTTTGCAACACATTGATGCTGCTGCCGAAAAACAGCTGACTCTACCTATGCAGCGCGTGTGGAACAACCTCTATTTCTACCGCGACGACGATTTTTGTTACGACGGTTCTTTAGTGTATGACAAGTACAAAGCCGAATACCTCAATTACCGCAAATTTACTAACGATTTGCGCTATGATTATGCCTTTATCTTTATGCGTAAATACCTCCGAGTGCTCTATCAGGCACAAGGCAATGCCCTAATGGCTGAACTCACTCACCCCAAACGCGGTTTTTTCATCAGTGAAGCTAACTATAAGGCTTTTGACGAACTAACTCACAACCCTCACAAAACCGACTGGCAGGCACTTTGGATCAACTATTATCCTTATACCAAAGGAGATATATACGAGTGTCGTGGAATTTATCTATTCCGCCAAGACCGCATAGACGAGGCGCTGGCATTGTTTGAGAAAATACCTTGGGAAACCCGCGGTGCAGAGTATGATTCGGGAAAAGACAAATTAGTGAATGAAAAACGCCGCTTGAGTGAGAAAGCCTTAGCAGTCAGTCCGTTTAAAGGAGGAGTGTATGATATGTATTACTACGATTATATCACCCCTCCTCGCGTGGAATACACTAAGATTTCCTTCTTGCGCAAAGCCAAGCAACTAAAAGACCGTATAGCGCAAGGTAAAGATGTATATCACAACACCATACAATTAGGTAACGCTTTTTGTAACACCTCGTTTTACGGCGTTTCTCGTCAGTTTTACCACAACGAAATCATAGGCGAATGGAGTGCTTTAAGACTTGAAAACAAAGAGAACTACGCCCCTCTTTTGGATATGACCACTGCTAAAAAGTATTTTCGGATTGCTCTTACAATAGCAAGCACTGATGAACAGCGCGCTGAAGCTGCCTTCTTGCTCGGAAAAGCCGAACGCAACGAGTATTTCGCTCAGTTGAATCATTACGACATCCCTGAGAAAAAACGAAAATGGGTAGATCAATGGGAAGGTTTCCATATACTCGCCAAATACCCTAACACTCAGTATTATAAAGAAGCCATTAAGGAATGCGGTTGGTTTGCAGATGTTGTATACTTGTATAATGATTAAATAATTAGAAATAAGCACTATACTTGTAAGCCGTATTTGGCTGTATGAAGAAAAAGTATTACTTTTGCGATATAAAATAAAGAACTAGAAGACATACGTTCCGTACGTGAAGCTAAAGGAGAAGAAACAGAACCTATTGATGTTTTCTTTGAAAGAGTAGAAAAATACAGAAAAGAAAATAAATGAAAAAACACCTAAAACTTATCATTAGCCTTAGTGCCGCTACAATAGTAGGCATAGGCACTTACCTCTACGCTTGTGCCGATGGAGGTTGGTACTACCTCTACAACTCAGTATTCTCCCCAGAAGTTACTGTAAATAAAACTTCTTATACCCCTCTCTACTTAGAAGGGGAAAACCTTTTCTATGGCGATTACGACACTGATTCCCAAGGAAATTTATCTTCGTCCGACCTCGATGACTGGAAGCAATACCTCGGCAAAGATTTTTGGGCAGAAGGTATTCAATATTTTATGTACAACAACGATGCTCTTGCCGACATTCGCAAATACAACGATGCAACCGACAAGAGTAGTGTACGACTTTCTCATCATACCCCAAAAACCCAAAGCGCACGCCTTACCAACTTCTTTGCTCTTTTAGACATCGCTCGTAACAACGAATCTATCACTAACAACACCCAAAGCGCTTGGGATTACGAAAAACGCAACGTACAATATACTCAAAACAGCCAAATAGAAAAAGCTGAAAAACTATATCAAAAAGCAGTTGCTAATAAAGATACTTTCTTCGCAAACCGTATGTGGCTACAGGTGATGCGCCTCAAATTCTACTCTGCCAACCGCAGCGCTGTAATTGCTTATTTTGAGCAAACCCAAGCCGGTCAGCCGAAAAATAGTGTTTATTACCGCGCGTTGCACTATGTAGCTGGGGCTTATAAATCACAGAAGAACTACGCCAAAGCCAATGCGCTCTTAGCAACACTCTTCAGCGAAGTGCCTAAATTGCGAAAAACCGTTACTTTTGAGTACCACGCCCTCACCGATAGTGAAACCGAAAAAATAGCCGCTTCTCTTTCCAAAGCCGAACAATGTGCTCTTTGGGCAATGCAAGGTTACTACAGCAAAGAAGAGGTAGCTATCCAAAAAATACTACACATAGACCCTAAATCACCCCACATCGATTTTCTCCTCACCCGCTATATCAACCGCATAGAGGGTGTGGTAAATAAATTTGGTGATCTCTATCAAAACCAGCCTCTTACAAATGCTACTGCTTATCACCAATACACTCACAAGGTGGCAACCCAAGATTTCAAAACCGATTGGCTACTGCAAACCGCTCGTGAAGGCAAAGTGAGTAATCCGTATTTGTGGAATGTAGCAGCAGGCTATGTTTCGATGTTCCGCAATGAGGCTACAGAAGCTAAAGATTTTCTCAAAAAAGCTGATGTCGTTGCCAAAAACGAAAAACAAAAAGTACAAGTGCGCATCATCGATGTGATGAATGATGTTACTGCGCTACAACAAATAACTGCTGCCGACGAAGAACGCCTCACTAAAAAAGTAGAATGGATGTGGCAATCTGCGCTCCTTAAAGAAAGTGAATACAAATCGGCTTTGCGCTCTCGCTATGCTTTTGATTTGGTGCGCAACTACCTTTCGGCGCTCTACAATGCGCAAAAGAACTTGGTAATGAGTGAAATCACTCGACCCAAAGATGGTTTTTATGAAAACAACAACCATTCAGCAGCTATTGAAAAATTCTTGTTAAAAACAAACAAAACCCCTTGGGAAGCCTTTTGGGCAAAAGAATACGCATTTACTTTAGGCGAAATCTACGAAAGTCGTGCTATCTATGCTTTCTACAAAAATGACCTCGATAAGGCAATTGCTGAAATGAAAAAAATACCTTTTGAAAGCCGACAAGTATATGATGAACAAGCTGAAAAAATGGTGTCCAAACAGCTAAAACTGAGTGAAAGTTCACTACCTGCCAATCCATTTAACGGCTTTATCAAAGACTGTCACGACTGTGAACACGCCAAAAAACGCTCCCCTTACACCAAAATCTCTTTCTTGCAAAAAGTGAAAGAAATGGAGGATAAACTTGCAAAAGGTGAAGATATATACAACAACGCACTCCTATTGGGCAATGCGTTCTACAGCGCTTCCTATTTTGGCAACAGTCGCGCGTTCTACTACAACTCTATTTTGGGCGAAACAGGTGGTTTTTTCGTGAACGGACAAAACTCTGCAATGTTGCTCAGTATGACCCACGCCAAAAAATACTACCAAATCGCTCAGCAACACGCTTCTACCGATGAACAACGCGCTAAAATAGCCTATATGCTTGCCAAAGTAGAGCGCAATGAGTTTTACAACAAGCAGTACTATTCCGAAGGTAAAATATACGGTGTAAGCCCTTGGGAGAACGAAATTGCTTTTAAGGATTGGCAAGGGTTTAAAGAACTCCGCAAATACCCTCATACCCAATATTATAAGGATGTTATTCGCGAATGCGGATACTTCAGAAAGGTAACAGGTAACAAGTAACAAGTAACAGATAATGAATAAGATAGATATTATACTGCTGATTATTTTAGGTTTTGGCTTAGTACGTGGTTTTATGCGCGGACTTATTATTGAAATGGCATCACTTTTGGCTATTGTAGTAGGCATTTATGGAGCGATACACTTTTCGTTCTTTACTGCCTCACTCTTAGACAAGATACTCCCTGCCGAAAAACAAACCTTAGAAGCTGTTGCTTTTGGGGTTACCCTCATCGTGCTAATGCTAAGCGTAATGCTTTTGGCTAAAATACTCACGAAAATGTTCAAAGCTGCCGAACTCGGTTTTCTCAATCGATTAGGGGGTGCTTTGTTTGGTTTGCTAAAATCTATTGTGATTGTAGGCTCTATATTTGTATTTTTAGAGCGTACTTTTCAAACCGAAAAATGGCTTTCTACTTCAGCCCTCAGCGACTCATTGCTCTACAATCCCGTAAAGAGCGTTAGCCAAGTGGTGTACGCCAATGTATTCCCCGATAAAGAAACGGAGGAAGTGAAAAGTGAAAAGTGAAGAGTGAAAATACAACATACTAATACATAAAACATTATGAAAAAAATCCTTTTATTATCTCTTGCTATCCTCGCTATTACAGCTTGTGAGCGCAAAACTGCTGCCGATGTCTATAAAGGCGTTCAGGCAACCCGCCCTGCTATCGATAAAAACGGGAATCCTATTGAGGGTTTAGCCGTTGATTCGCTGCAATTTGAAACCGAAGTACGTAGTGTACTCCCTACCCAGCACCCTCAGTACCGCCTTACTCCTGTTTTCAAAGTGAACTACAGATACGGCGATCGTTCTGTAGGTGAATCTCAAAAACTCAGCAATTATAGCTACAGCGATAGTTATTACGCACGCTACAACAATGGCAACAACTGGAATGGCAATATCGTTGCAGGTTTTGAAACCATTTATGGCGACGAAATGGTGAATGTTTCCCTTTTTGATGTAGAAAAACAAGAGCAGAAACTGTTCTTTGAAAAACCCGTACTCATAGAAAATGTCTACTATCCTTCGGCTACTCGCGATACTTTGCAAAACAAAAACGTGAACCGCAACTTCTATATGATTTCTTGCTACGACGAGGATACCGATAAAGATGGTTACTACACCCGCATCGATTTACGTCGGTTTTACCTCTATCAGTTAGATGGCACTCGGGTGAAAGTCCTCATTCCTAAAGAATACGGGGTCATAGGCTCCGATTACGATGGGGTGAACGATGCACTCTACGTCTATGCGCGTTTAGACAGCAATAAAAATGGCACTATCGACCCTAAAGAGCCTAAACACATCTTCTTAATCGATTTGAAAAAGCCTGAAACTACGGCGTTGTTATACAAGTAAATGGAAGGATTGGTATACAAATCTACGGGCAGTTGGTATATGGTGAAGGACTTGGCAACGGGTCATTTTCACGACTGCCGCATCAAAGGAAAATTCCGCCTAAAAGGCATCAAGAACACGAACCCCATAGCGGTGGGCGATCGGGTGGTGTTTGAATTGGAAGAAGAAGACAGAGGGGTCATTACTGAAATACACCCTCGCGACAACTATATCATCCGCAAATCGGTGAATCTCTCCAAGCAAACTCACATTATCGCATCGAATATCGACCTCGCTTTTTTGGTGGTAACACTCAACAATCCACCTACTTCCACTACCTTTATCGACCGTTTTTTGGTTACTGCCGAAGCCTATAGTATCAAAACTGTACTGCTTTTCAACAAAGTAGATACTTATAATGAAGATGAACTCACCGAAGTGAAATACCTCGCCTCAGTATACCGCAAGGCTGGTTATGAGTGCATTGGCATTTCGGCTACTACGGGTAAGAATATCGACAAGGTAAAAGCGGCTATGGAAGGCAAAACTTGTGTAGTATCAGGGCATTCTGGCGCAGGCAAATCTACCCTTATCAATGCTATTGACCCTCATTTGCACCTTAAAACTGCCGAAATCTCTCAGCTTCATCAGCAAGGACAACACACTACCACTTTTGCCGAAATGTTCGACCTCCCTTTTGGGGCGCGCATCATCGATACCCCTGGTATCAAAGGCTTTGGAATGGTAGAAATAGACAACAACTCACTCACCGACTATTTCCCAGAGTTCTTTGCCCTCAAACACCATTGCAAATTCAACAACTGTCTCCACACCGATGAACCCCAATGCGCTATAAAAGAAGCCTTAGAACGCGACGAAATCGCTTGGTCGCGCTACAAAAGCTATCTGCAAATCCTTTCTGGAGATGATAAAGTATATAGAGAAGAAAACAATCAGTAGGATATGAGAAATAATTTCGACCTCATTAGTGAACTTATCGACAACCGCCTTGCTGCTATAAGCAATAAAGCGGATAGAGAGCAATTGTTTTTCTTCGTCTTTTTGTTACAACGCAAAAAAGATATTGAGGAACTACACAAAAGTACTCATATCGTGAAAATGTATCAGATAAAAGACCGCAAGTCGTTATTAGCTAAAAGAGATGAGATTGTAAAACTCTGTGAGGTTTTTCAATGTAGAGCAATGATCAATCTCAATCCTAAGAGTTATAAAAATGTAGCTTTTGATATGCTCAAACGCCTCCCCGATTTGCTACAACAAGAACATTATGCACGCGTAGAAAAACTGTTTGCCTCTTGCGTGAGTGCTTCGGGTATAGGCAGTAAAAAACTCAAAAAGTACTGGATTATAGATATAGACAGCGACACTCATCAGGTTGATATAGCTCAAATAGAAGCACAAATCAAGATAGCGACTCCCGCAGAAGAAAATAAAATTGTAGCTCACATCCCTTCCAAAACAGGTATGCACCTCATCACTACCCCTTTTGATGTAACTCAAGTAACACTACCTGCTTCTGTAGAACTCAAAAAAGACTGCCTTACTAATTTGTTTATTTATTAAGCAAAATAGATTAAAGGTATGAAAATTATTTCGTACCTTTGTGGTGTTAAACCTAAAAACAGCATTACCAATGAAACGTTTCTTCTTATTTTTTGTATTATTGTGGATTTTCATCAGTTGTGGAAAGTCCGACAATCAGCAAGACAATCGCCTTTATGACAATTGGAAATACATAGGCTATCGCGATAAAGCTTTAAAATTCCACTCACCCTCTTCGTATGTAGCCGATTGCAAGTCGTGTTATACCGTCCATTTTAAAAACGACGACTTTTTTGACATTCAAATATGTAGTAATAAAGGGGGAGGCAAATACCAAATAGATGCCCAACGACATCAACTCTTCTCTCAAGGCTACGGACTTACAGAGATTTATGACCCAATGTGCCCTGATGAGGAAGGTTTTTCCATTAGCGGTAATTACCGTTTTATAGGCGATACACTTGCCATTTCACCTAACGACACTCTTACTTCACTCTTTGTAAAAGCAGCTACATACATCCCCCACGTAGATCCTCCGCGTTACTACAAACGAGGTGTCCTTAACGTAGCACCACAAGGTAGTTATGATTGTTCTGCTGTGAGCCACACCCTTGTTTTAGAAGATAACAGCGGCACTCTATCAATTGCCTACGATCAAACACTCGACCTGAGTAGTTACGAAGGAAAACCTGTAAGTATTTGGGGATATTTCACCCCCAAGTTTAAAAACTGTCCGGAAACATTTCACATAGAACGAATTGTAAAACTATATTAAAATGAAACCCCTTTATTTTTTCTTTTGTATATTCCTCGTTATGAGTTGTAGCAAAAGTTCCGATGATAATAAAGCTTTTGCTTTTACGCCTTTACTCAATAGTTATACGGGTTCTACTACTTCTGTTACTCACCAGCAAGAAATTATTCATAGCGAAACCGAATTACAAGAGATTGCTAAAAAATGGGGTATAGAACACAAAATAGCCAAACTTCCTAAAATTAATTTCAACACTGAACAGTTGGTACTCATTTGGGGAGACATCAAAGGTTCCACACCATCGCAAATAGAGGTAATCTCGGCTATAGAATACGATGACTACATAGAAATCATCACCGAAAGCAAAGTAACAGGAGAAGCCTTGGCACTTAGTCGTCCTTTTTGTATTATTAAAACGACTAAAACACATAAGAAAATGGTGTTTAAGAGTAATATCTCTACTGGTGGAATTATAGGTTCTTGAAACAATATATGTAAAACATTTGCTTTTTAGTAACGGAATCAATACCTTTGCGGTGTAGTTTATTAGGGGTTAGGTTTCAGGTGTCAGGAATTAGAACTTTATCTGAAACTCTCTGAGTTTCTCCGAGAATTCAGAAGCTCCCAATAAACTAAATATCAATTAACAAAAAAATCAAGAAGTAAAAGGTATCATTTCTTACCTCTTATCTCTTACCTCTTAACTAAATAAAATGGAAAGAATAGCAAGTTTTTGTATTGACCACCTCAAACTCGAGCGTGGCATTTATGTATCACGTAAAGACTATGTAGGCAAGGAAGTGCTTACCTCTTTTGATATCCGTATGAAGCTCCCCTACCGCGAGCCCGTACTCGGCAGTCCCGAAATACACACCATCGAGCACCTCGCCGCTACTTGGTTGCGCAACAACCCTGAGTGGAAAGACAAAATTATTTACTGGGGACCTATGGGCTGTATGACCGGTAATTACCTCATTCTCGCTGGCGACTATACCTCCAAAGATATTGCCCCCCTCATCACTGAACTCTTTGAGTATATCGCTAATTTTGAAGGAGATATTCCTGGTGCATCGGCTTTAGAATGTGGCAATTTCTACAACAACAACCTCCCAATGGCGAAGTATGAAGCTAAGAAATACTTAGAAACTCTTCACCACCTGACTGATAAAAATCTGAATTATCCAGAATAAAAACTATAAACAATGAATACACCCGAAAAATTATCCCTCTTGCGCTCTAAAATGCAAGAAAACCACATCGACGCTTTTGTGGTATTCAGCGCCGACCCTCACCTTAGTGAATACCTACCTAAAGAATGGCTCGAACGCGCTTGGCTCTCTGGATTTACAGGCTCTGCGGGGTTCGTAGTCGTTACCAAAGATAAAGCTGGCTTGTGGACGGACTCTCGCTACTTTGTACAATCGGCAATTGAGCTCAAAGGCTCTGGCATCGACCTCTTCAAAGATGGCGTAGAAGGTACTCCCGATTATGCCGATTGGCTCGTATCAGTACTTCCCGCTGGGGCTACTGTAGCGCTCAACACTTTGGCGACCTCTCACATAGCTTGGGAAAAACTACAAGCTACCTTAGCCGCTCACAATATCAAATTGGTGCATAACCCCCTCATCGACCTTATCTGGACAAACCGCGAAAAAGACCCTCTTCATCACATTTTCGTACACCCCGATAAATGGGCAGGACAAACCGTAGCCGATAAACTCACCGCTATTCGCAAAGCTATGGCTACTCACCACACTACCTTGCACCTTATCACTGCCTTAGACGATGTGGCTTGGACGCTCAACCTCCGCGGTAGTGATGTGGCTTACAACCCTGTATTCCTCGGCTATATCGCCCTCACCGATAAAGAAGCTACTCTTTTTGTAGATAAAGCTAAACTCACCCCTGAGGTAGAAGCTCATTTGGCAGCAGCCAAAGTAAGCGTGCGTGCTTATGATGAGTTCTACAACTATTTGGCTACCGTAAAAGGACAAAATATACTCCTCGCTGCTAATACCAATCAGGCGATATTTGAAGCGCTCCAAAAGGATAACAAACTCGTGCAAGCTCCTGCCCCTGGCAACCTGATGAAAGCCGTGAAAAACGCCACTGAGCTCGAAGGTTTCCGCACTGTAATGGTACGCGATGGGGTAGCAATGGTGAAGTTCCTCTACTGGCTCACCCACCAAGTAGGCAAAGAACCAATGACCGAATACAGCATCGGTAAGAAGTTACGCGATTTCCGTGCCGAAGGCAAGAACTTCGTAGGCGAAAGTTTTGGCAGTATCATTGGTTACCAAGGCAATGGCGCTATTGTGCACTATTCAGCTCCCGAACACGGCAGTAAAGAGGTACACCCTGAAGGCAGCATATTGGTAGACTCTGGCGGACAGTATCTTGAAGGTACTACCGATATCACTCGTACTATTCCATTAGGCAAAGTAAGTCAGCAGTTTATAGACGATAGTACCCTTGTACTCAAAGGGATGATACAACTCGCAATGGTACAATTCCCTAAAGGCACTCGCGGCGTACAACTCGATGCTTATGCACGTATGGCACTTTGGAAAAACCACAAGGACTACGGTCACGGTACAGGTCACGGTGTAGGTAGCTTTATGAACGTACACGAAGGACCTCAAAACATCCGCAAAGACCTCAACCCACAAGTGCTTTTAGCGGGTATGGTATGCTCCGATGAACCTGGTTTTTATTTAGAAAATCAATATGGTATTCGTCACGAGAACCTCATTGCGGTACGTGAAGTAGCGAGCAACGAGTTTGGTACTTTCTACGATTTTGAAACCCTCACCCTTTGTCCATTTATGCCTTCAGGTATTAATGTATCTCTCCTTACCGATGTAGAACGCCAATGGCTTAATGCCTACCACAAAACCTGTGAAGAAAAAATCGCTCCCCTTTTGGAAGGCGACGTAAAAGAATGGTTCTTGAGTTTGGTAAAACCCTTGTAATGACATAGTTGTTTTTTAATACATAATGAAAACTGCCCTGAAAAGTTTTATACTTTCTTGGGCAGTTTTTTTATTATCTTCTTGCTATATTTAAAATTTTCTCTATTTTTGCACGCTGTAATAAAATAGAATAATTTTAAATAGTAATTTTATATGAAACGTATCTTTCTGTTATTAACCTTTTTAGGCGTTAATATTCACTATATTTTTTCTCAACAAACCGATGTAAGAGGGCGCGTAACCGATGAAAACAAACAGCCGCTCGTAGGGGTTACCGTACTACTCGAAGGCACTAACAATGGTGTTACCACCAATGAAGCTGGGTTTTACAACCTCCACCACGTACCTGTTGGCAAGCAAACTATTGTATTTAGTTATGTTGGCTTCCAATCGCTGAAAATACGCGCCGATATCAGTCCTAATCCCAGTGGTACGCACACGCACCTCGATGTGCAACTCAGCGAAGAACTCACTGCCCTACAAGAAGTAGAAGTAGTTGGCAGAAAGGAAAGTAGCTATAAAAACACCAATTCCTTTATAGGTACCAAAACAGCTGCTGCTCTAAAAGATGTTCCTCAGTCGGTGGGGTATGTTACCAAAGAGCTCATTTTAGACCAAGGTGCTACTACCGTAAATGAGGTAGTAAAAAATATCAGTGGGGTAAACCAATACACTTCCTACAACGATTTTTCAATACGCGGATTTCGTGCGACAGGCAACCGCAATTCGGGGAATTTGCTCAACGGGATGCGTGCCCAAACGAGCTTGTGGAAACAATCGTCATTGGCTAATATTGAGCGTGTGGAAGTGATCAAAGGACCTGCTTCGGCACTCTTTGGCAATGCTGCCCCTGGAGGTGTGATTAATAGGGTAACCAAAAAACCTCTTCTAAAAAACCAAAACAGCATCTCGGTAGGCGTTGGTTCGTGGAATACCCTCAAAACCTACGGCGACTTCACCGGTCCGCTCAACGCTAATAAAACCCTTTTATACCGCCTCAATTTAGGCTATGAAAAAACCGATTCTTTCCGCGATTTGCAAGGTTCTGAAAGCTATATCGTCGCCCCTTCATTTTCTTATCTCCCTAACGACAAAACCCGCGTGAATGTCGATTTTGTCTATCAGAATTTCAATGGCAAAATAGACCGCGGACAAGCCTTCCCTGCCAATGGTACGCTCTACGATACCCCCATCAGTATGTCGATGAGCGCTGCTAACGACTTCCTTAAGGAAAATACGCTCAACACTACTATCGGGCTCTCTCATAAGTTCAACGAGCATATTTCGTTTAATGCTATCTACCTCAACTCTACTTATAGTGAGGATATGCAAGAACACACCCAAGCCAACTTGTACTACAAGCAAATAGGCAATGGTGCCAACGCTTTCCGCTATGCCGACCCTAACAAGGTGCTGATGCTCTTCAACCAGCGTAAGCGCTCGTTTGCGAACAATAGTTTTAACAACTACTTCAACTTCACTTTCAACACGGGTATCGTAAAACACAAGTTATTAGTGGGCTACGACTATTTCCTATCGGAACAGAAATACGGTTCTTCAGGCACTACTGCTCAGGGGTATTTGAGCAAGGACAAAACCAAAGTAGTGAATACCTATACCACTACCGCCAACGTGTTAGCAGGTTCAGTACAAACTCCTACTACCAATGTACCAGTGTTCGATTTAGAAAATCGTTCGGCGGGTAATAGTTATAAAGACATTAGCAAGTATATCTACCGCCAAAATGTGCTCAATCCGTATGAGGAATATTCTCACGGCGTATATGTGCAAGAGCAGATGGACATCAGCATCGTGAAAGTACTCGTTGGGTTGCGACAAGAGTGGTTTACCGAAATCCTCAACAAAGGCACCGATAAAGAGACCCAAACTGAAACCAAAGCCTTTATACCACGTGTAGGATTGGTGGTGGAAGCCTCCGAAAACATCAACCTCTATTCCACTTGGGTAAAGGGATTCCAACCTCAAGGGGCAAACATACAGTCCGACCCTGAGCGCTATGGAGGTCCGTTTGATTATGTGAAGAGTGAATTACACGAAATAGGGCTCAAAACTGAATGGTTCAACAAGCGGTTGAATGCTACTGTTTCGGTATTTAAAATCAAGCAAGAGAACTCGTTAGAGCAAAGTGCCAAAGCAGGCAAACCCGATTGGCGCGTACCTGTAGACGAAGAATCGAATGGTTTTGAAGTAGATGTCGCTGGACGTATCGCCCCCAACTGGAGTGTAGTGGCGAACTACGCCTATACCGATGCCCGTATCGTAAAACTAAAAGAAGAAGGTGCGCTAAAAGATCTGAATATGCAACGCCCCAGCACGCCCCGTCACGCCGCTAATTTCTGGACGAAATACATTATCCAAAAGGGCGCTTTAGAAGGTTTGGGATTAGGTGTAGGAGTGAATTATGTAAGTGAGCGATTAGGGCAAGTAGGGCGTCGTGCTACGGCTGCCACCTACCCCGAATACACCTTAGTAAACGCTGTACTCTACTACAAAGTGAAAGATGTACAGTTCCAAGTAAATGTAAACAATGTGCTCAACCACACCTATTGGATTAGTGGTTACGATAACCTCCGCAACTTCCCTGGTGCCCCACGCAATGTAAATGCTACCGTTACTTACAATTTTTAGAAGAGTTTTCTATACCAAGTGCTAACATCTTTGCGAATTGCTTGGTAATTATCATAAATGAGCAGAGCTAATTCAAACTCTGCTCTTTTATTATAACTTTTATTGACTGTAAAATAGCCGTGTTTTTGTTCCTCATTTCTATTTCTTCAAATTTTCTTTGAGTTCTTATCAAGCTTTGTATTTGCCTTTTTTCCATATTTCAATAGAGTTAATGATATTCTGCCAAAGAATATAACAACCTGGCCCTACGGTAGAAAGCGGATGCAAGTAAGTAGCCGCTATCCAGATAGCAAAAGCGGTGTTCTTCTGCCCTAAGGCTTGTCCAGATTCTATAGAAGTGCCGAAAAATCTACCTATATAGCGCCCTACAGCATATTGGAACAAGCATAATACCAATCCTGAAATCCCTATAAGGGATAGAAATAATACACTTGTCCCTGCGTGGAAAATGTTCCTCAGCGTAGTGCCGGTAACTATCATTAGCGAGCAACCCCACAAATAAAAAGAAAGGTCTGGAATATGAATAAGCCATTGGTGAAAGCGGTGGAGCAGGGGGAGACTTTTGGTGAGCAATGCCAATAACATCGGTACGACCAGTACCAAACATACCTTCTGCATTATCAGCGAGAAAGCACCCCAAAAGGTCATTTGTGAAGCGGGTTCTATCAGTGGGAAACACACGGGAATGAGCAGTGCGCAGAGCAGGTTAGAAAGGAAAGTATAAGTAGTCATTTGCTCTAAATTGCCACCGAGCTTGAGAGTTACTACGGCAGCTGCCGCTGCGCAAGGACTTATAATACAAGCGAGTACACTCTCCAAGAGGATTAGTTCTTTCCCCCGAATGCCAAAGAAGAGAATCGCTCCCGTGATACTCCCTACCAAAATACACTGCACCGCTATCATCCACCAATGCCACGGAACAGGCGTCAACTTTTTAAAGTCTACTTTGCAGAAAGTAACATATAGAATAAGGAACATAAAAAGTGGTAAAATAGCCTCGAATATAGGAGCAAACCACTGCGAAAGTCCCTCTAAAGCAGGTGTATAATAAAACAACAAATACACTCCCGCCCCTATGCTCATCGAGATAGGAAGCGTCCAAGTACGAGCCACACGGGCTATCAAAAGAAGAATACGATTCATTTGTACTAATTATTCTAACAACCATTGTTCATCGGTAAAACCTCTGCGGTAAGCCTTGCCGTGTACATCAATCACAGCGTGCCATTCTTGACAGGTTTCTAACGGAATTTCAGCTACTAAGGGCATACACTCTTCGCGGAGCGCTTTATAGGTTTGTGCAGAAGAGAGATTTAGGCGGTTCAAAAGTCGTATAGCGTACTGGTCGGCTATGAACACCTTTCGCTCAAAGATGTACAACAACATTGCATCGGCAGTTTCTTCCCCCACACCTTTGATAGAGAGCAGTTCCTTGCGAAGTTCCTCAGTAGGGATAGCCTCAAACTTTTGTAAGGAAGCCCCGTGCGACACATACCATTCTATGAGGGCTTTGATGTAAGTGCTTTTTTGCTTGTAGAAGCCTGCCGGACGTATATATTCCTGTAAAGTAGTGAGTGGCATAGCATGTAAAGCCTCTACCGATAGTTTACCCTCTAAGTTTGCAAGAGCTTTTTCGGTATTCTGTTGGGTGGTTTGTTGAATGAGAATCATCGATATCCAGTCGGTAATGCGATTGGGGTCATTCCACCAATATTGCTTGCCATAATGGGCTAATAATTTATTGAAAACTCTGATTTTTTGAGACATAAAAGCTAATGTCTAATTTTATGAGTTATTGTAATTACACAAAGATATTTCTTTTAAACCTCTGTCGAAAAGAGAGGTCAAGCAAAGGTTGCCTGTGATATTTTGGAGTTTGTGTTTTGTCATTCCTTTAGGTAAGAAAACATTGCCATATTCGCGTGTGGTGAGCGAAAAGACTTTTTGATTGCCCTTCCATTCATCGGTTTTAAAAACAGGTGTTAGTATCACATATTCTGAGTCTGTGAAACAGCCATTAACACCACGTTTTTTATAATCGGTATGCAAATTGTCCGATTCGATAATTTTCTCGATTACCTTCCCTTCGGCAGAAATTTGTGCGAGCGCATAATAATCCATTCCCCATTTATTGACCGATGAAGCGCTTTCACCCGAAATGAAGGCGTAGATTTTTTTATTCGATATTTTAAGACTGTCTATTTTTGGGGTGTCGGTGGTTCTGTTGTCACAATGCGTAAATGCTTTTTTATCTATTTTTGAAAAAGATTTCCATTTGGCAGTTTTGGCAGTATTATCAAATTCTAAAAGGGCAAAACATCTTGCATTGCCGTAATAAACTTCATTTTCAAAGCAAACGGGAATCGTTTGACTATCGGATATATTTTGAAAATACCGCTGCTGAGCCTTCTCTGGTACAATGTTATACCTGAGCAATGTTTTATTTTTTATCGGGATGAGTACTGGCGAGGAATATATATCTGAGTAATACCACACTTCTTTTGCCGAGATGATGATGCCAAACCCTTCTTTATATCTGAAAAGCACAGGATAATCTCTGTTGGATGTTGGGTTGTATTCAATAGAAATCTTTTTGACGCCTTCGGTTGAAAGAACAAGGACGTAATGTTTATGCCAATCGGTATGATCAGAAGTTAGGATTACAGCCGTTCCATCGGGTAGTAAAGTTGAAGCATAAACAAAGGAGAATTCATTGTCAAATTCCCATTTTCTCAAAAGTGTTAGTTTAAAATCGCTCATATCCTTTTCTTTTTTGCTGCCAATTTACTTGGCAAAGGTAGTAAATAATTTGCTATTTAGCTAATTAGCAAATGACTAATTATTATTATCTTTGTGCCTTGGAAAAACATATTATTATGGAATTGCAAGTAGGAAAGAGCTATCGGGTAAAAAATGATATTTTCAGCTTTAAAGCGGGTGAAGTTTGGTCGTTAGTAGATGAGGGATACCAAGCTTACTACGGCGAACAAAATTTTGTATTCGTTAATGCCGAGAAAAATTGTCATTTTATGGTATTGCGTAATACTTCCGATGAAGATATGGAAATAGGATGCCATTTGGATAAGTATTTTGAGGAAATAGAAGAGTAGGGCAAATCAGTATTATATTTAAATTATCGCTAATTAGCAAATAAACAAATTATCACTATCTTTGCACCCTTTAAAAAAGCACATAAACAGCTGAAGAAAAGATTTTTGATAGTAGCGTTATTCACGCTATTTTTAGGCGGTATTGCCGTGGCGCAATCTCAAGAGCAACCCTCAACCCTTGCCGAGCTACAAGCCGAAAAAGAAAGATTGGAAGCCAAGCTTGCCAAAGTCCTTGAAGACAAAGAAAATGCAAAAAATTCTTTAACAGGTAAATACGCGGATGTAGCATTTGCCTTTAATAGGCATATCAGCAAAAAGCAAAGAAAGTTCGCTAAGACTGTCGAACGAGGTGCCAAACGCCAAGAAAAACAAATCAAAAAGAAATTGAAAAAACTCAACAAACGTATTGAGGAAATGAAGAAAGAGGAAATAACAAATTAGTAAATTAGCAAATGAAAAGACTACTCGCTTTATTATTAGTCCTTTGGGGGCAAAATATACTGTGGGCACAAAGGAGTGTGCTTCTTAGAACACAATACGAAAGCTATGCCATAGACAATCAAACCGATTCACTACTCCCCGAAAGAAAGGAATGCTCATTACCAAAAGTAACTGACAAGCAGTCGTCCAAAAATGCCACTTCACTGGGGCTAATTTCTTAAAATCGACCTTGCAAAAGGTAACATACAGAATGAGGAACATAAATAGCGGCAATATGCTGTTGAAAAAGGGCGCAAACCATTGCGAAGCCCCCTCCAAAGCTGGTACGTAATAAAATACCAAATACGCCACTGACCCTATCCCCATTGAGACGGGGAGCGTCCAGTTCTTTATAAAATGAAGAATGTTAGACATTGTAATTAAATAAACAGATTATATTCATCTGTTACTTTGAAATGGTTATGAGAAAAATAGGCTTTTAGTAAAAGATAGTTGTCAATACTTAGCTTGATGTGCAATACTCTATTTGTTCTTGAGGTGTAAATCTGCATACGAGGGTGTATTCTATCAGATTCTTCTCCTTTTCTCACTTTTTCGAGGAAAAAATGGATATGGTGAATGGATTTTAAATCGATAGTTTGAGCTAGTTCTTCTTTATAAAAAATGGAAAGAACCTCATTTTTTATTTCTAAGGCATAGAAAGTATTATCGGTGTTTTTTACAAGATCCCCACCAAAAAGCACTATAATAACTATTAAAACAGCAATTCCTATAAGTAAATAAAAATATTTGGCTACCCCTTCTCTATGCTCAATTATAATTTGGCTACTTATTTGCCAGAACATTATTATATAAAAAACTACAATCGACAGAAATTTTATCCATTGAAAAGTTTTGTCTTTCAGTGCTTTTACCTTGATAGTAGGAGGTAATTCACCTCTTGTGTACTGGCTATAGCGCATACGTTTGTCCATCACCCATCTGTAAAAAAAGCCATATAACCCTATTAAGACTGTTAATAGGAGGATAGGGATTATAATCTCGTTTATAAACTCCTTGCTAAGGGTAAAGTTCGAGACTAACCATAGAAGTTCTAACAGGAAAAAACACAAAAGTACAATTAGGATCATACGTCCTATTTTCAATAACTTTTCTCCGAAAAGCTGTTCCTTTTTCTGTCCTTTTTTAGAGAGTTTATTTATTAGCTGATTCATATTTTATTTGTAATAATAGTACCAATTTCCGCTACACACCTTATTACAATCTTCCTGAGAGGCAAAAGTACAGTCCTTTATACCTTCTTCGGGGTATTGCTGCTCGCGTAATAGTTTTTGGTGATAGTTGTTTATCTTTTGCAGTAAGCCCGTTCCCTTTGCTTTGCCCAGTTCCTCTTCTGTCTTAAAGATGTAAGACACAAAGTAATCTTGTGGGGCTATATAAGCTCCAAAATCCACAGAAGCGTATAGTTCTTGAAAGCTTGCCTTTACCTCTTCTTGTATTTGGGCTATGATATTTTTCCATATTTTACTCATTGTTCTTATTAAAAGTTTGTTTTTAGCAGATCGATAACCAATTGAGTTCTTTAAAATCTTTTAGGATATATTCGTTCCTTGTGTATTTGTTATAGAAATGAATTGTATTTCCTTCTACTTTGATGCAAGGATACCAATCCTCCAAACAGGCATACCTACTGTTCTTAGGGTCAATGATTATATTAACAATACCAGACCACTGATGAGGCTTTACGGCTTCTATAGATAGATAAAGGCTTTCAGGAGATTCATCTATACTTATTTGCATGATATTTCTCAAGTAACACCAATAAGGGAATATTTTTTTTAACTTAGGAAAATATACTGAGTAAATCTCATCGCCTTGTGGGGGTTCTGTCTCATATTTCAATAATATATTTTCCCCTAAATAGGTTACTTGATAGGTGCGATCGTTAAGTAATGTTACTTTACATTCTTCTATATAAAACATATTCGCTAATTATAAGTTTTTTCTTTTTCTGTATCAAGACAAAAGCAGAGATTTTTGCTTTCTGGGTCTTTTTCTATATAACATTCTTTTCGCAAGGGATACTCCCAGTCTCCGTTAGGGGTTTTTACTTTCTGATAAGGAGGGACGTATACAGTGCCTTTGTCCCAAAGAATGCGGGCATAGAGCACCCCCTCATAATAGATATAATTCACAAAAGGGTTTACTTCTTTTGAGGGATAAGCACGTGTGAAATGGACTCTACCATCATAATCGCGTAGCGCATCGGCGCCTATAAACTTCTGGGTAAGGCAATCTTCCCCTCTACTAATTTCTTTTTCATATAGTTTGCAGAATGCTTGCGGGTCATTTAGGTATAAATGGTACTCTTCAATACTTATGCGATAATAGCGGTTATAGTCTACGATCCAAGGAACAAGTACCGCCATTAGGTATGTTTCGAGAGCTTCGCAATATCCTAAAGTAAAGAATTTTTTTTGGTCTACGAGCTCTTGGGAGAGCTTTATGTGTTCTATGACTTTTATTTCCATTTTCCAAATTCTCTCAAAATTGTATAATTGTCTGTTATATTGATATTATTGCGAGCAAAAAAGGCTCTTAGTAAAAGATAGTTATCAACACTGAGTTTGATGCATAGTATGAAGGTTCGGCCATTGAAAACCTTCATACGAGGGTGAATTTTAGTTTCTTTTGAACTTGTATTCAAATAAAAATAGACGTAGCGAATACTTTTTAAATCGATAGTCTGTTGGAGCGTTTCTTTATAAAAAATGTAAAGCACCCCATCTTTTATCTCAATAGCATAGAAAGTATTTTGATATTCTTTTCTCAAATCATAGGCAAAAAGCACTATAATTCCTATTAAAATGCTAATTTCTATAAACTGATAAAAGTACTTTGCCAGTCCTTCGGCCTCTTTGCTTGTAATTTCTCTGTCGAAAAACCAGAATACCCACAAAAAAAACAGTACAAAAGACACGAATATTATTCCTTGAGAAATTTTATCATTCAAAGCTTTTACTCTAATAATGGGAGGGAGTTCGCCTCTAATAAATTGCTCATAGCGAACGCGTTTGGTGAGTACCCAATGGTACAAAAATAGATATAACACTATTGAAACCGCTAAAGGGAAGAAAAAGAGCATCATCAGGCCTATAGAGGCACTATTAAAAATAACGTAAGGTGTTCTTCCTAGGAAGGATAAGAGATAGCAGCTACCTATCACTATTAGGATTATACGTCCTATTTTCAATAACTTTTCTCCAAAAAGAGGCTCCTTTTTGGGTTTCTTTTCCTTCTCTTGTTTAGAGTAGTTTCTCTTAGTGCTGTTCATAGTTTTCATATTTTAAAATTTATGAATCAATTTCTACCTTGATATTTTGATTTTCTAACAACAGCTGCAAGTCTTTTATTCTTTCGAGAAGGGCAGTTTCTGTTTTTTTTCCGGATTTAACACTATAAGAAATCGAAGTACCTTTACTTTTGCTTACAATACGCATTTTCCCCGAGATGTTTTTCTCTTTATGGATTGTAAAGACTACTTTTTGAATATCTGTAATAAGATAGCGTTTTCCTACCAAATTGTTGATTCTCAAATAATTTTCATCTAATAAAAAAGGATCTATGGTGATATTGTATTGCCTAAATATAAAGCGGATGATATAGCTTAAGCTTGTTAGTATAATAAGCACCAATACGAAAAAGTAGCGATCCCAAAAAGAAACAGTACGAGTTTTGGCTTTTGCTAATACCTCATAGTCTTCAGACGAAAGGGCTTTTTGTTTGATTCTGTCTTCAAATTCTAAAGGAGAGGTATTCTTTAGCAAGCATATTTCAGTAGAGTAGCCTGTCTTTCCTTTAAATCTTCTCCCTCCTATGTGAACTCTTTGTATAAAAAACAATATATTTTTTCCATTGTAAAAATAACCATTTTCCTCTTTTTTATATCCTTTAAAAGGATTGCTATCCATTGCTTTTTTGGCTTCTTTTTCCTCTAAATCATAATAATAAACGCCGTTTTCATTGGTAAAAAACAAATGGTCGGTATAACGATCATCACTTATCAGCAAATGATAGGGAGTCTCGCTGGGCATAAAAGGCTTTCCGTCGATAAATACTTTGCCCCCATTGAGGTGATAGAGATACTCAAAATAGCCGTGATTAGAGAAGATATCAGTAACAAGATCATCTGTAAAAGTTTCATCTAATAGATGGTTTTTGTAAAAGACGCGTTTCCCGTCAGAAAAATAGCAAGAAACGCTCATTTTTTTGGAATTTTCATCACGATCTCTCAATTCCAAAATAGGGAAAATAGTATCTTTGGCACCTTCTATTTTTTCGCCTTGGTAATAGAAATAGGTACCATCGGTAGAGAGATAAGGTGAAGAGTTGAGCGCGGAGAACTTTTGTCCGTTAGAACCGACTTGCTTTATAGGGGGATAGTCATTAGTGCCGGCTTTAAAGTCAGGGCGAGAGGCACAAAAGTAAGTGTCTTTTCCATCGGTAAAAAGGTCATTGCCTATAGGGGTAATAGGCGGCTGTAAGGGGACGATTTGGTTGTTATGGAAAACGTGTGTTTTATCCCATCCTATTTGTTGGATTCGCAGACTTTTGGCGAATACTTGAAAAGTAGCCGCATCTGCTTCAGGAACAGCTATATAACCTTTGCCTATTATTTTGGTATATATTTTTCCTTGGTATTTATAAAAAAAAGAATCCTCTAAACAATATTGGTAAGAATTCGAGGAGAAATACTCATCTACTTGATTATTATCCTTAAATATTATATAAAAAGAAGTAACAACGAAAACTAAGAGACAGGCTATAACAATACGTGAAAAGCTTATCATATTTAGCCGCTTTTTGCCTTGTTGTTCTTTTAATAATTTATCCATTAGTATTTTTGTAGTTTATGCAAAGGTATAAAATAATTGGTAATTGACAATTGATAATTAACAATTTATCATTATATTTGTACTTTAAAAATTACATCGTATGGAATTACAAGTAGGAAAAAGCTATCGGGTGAAAAATGATGTTTTCAACTTTAAAGCGGGTGAAGTTTGGTCGTTAGTAAGAGAAGGCTATCAAATTTACTACGGAGAACACAATTTTGCATTCGCTAATACCGAAAAATCTTGTAACCATATAGTATTGCGAGATGCTTCAGAGGAAGATATGGAAATATACAGCCATTTAGATAGGTATTTTGAGGAAATTGAAGAGTAGAATGTAGGTATTATGGAATTATCACTATCTTTGTGCCCTTAAAAAAAATATCATACAAAAAAAGATGAAAAAAAGATTTTTGATAGCAGCCCTATTTGCGCTATTTTTAGGAGGTATTGCCACTGCACAATCTCAAGAGCAACCCTCAACCCTTACTGAGCTACAGACCGAAAAAGAAAAACTGGAAACCAAGCTTGCTAAAGCCGTTAAAATGCAAGCTGAAGCTAAAGATTTTTTAGCAAGTAAACACAAAGATGCCTTTTTTGCTTTCAATAAGAACATTAGCAAAAAACAAAGAAAGATAGCTAAAATAGTACTACGAGGCACCAAACGCCAAGAAAGAAAAATTAAAAAGGATTTGAAAAAACTCAATAAACGCATTGAGAAAATTAGCCAATTGGAGAATTAGAAAATATGCTAATTGACTAATTATTTTGTATGTAAATAAAAAAGACACTATGAAAATCTTAGTAATAGGCATAGGCGTTATAGGCTCTATTTACGGCT
>NZ_CALGWU010000063.1 GCF_937936315.1 uncultured Capnocytophaga sp. | reverse complement strand
TGTACTTTACAGTAGTGCGCAAAAATGCTTTTGAAGAGCGCTTAGCTCTCTTTAGACCTACTCACAAGCTCTCCCAAAAGCGGGAAGCCTATAGGCAGCAAGTACGCAAATATAGCAAGTACGCAAATATCATACTCTTAGTGATTTTATACCTCCCTCTATGTGTTCTTATAGCAATATTACTCAAAGAAGAATATGAGAAAACAGGAATACTCAATATATTATCAATCTATGATGATACAAAAATGACCTTACTATCTGTCTATGTACCTATTTTGTTACTGCATTACCTTCTCTTCTATGTAATAAAGCGCAACGAAAAAGTCCAGCATATGCTTTTAGAACAAATGAGCGATGATGATTTTGAGCTCCTTCTCAAGGTTAAAGATAGTTTGTCGTTCACAAGCAAATATAATCCGCCATTTGTGCTTTGCAACGATAAGTTGTACATTTTTATTTTCTTTGCTATCAAAGAAATTGACCCCACCCAAATAACCAATGTAGATTGGAGCTATCGTAGAAATGGTATTTTGGTAGAATTCAAAGCTCCTGAAAAAATAATATTTACCCTACCTAAAAAAGTACTCCCTCATTTCTTGCAAATCATTGAAAAATATACAAATCAAAAATTTTATTATTAACTAAATACAAAAAAAATGAATCACACAATTATCCCATTTAGCAAAAAGAAAATGCTTAAACTCACAGGCTTATATATCCTTATAATGCTTGGTATTGCTGCCATTATTGTCTTTATTCTATCAGCTGATAGAATAAAAATATTCTATCTCGTGCTATTTGTAGTCCTTTTTATAGCGGGAACTTATCTTTTTTATAAACACATACAAGAATTATGGCGCTCGAACAAAAAGAACGAAGGTGTTATCCTCACCCCCGACTACCTCAAAAGCAATGCAACTCCTCTGGGTAAAAGGGTAGGTGAAATCCCTTGGAGTGAAATAGCTTCTATAGGGAGAGCAAATTATTATGGAGAGCATATCTATATCAAACTCAAACAGCCTGAAAAATATGCAAATCAGCTCAAGGGTATGAGCAAAGACTTCACAGGTATTTATCTAAACGATAGCGAACTCGAAATCTCTTTTGAGGAATTAGAAAAGATTATCAATGAGTACTTCGAGAAATATGGCAATTCTTAACAAAATATAGCTCCTAATTTATGCTCCTTATACCCATATAATATTCGCCCTGCTTTTACTTCCCACTCTTGAATCTCAACTGTTAAAATTGTTAAAACTACCCATTGTTAATTGTCAATTCTCAATTGTTTTTTATCTTTGCCCCCTAATTTATTGCAAATGACTATCGAACATATTCAAAATGAGCTCATTGAAGAGTTTTCATTCTTTGAAGATTGGACGCAACGTTACGAATATCTCATAGAACTCGGCAAGTCGTTGCCTCTAATAGACGAACAATATAAAACTGAAAATCACCTTATCAAAGGATGCCAAAGTCAGGTGTGGTTACACGCCGAAAAGCAAGGTAACGAACTCGTATTCACCGCCGATAGCGATGCGATTATCACCAAAGGTATTGTCGCTCTCTTAATAAGAGTATTCTCTCATCAAACCCCCGAGAATATCCTCAACGCCGATGTGAGTTTTATTGATAAAATCGGTCTTAAAGACCACCTTTCACCCACCCGCGCCAACGGCTTAGTGAGTATGATTCAGCAAATGAAACAGTATGCTCGGCAGGAATTAGAAAATAGGAATTAGAAATTAGAAAACAGGAATTAGAGGTCTTACCTCTTATCTCTTAACTAAAAAAAGATGGATGAAATCATAAATACCGAAGTACTCGGCGAAAAAATCGTTGAGGTGCTCAAAACTATATACGACCCCGAAATCCCTGTAGATATCTACGAACTCGGACTTATCTACGACGTTTTCGTGAACGAAGACCGCGATGTGAAAATCCTAATGACCCTCACATCACCTAATTGCCCCGTTGCCGAATCTCTCCCTATGGAAGTGAAAGAAAAGGTGCAAAGTATAGACGAAGTACACGAAACACTTGTAGAAATTACTTTCGATCCCCCTTGGAATCAAGATATGATGAGCGAGGTGGCGAAACTCGAATTAGGATTTTTGTAAACTAAATTAATAAATCACTTATGAAAAAATTTTTATTTTCAGCTTTGTTACTTTCTTCTGTAGCTACTTTTGCTCAGGAAGACGAAACTGCTAATGCTGTGGCTCAAGACCCTACTGCGGTAGAAACTCCCGCTGAAGAAGCTCCTGCTCCTCATTGGACAAGAGGAGGTAGCGCTTCATTGTTGTTCTCTCAAGCTGCTTTCAACCACGATTGGACTGGAGGTGGTACTAACAACGTAGCTGCTAACCTCGCTATTAGCTATGCCTTCAACTACAAAAAAGATAGATGGGCTTGGGATAACAATCTCTATATCGATTATGGATTGACTAAAATCGAAGGGGATGACTTCACCCGTAAAACAACCGACCGATTTGAGGTAAACTCTGTACTCGGTTACCAATTGAATAACCCTCAGTGGTTCTACTCTTTCTTCTTCAACTTCAAAACCCAAATGACCGATGGTTATAAATATACCTCTGGTACTCAACGCGACCTTATCAACCAATTGCTCTCTCCTGGGTATATACAATTCGGTCCCGGTATCTTGTGGAAGAAAAGCGATAACCTAAAAGTGAATTTCGCCCCTGCTACTTCTAAAATCACTACTGCTAAAAGCAGATGGACTGTAGCTGATACTTTCTACGGAGTAGAAAAAGGAAAAACTATACGATATGAACTCGGTCTATCTCTTAGCGGATATGCTAAATTTAATGTAATGGATAACGTATCATTTGAAAATATTCTTACTTTGTATAGCAACTACTTAGATAAACCTCAAAACGTAGATCTAGATTACACCGCCAACGTAGTGATGAAAATAAACAAATACTTATCAGCTAACTTTACTTTCCAAGCCATCTACGACGACGATGCTGCACGCGCTTTCCAAATCCGTGAATTGTTAGGATTAGGTTTAAGCTACAAATTCTAGTGCGAGTCGCACACACAATTATTTAAAAATATAAAGAGGACTGCCGTATTAAGGCGGTCCTTTTTTTCATTATGTATCTTGGTATTTAGAAAAATAATACTACTTTTGCCTCACACACTATTGCTGAATTACAGAAGATTTGGAAAAACTTATTGCATACATACAAAAAACGATTCCTAAACTAAAAATAGAGGAAAAACTCCTTGGCGAGGCTTTTCAAAAAGAAGTTCTTACTAAAGATACCTTGTTGTTGGACTTCGGACAAGTGTGTGAACATTATTACTTTGTAAACAAAGGGGCTCTTAGGATATTCTTCTACGATGATAATGGCGAGGAATACACCAGTTGGATAGCTTTTGAAGATTACTTCTTTACAGAGCAATTTAGTTATACAAATTCTTTGCCTTCTCGTTATGCTATTACAGCTATTGAAGAGACTGAAGTTCTGAAAATACATAAGCAACAAATGGACAAACTACTCCAAAACAATTATCAGTGGCAACAGTTCTTCATACAAAATGAACAACAAACAATACTACGGCTGATGGAAACTATTGAACTCTTCCAAAGGCAATCGGCTAAAGAGCGATATGAAGCCTTATTCAGCTTTCCTGCCTTTATACAAAAAGTGAAACAAAAAGACCTTGCCACAATGCTCGGGATGACTAAATATACTATCAGCAGACTAAAATCTTATAAGTAAAGAGAGGAAGTTGCCAAATAGCAACTTTTTAGTGTATTGCAGTGCGTAATTTTGCATTTATAAAACAAATGTAAAATGAACCAAGAAGAACAATATAGTTTTAGTCCGCTGGACAGCTATCAGTGGATAAAGAAAGAGGCTTTTGCTTATATAAAATCCCAACAATGGATAGATGAAGCGTTGTTTGAAGAGTTTTCAAACGCTTTTGAAGATTATTTTAAGCACTCATTACAAAAAGTATCTCATCTTATCGAGAATGAGTTGGATGAGGGGAATGTGCAATTTGCGGTTTTGGTAGTAGCTTTGTATGAAGCTTTTCTGAAGATAGGCAAGGAAGAGAAAGAGGCTTTCAAATATGTGTGCTTTGCTATCAATGAGCCGATAGCCCCTTTTATGGAGCAAAACACTGAGGCTTTCTTAACAGCTTCGGAGCGCCCTTTTAAGGCGATTGTGGAGATATCAAAAGCACGAGAAGCGTATTATTTTGGCAAAAGTTTTGGCTTTGAGCGTCTTATAGACAATGATTATGGTTATGTATTGCAAATTAAAAAGTGTTTGTTTCACGAAGTACTAAAAGCCCTTGAGTATACTTTCTTGCAAAGAATTATATGCCAAGTAGACTGCGGTTGGATAAAAGGCATTAAAACAGATCTACACAACTTACATTTTGCACGACCTACTACTTTTGCTACAGGCAATACCTGCCAAATGTGGTTTATAAAAGAAGAAAAAACAGAAGATATACAATGACCCTAAACCTCGATTTCCTCAGTCAGTATTTTACTGAAGTACATTTCGATAAAGATGCCCTCATCACCCGTGCAGGTGAGGTGGAGCACTCGCTCTATTACCTGAGCGAGGGCATCGTGCGCTTCTTTTATTACAACCCCACAACCGACAAGGAAACTACCGTAGATATCCTCTTTGCCGAGCAGTTTTTTATGTCGTATGCCTCGTTTGTAAAGCGTGAACCTTCGCTCTTCTCTATTCAAGCACTCAAAGAGGTTACTGCCTATAAAATAGGGCGTGAACACTTGGAACACCTCATAGAACAGCAAGAGTACCTACAAATAAAAGCTGATATTTTGGAACATCTGCTCATTGAAAAGATGCAACGAGAAGCACAGTTCTTATTGCAATCACCGGAGGAGATTTACTGCAATCTATTGGAAAAAGACCCTAAACTCATCCAGAATATCCCGCTGAAATATATAGCTTCTTATATTGGCATTACCCCCCAAGCGCTGAGCAGGATTAGAAAAAGAATTTTCTGAGTATTGCCATTTCTTAACCCAAGTTCATTTTTTTAGCGTTTTTTCGCCGTTCCTTTGCAACATAAAACAAATACAAACTAAAATGAACTTAAAAATGTTACCTATCACGTTTATGATGGCGCTTGCTACACTTAAAGCTTCCGCCCAAAATCCCGATTTTTTGACCCTTATCAAGGCTGCTACACAAGCACCTTCAGGTCATAACTCTCAGCCTTGGTGGTTTGAAACTTCCGATCACAGTATTGTTATCAAACCCAACTTCGAGAAAGCCCTCCCCGCCGTCGATGGTCAGCATCGCGAACTCTTCATCAGCTTGGGTTGTGCGCTCGAAAACCTCTGTATCAAAGCCTCTGAGCTACAGTACCAAACTAATGTAACCCTCACTCCCGAGGGGGTCATCACCATTGACTTACAAAAATCAGAAGCTGTTGCCCCTGACCCTTTGGCGAGTGTGATTGAAAAACGACAAACCAACCGCTCGGTGTACGACAACAAGCACATCGACCCTGCGCTATTGCAAAGTCTTGTAGCGCAAACAGGAGCAACGGGTATCTTTACTTTTGCCAATGGCACTCCGCTCTTCGAGAAACTCACTGATGCCGTCTTGCAAGGCAATACCGCTCAGATGTCCGATCCTGCTTTTAAAAATGAACTGCTTTCGTGGATTCGCTTCAACAAAAAACACTCTGAAAGCACTCACGACGGACTCAGTTATGCGGTACTCGGGGCGCCTAATTTACCTCGTTGGGTTACAGAGCCTATCGTAAAAGGAAGCCTCAAAGCAAAAACCCAAAACAAAACCGACCTGAAAAAGATTCAATCCTCTTCGGATATGGTGCTCATCACTACCGTTACAAACGATATCCCCACGTGGATAGCCACAGGTCGCACCCTCGAACGCTTTTTGCTCTTGCTCACCCAAGCAGGCATCGCTCACGCCTACCTCAATCAGCCGTGTGAAGTACCCGAAGTAAATACTTCTCTACGCAAAAAACTCACTGAAAACAATGTCTATCCTCAAATTCTTTTGCGTATTGGCTATGCCAAACCCGTCGCATACTCCAAAAGAAAAGACGTTAAGGAAGTGATGAGATAATTTGCCAATTTGTCGATTTGCGTCGCTACACTTTGCCAAAGGTGCGAGCCGCACGGGCTATTAAAGAATTGCTACACTTCGCCAAAGTCCCAAAACTTTGATAAAGTCTATAAATCTGATAATCAATCACTTTTAGAGTATGTTGTGTAAGAAAGCCAGTGATAGCTGGGTATGTGCTGCAAACGCCCTTATACATTTTCTAACGCCTAATTTCGTCATTCGTAACTCGTCATTCGTAAATATTTATTACCTTTGCCCCAGTTTGTTAATTATTAATTATCAATTGTTAATTGTTATGAGAGTAGTTATCACCGGAATGGGTATTTATTCCTGCATAGGCACTTCACTCAGCGAAGTGCGCGATTCGTTATACCAAGGAAAATCGGGTATTGTTTTCTTGCCCGAACGCAAAGAATATGGCTATCGCTCTGCCCTCACAGGCTTTGTAGAAAACCCCGACCTCAAAGGTCTCTTGGGTCGCCGCGAGCGTATTTCTATGGGACAAGAAAGCGAATTTGCCTATATGGCAACCCTCGAAGCGCTTAAAAATGCAGGTATCGATAGCGATTTCTTACAACAAAACGAAGTGGGCATTCTCTATGGCAACGACAGTGTAGCCGAGTCGGTGATTCTTACCAACGACAAGATAAGAGAAAAGAAAGACACCACACTAGTAGGCTCTGGAGCTGTGTTCCGCACAATGAACTCCACTGTAACGATGAACCTCTCTACCCTCTTCCAACTGCGCGGGGTAAATATGAGCATCAGTGCTGCTTGTGCAAGTGGCTCACACTCAGTAGGTTTGGGCTATTTGCTGATACAAAGCGGTATGCAAGACTGCGTGATTTGCGGCGGTGCTCAGGAAATCAACAAGTACAGTATGGGCAGTTTTGATGGTCTTGGGGTCTTCTCAATGCGTGAGGGAGAGCCTGCTTTAGCTTCACGCCCTTTCGATGCCAGTAGAGACGGCTTAGTGCCTAGTGGTGGTGCGGCTACTTTGGTGTTAGAAAGTTACGAATCGGCAATGAGACGCGGGGCAACTCCAATTGCTGAGGTGGTAGGCTATGGCTTTTCGTCTAACGGCGGACATATCTCTACCCCCAATGTAGAAGGACCTGCCCGTGCGATGGCGCGCGCCTTGCAGAATGCAGGAATGCAAGCGGGTGAAATCGACTATATCAATGCGCACGCCACTTCCACCCCCATAGGCGATGCCAATGAAGCAAAGGCTATACACGAGATTTTTGGCAGCCATATCCCTGTGAGTTCCACCAAATCAATGACCGGACACGAGTGCTGGATGGCAGGAGCCAGCGAAGTGATATATTCCGTACTGATGATGCAAAACAGCTTTATAGCCCCTAATATCAATTTTGAAACCCCCGATGAGGCTTCTGCTAAGCTGAATATCATCGCCGAAACTGTAGAACGCCCTATCAATGCCTTTTTGAGCAACTCATTCGGCTTTGGCGGTACAAACTCAGCTTTGGTAATCAAGAAAATTTGAGAATTAGATGCGAGCCATACAAGTAATCACCACACTTAACCCCTGAAACCTAACCCCTGAAACCTGAAAATGTATGACTTTATCATCATAGGCGCGGGACTTGCAGGCGTAAGCTTTGCCCATACCCTCGAAAAAAACGGCAAAACCTTCTGCCTCCTCTCCGATCACTCCCAAGTGGCGAGCGTTATTGCGGGAGGGGTTTATAATCCCGTTGTTTTAAAGCGATTTACCCCCGTTTGGCATTCCGAGGATATAATGAATAGTGCCAACCGTTTTTACGACGAAATTGAGGCTAAAATGCAATGTCAATTCCGCGTTCCTATACACGTAGTGCGCAAATTCGCTTCTGTAGAAGAACAAAACAATTGGTTTACAGCTTCCGATAATCCGCTGCTCGCTCCTTATTTGAGTCCTGTGATATTGCCCGCCCTTAATGAGGCACTTCCAGCGCCCTTTGGCTTAGGCGAAGTGCTCCACACAGGGAGATTGGAGGTACAACACTATATAAATGAAAGTATAAAACGTTGGCAAACAGAAGGGGTGTGCTATGAGAAGACTTTTGTGTACAACGATTTAGAAGTATACGATACACACGTTGCTTATTGCGGAGTTACTGCCCAAAATATCATTTTCTGTGAAGGCTGCGGTATTGCCAAAAATCCGTATTTCAGCAAATTGCCTATGCGTCCGTGTAAAGGGGAGACACTCACTATCAGCGCTCCTGGTTTGCAGTTGCAACACATCTACAAAAGTGATGGGGTACTGATTCCGTTAGGTGATGATAAGTATATACTTGGCGCTACTTACGACCCCGAAGATTTAACTGAAGTAATTACCGAAACTGCTCGTACCGAACTTTTAGAAAAACTGCGCAAAATGACGAGTGTTCCTTATGAAGTGCTAAGTCATCAAGCCGCGATTCGCCCTACAGTAGCCGATAGACGACCCCTTTTAGGGCAACATCCTCAACACTCACATCTGTGGGTGTTCAATGGTTTAGGAACCCGAGGTGTACTCAATGCCCCTTACTGCGCTCAAGTGCTTTACCAAGCCGCTTTTGAAGAAATAGAAATCCCCCACGAAATGAATATCAACCGCTTCGCCAAGAGATTTAGGTATTAATCTTCTTACCTCTTATCTATTATCTGAGATAAATTTTCCCAAAACCTTCAGTTCCTCTGTCATTATCTCCAAAAGTTGCATAGCTTGCTCAAATTGGGCGTAATGTTCAAACCCTACATCCACGAAAAAAGCGTACTTCCAAGGTGTTTCTATCACTGGCAACGACTGTATTTTGGTCATATTTATATCGTGGTCGCGCAACACGTTCAGCACGGTAGAAAGACTTCCGCTCTTGTCGTATACTTGGAATTTTAGCATAGCTTTATCGATTGCTTCTTTTGGTAGATGGTTATCAGTAGTAGAAAGCACCACAAAGCGTGTAGCGTTGCGTTTGATAGTTTGGATACTTTCAGCTAATATCGGTAAGTGGTAAAGCGCAGAAGCTGAGGTTGAGGCAATTGCAGCGACACCTTTCAGCTGCTGCTCGTGAATTTCTTTAGCAGCTTGAGCGGTGTTAGTAGCTTCTACCAAACGGATATGAGGATAATTTTCAAAAAAATCTTTGCACTGCAACAGTGCCATATAGTGTGAGCGCACTTCGGTAATATCGGCTAAAGTTTGATTGCCAAGAGCCATCAGGTGGTGCTGAATATTCATATAGTACTCGCCCGTGATGTGCAAGTTGTTGCGGTCGATAAGCGCATAGTTAGGCAGTATAGCCCCTGCAATGCTGTTTTCAATCGCCATTACCCCCCATTGGGCTTCCCCATTTAAGAGTTTTTTCACCACTATATCAAAATTGCGACATTCTATAACGGTTATATCCTTACCAAAATAGGCTTCAGCTGCCTGATAATGGAACGAACCTTGGGTACCTTGTATGGCTATTTTTTCATTCATAATGCAAAAATACATCTTTTTTCTTGCATATTCAAAAAATTGTTGTACCTTTGCCCCCGACTTTAAGAATTATCGTTTAACTAAATACAAAAAATACACACGAAGAAATGACCTATATCAAGTTACATATCGCATCTGTATTACCTTTCCACAAGGTAACGCTTCGTGGCGTATCCGCTTGATTAGAACAATAGTATAATATATAGAAGAGCCCGAAGCACCCCGCTTCGGGCTTTTTGTTTTTCCTCACCCCTGAAAGCTGTTTTAAAAGTCTCAAAATCGCTTTTGTGTCGCTACACTTTGGCAAAGTTTTAATTGCTCGTCGTGCTACGACCTTTGGCAAAGTTGATCAATTTGATAATCAATAGCTTTTGTAGTATGTTATGTAGGGGCGTTTTGCAAACGCCCACATAAATAAAACTTTTCAGGCACTTTCAAATTTTCCCGAAGCAATTTGTTAATTATTAATTGTCAATTGTCAATTGAAAAATGGGAAATCTATATATTACCCCCGAAGGCGTTTCTCGCCTGCGCAATCTGCGTTCTCGTAAGCGCATTGCTCGAGAAGACCACGAGAAGTATTTGCGCGAATGTATCAAACGCCAAAAAGTACTCTTTAAACAACGCCGTGAACTGCCACTTGTGCCACTCGAAAAACCCTACCAAAAGGGCTATGTGCGTTTCTTTGTACTGAGGGAAGATGTGCGACAAGGCAAACAAGCCGATTTCTTTGAAACACTTTTAGAGAAAATCAACACCTATCAATACGCCGATACGCGTAAGTTCCAGAAGAAGAAAAAGCGCCGTGGCAAGCGTGTTTACATAGCTCGCAAACAGGAATTGTACTCTTTTAGTCAGTGGGAATGGGAAAGAGCCCTTGAAAGGGGAAAGTTCACTGAAAAGGAACGCGCCTATTTTGCGAGGATAGAGTGTTTCAATCGCCAAAAAGACCGTTTTGAAACCTATTACGAGTTTACCGAAGCGTGGCGTTTTGAATTGCGTATAAAGCCTAATATGATCACCCACTACCGTCCGGTAGATGTAGCCATAGAGCGAGAACTCGCCGAGCTTGATAAAATCATAAATGACCATAAGAACTGGGGGATTATCCATAGCAAAATCTATGGAGGCAGTTATTCGTGGAATCAATTCCAAAAGCGCTATACGCCTAAGGAAAAGTACAAACGCACCCCGCTGAAAGAAATTGCAACTCTTAAGTATCACACCTCAGCAATGGAAATCGCTGATATCCTTTTAGAGGTCAATCTTTAACCCCAATCCGACCAGTCTGCCCCGTCAGACTCGTCCGATTTACAAAAAACCAAAGAAAAAAATGCAAGAAAAAATCATACAAATCACCGCTGGTCGCGGTCCTTTAGAATGCCAATGGGTAGTGGCAAAAGTACTCAAGACTTTCCTGCAAGAAGCTACTCAAGCAGGCATCAGCTATACCATTCTCAGCCGTGAGGAAGGCGATGCCAATCTCACTGTAAAATCGGTTACCTTGCTACTTAAAGGCAAGGAGTTAGCACCATTTTTGAAAACTTGGCTCGGCACCGTGTGCTGGGTAGGTAAGAGCACTTTTCGCAAATTCCACCAGCGCAGCAATTGGTATATAGGCGTTTTTGAACTCGACCAACTGCAACGCCAGACTTTTTCAGAGCGCGATGTACAGTTCCAAACCACTCGCTCGCAAGGCAATGGCGGACAGAATGTGAACAAGGTAAATTCGGCAGTACGCGCCACCCACCTGCCCACAGGTATCAGCGTATTGGCACAGGATTCGCGTTCGCAACTCGACAATAAAAAACTCGCTCTTGCCCGCCTTAAAGAAAAACTCGCCGAAATGGAGCTTCAGCAACTCGCCGAGCAAGCGCAAAACCATTGGAACAATCACACCCAAGTGCAACGCGGCAACCCTGTACGCACTTTTAAAGGTACTGATTTCAAAAGCACTTATGTAGAAAAAAGCTATAAAAAAGAACGCGCCGCTGCCAAGAGGGAAATTAGAGAATTAACAGATTAGCAAATGCTTGTCGTGCTACGACCTTTACTAAAGTTGAAAAGAATTTCAGCAACCCTCTAAGTTATTCTGAGTTTCTCCGAGATATCAGCATCTCTCAAAAAAATAAACTTTATGACCGGAAGAATGTACCAAGATACCCATTTCAACCTTAGCATACTCAATGGTTTGACCATAGAGCAACTCAAAGTGTGTGTAAATCCTGATGATGGAGGTGTTTTAATCGTCTATCTGAAAGCTGAAGGACAACCTATTTTTCATTTCTTTTTAGATGTGGGTATTGCTTTTTGTGAGTGTTGGAATGAGTATGAAGTAGATGAGGACGATGATGACTATTGCTTTGACGACCTTACGGAGGTTTGGCAACTCAAAGGCAAACACATTAGCGCTATTTTTGCCGAAGAAGTAGCCGGAAATAGTGAAATTACTTTTCTTTTGGAAGAAGGTGAAAAACTCAGGCTCTACTATAGCCCCACAGAAGATAAGAGCTATTTCATTAAGGACAATAAGGCAATGAGGTAATTTGCCAATTTGTCAATGAGTGCGTCTCGCATCTCGGAGATATTCCAAGTTTCTCAAGAAAATACTAATAACCCTATTCATTACTATGGAAGAACAGATACAAGAACTTTTAAATAGCATTCCCCAAGGAGTTACTTACACTACTTTCCCTGAAGATCTCGAACCTGAGGATATTTCACAAGAACGCATTGAAGGTCTTAAGAAACTGCTTACTCACGAAGATGTCTTTATTGAGCTTTGTGCTGCCAAATTGCTTTGTGCGTGGGGGATAGATGAAGGTTTTAAGACTTTAATACAACTGTATGAAGCAGGGGATGCCGAAGGTTATTTTACGCATCGTTTGCACGGTTATGATGAAACTGCAGAACAACTTCTCTGGCCACTGTTGTATTATCAATCTACTAAAGAAGAGATTTCAGAAGAAGCAGGCGAGAAAGCTCAACAACAAATTCGCCCTTATGTAAAACAATTGCTACAAAAGGTACATAACCCAGAGCAATGGAAAAAATATGTAAAGGATATTATCAATTAATACATTCATTCTATCACAAAAAGAAATATTCACGGTATTCGTATTTTTGAAAGTGATATAGTATGAGTTTCATTAAAAAATTAAAACAATGACAAACAAAATCATTATTATAGACTTAGAAGCGACTTGTTGGGAGGGAATACCTCCCAAAGGAGAAGTGAGCGAAATTATAGAAATTGGCATTTGCCTGTTCGATACCCTTACAGGTGAGATTAGCGATAACAGAGGTATTTTGGTAAAGCCTACGCATTCCAAAATCAGTCCTTTTTGTACCCAACTTACCACCCTTACCCCCGAACTGGTGGCGCGGGAAGGCGTGAGTTTTGAGGAAGCCTTGCAAATCCTTAAAAAGGAATACCAAGCCTATCAGTACACTTGGGCGAGTTATGGCAATTACGACAAAAATATGCTCCAAAAGCAATGTGCCCTTAGGAAACTGCCTTACCCAATGCGCAATGAGCATATCAATGTAAAGGAACTTTTCCAAGAGGTAACCCAGCACCCCAAGCGATTGGGAATGCATCAGGCACTGAGCTATCTCAAGCTACCCCTTGTAGGAACCCACCACCGCGGCAAAGACGATGCTTATAACATTGCTAAGATAATGCACTGCTTGTCTCATTATCAATTGACAAATTAATTCGCAATGAAAAACAACCTTATTTACGGCGTTCATATTATTGAAAGTGATCTCGCTATTGAACTGGAAGCTATAGTGGAAGATGCTTATCACTATGGGGCTACAGAAGCTGAAATACGCTTCCTTATGGATACTTTTCGCAAGGAAGCTGTGCGCACTGCTTTGGAGAAGGAAATATTTTTGACCCTTCGCCTTGATATGTTGTGGCAGTATGGGTGGTTGCGCCCTGAGGAGGTAGCTCCCCTGCAACAGTTGGTACAAAAAGGAGTTTCTAAAAAGTGGCTACAGCAGTTTGGTACTGATACCCCTCAGATGAGTTATGAAAAACGACAACAGCAAGTAGTACGACTGCTCTCTCGCCTTGCCACTGCCAATACAGCAGTGCCTGCACGCGAACATTGGCAAAAGGTAACTGATTTCCTTTTTGCGCCTTATGAAGTGCTGAGCGTACCCTTGTCGGGAGGTCAGTATGGTGCGGTATGGCTATTGAGGACTGATAACTATGAGGGCGACGGACATTATACATTCGTGGAACTATTGTATAAAAGCACTGAAAAGCCAACGATGGAATCGCTAATGGAGGCGCGCCTTCAGCTGATGGGAGATGGTCAGGCGGAAGTGCTCAGTGATGTGCGTAGGGTGAGTCATAAAGCCTTGTTGCTCTTTGCCGAACGTTTGGAACGAATAGGTACTGCCATTCCTAAGAAATCCCTGCCAGCGCCTTCGCCCTATATAATAGCCTACGATTCTTTTGAGAAATTCGTACAGCGATGGAACAGCGATACAGGTATCCCCGATAAAAGGAAAAGAAAGAAGTTCAAGTCAGTCGTTGCCCATTGGTAAATTAGTAAATTGACAAATCAATCCTATGAAAAAGTTTGAATTTAAATACCAATTTGAGTTCTTTTGTTCCCCTATTTGGATAGAGGAAAATGTGAAGAATCCTACCCCTCGCAATGTGGAGATTGCGGATTTGGATATCAATCCTTATTTGAAAGAAGAATTAGAGGAACTCAACCACTTGTATCAAGAGATTTTCAATGACAATTACCCTCCTGAATCCGATTTCAAAGATGCCGTAAGTGAGTATATATTTGTAAACCGCGTACTTGTTTCGGCAAAACTTTTAGAGAAAGAAGTAGGGGAGCAATACACTTTTGTCTTTGATTACCCCAAATGGAGAGAAAAATTAGCAAATCTACTATGAAAGAAAAAACAGCTACACAAATTGAGTTCGATGAGATGGTAAAAGAACTCTATCAAATACTAAAACCCTTAGGATTTAAGAAAAAAGCACTACATTTTTACCGAGTAGTGGAACAAAGCCTACAAATGATTTCTATTCAAAAAGGCGCTTATGGCAGTGCCGATGAAATCTATTTCACGGCAAATATCAAAAAAGCCCCTTATAAGGAGCCTATCTCTTTCTATCCGGATGATAATACACAGCGTATAGGTGATATCAAAGGCAATGGTGATATTTGGTATGAGTTTTCTGGCACTATCGTCGATATTTTTAAACGAAAACAAAAATTTAAAGAGAATAGAGAAGCCTTTTTGAGTGATATACAGCAAATCGTGCTTCCTTATCTATCTAATTAGCAAATTATGGCAAATTTAAAACTCAAAGGGAAAGACCTCCTCAAGTTAGGCTTCCCAAATAATCAATCTATTAATGTAGCGTTAGAAGTGATGAAACGCAATTACGCTACTAAAAACTTGGCGTATGTAAAATCCGTACTTGAAGATATTTTAAAAAATCCTGCGCAGTACGAAGGACACCTTACTTTTGGTCAGATAGCCGAGGCGCTGCTTTCGTCTACTAAAACCGAAAAACGACAGCTCAACGCTACCCGTGCGCCTTATCATATCTTTGGTGACGACATCACTGAAGAGGCTAAAACGCAACTCTATACGGCTCTCAAACTTCCTATTTCGGTAGGGGGTGCGCTAATGCCTGATGCTCATAGTGGCTATGGGCTGCCCATAGGGGGCGTGCTGGCAGTGGAGAATGCCGTCATTCCTTATGGCGTAGGCTTGGACATCGGTTGCCGTATGTGCCTCAGTATCTTGGATATCCCTGTATCCTACCTTTCGGGCGCACGTGATAAGTACGAGAAAGCCCTTGCCGAGCATACGAAGTTCGGTATGTACGAAACTCATAAATCGCACGTAGACCACGAGATTTTCGACCGTGATACTTTTTCACTGATTCCTATCCTCAAGCGATTGAAAGATAAGGCAATCAAGCAGATGGGTACTTCGGGCAGTGGCAATCACTTTGTGGAGTTTGGCGAGGTAGAACTCTTAGCAGACGACCCTCAAATAGGCTTACCCAAAGGAAAATATCTCGGTATACTTTCGCATAGTGGGTCGCGTGGCTTTGGTGCGGAAATCGCTCAGTATTATGTGCGTGTAGCAGCCGAACAATGTCCGCTACCCAAAGAAGCCCAACAGTTTGCGTGGCTCGACCTCAATACCCACTTAGGGTTAGAGTATTGGACGGCTATGAATCTTGCCGGCGATTACGCATCTGCCTGCCACGACGATATTCACCGCCGATTGATAAAGGCTGTAGGTGGTCGCCTGAGAGCGCGTATCGAGAACCACCACAATTTTGCGTGGAAAGAAATTCACGATGGCAAGGAGGTAGTAGTACACCGCAAAGGAGCGACTCCAGCAGGGGAGGGGGTATTGGGTATTATTCCCGCCTCAATGACCGATGCCGGCTACATAGTGCGAGGCAAAGGCAATGCACAAAGTTTTAGCTCAGCTTCACACGGGGCAGGGCGCGCTTTCTCGCGCAATGAGAGCAAGAACCGCTTTACCAATTCCGATATCAAAAAAGCCCTCAAAGCCAAAGATATCACCCTCATCGGAGGCAATGCCGAAGAAGCCCCTATGGCGTATAAAAATATAGAAACCGTAATGGCTTCACAAAGCAATTTGGTAGATATCATCGGTACTTTCCAGCCACGCATCGTGCGAATGGACAAGTAAAAAGAGTTTTTCTATAAAATAATATTTTGAATATTGATAATAAGTCCGTACTTTTGTCCCTTGAGCTGGTATTTTTAGAGTTTTAATTGTAGCAAATTAATGAATTTCAGTTTTAAAAAAAATATATAAATAATAAACCATAGTATGGCAACAGCAAATCAATTAAAAACGCTCATCAAGAGCCATTTTGACGACAATAGTGAAAAATTTAATACTGTTGCATTACAAATTGCAGCTTATGAAGCTAAATTAGGGCATATCAATTTAGCTAATGATATACGAAAAATTATTGATGCTGAAAAGTTTAATAAGCCTAAGTTCAGAAATATAGACCCCAGTTTACAAGGTTTACTTTTAGAAATACATCCACAAGAGCATCTTGTAGATTTAGTTGTTGATCCACAAATTAAAAAAAGGATAGAAAGAATAATTAATGAATTTACTTATAGAGATAAGTTATTTAGGCATAATCTTGAAAATAGGCGAAAAATTCTTTTTTCTGGACATCCTGGCACAGGAAAAACAATGACAGCATCAGTAATAGCTAATGAGTTACATTTGCCTATATACGTTGTGCTAATGGACAAAATAGTAACAAAATATATGGGTGAAACAAGTGCCAAATTGCGACAGATATTTGATTACATAGAAGATGTGCCTGCCGTCTATCTTTTTGATGAGTTTGATGCTATTGGAGGACAGCGTGGAAAAGATAATGAAGTAGGAGAGATGCGTCGTGTGTTAAATTCATTTCTGCAATTTATTGAAAGAGATCACTCTGACAGTTTAATTATTGCCGCAACTAACAACTTAGAGTTATTAGACCAAGCATTATTTAGGCGTTTCGATGATGTAATTCACTACCAACTCCCAACTGATCAGGAAAAAATACAATTACTTAAAAACCGACTCAATGGAAATCTTTCACAAAAGGATATTGATTTGATTTTACCTGAATTAACATCCTTAAGTCATGCAGAAATCAATCAAGCTTGTTTAGATGCGATAAAAGAATCTGTAATAAATGAAGTTAAAATTTCTCCTGATTTGGTAATAAAGACCATTCGAGAAAGAAAATCAGCCTATAACTTAAAGTAGAAAACGATGAACAAATATGAACATATCATTATTCCTCAAGAGATAAAAAGAGATATGGACTATTCTCCCATAGGTAGTGGAGGAAGTGCCTTTTCTATACCTGAGAGAAACCGACAAGAACATGCTCAATACTTACAAAAAAGATTTGATGCCATTAAGGCAGAAAATACAGAAGTTAAGCAACAAATGACAGCGCTCTCTCTACCTGCAAGAAGAGGAACTTACCTTGAATTCTCAAGTACATTGGGTTATGATTTAGTATCAAAAAGTTTAGAAAATCAAGAAGCAGGTATTCGATTGTTAAACATTCGACAGGTAACAACAGAAGATGATCAAAAACAAACCTTTGCAACGATCTATATTCCTCATGGAGAGGAAAACGTACTCTTAGGTAAATTGCATAAATACGCGACAGAAGAGCGCAATGGAAAACCTAAAAATGACACTCTTTTTCGTAGTATTTAAGATGTTAAATTAGCTCTTTTAGAAGCATTATGGACTGATAATCAAGAAGATTTTCCAACTGAAAGAAATGATTGGTACGAAGTATGGATTAGGATTTCAGGAATAGAAAAAGCTACTATAGATCAGCAATGCAATAGGTTTAAAAAATCCTTACAAAGTCTTCATATTTCTTACAAAGAAGATTCAATTTTGAAATTTCCTGAAAGAGCAGTATTTTTGGTGTGTGCAAATAAAATATCTTTGGCTAATTTATTAGCCTGCTCGGATCAATTAGCAGAATTGCGTATGGGGCGTGCACTAACAGGATTTCTATTTAATGAAAACAGAAGTGAACAACAAGAATGGGTAGATGATTTACGTAGTAGGATTCAAATCAACAATAATACAAGCTCAGTTATTTGTGTCCTAGATTCAGGTGTAAACAATGGTCATCCTCTTTTAGAACTTGTTATTACTGAAAAAAATTGTGGAACTGTCGTTGGACAGGGGATTGCAGATGGAAATGGTCATGGTACAAGAATGTGCGGAACAGTCATTTATGGAGATATGTCTTCTTGTCTTGCCAATAATCAAACAATACAAATTGATAATCAGGTAGGTTCAGTTAAATTGTTACCACATAATCGTCCTAATCCAAAAGAAATATGGGGGGCTTTAACTGAACAAGCGGTGGCAACATCTGAAATTATATTTCCTCGAAAAACAGTTTGCTATTGTATGGCAATAACAGCAGAAGATAGTGAACAAGGAAAACCAACATCTTGGTCAGGTGCTGTTGATTCAGTTGCATACAACAATGGTAATATAGGTCGCTTATTTATGGTTTCTGCTGGTAATATTAGAGATATAAACTTTTTAGATAAAGATATTATCAATGCTTATCCTAATAACCATAGTCTTCGAAAAATTCAGAATCCAGCACAAGCATGGAATGCTTTAACCATTGGAGCTTTTACAAATATAGTTGCTCCAAACAGCCAAGAATTAAGAGGGTATGAACGTGTTGCTCCGATAGGAGGAATTAGTCCTTTTTCACGAACTTCATTACTATGGGATAAGACCTCATTGATAAAACCAGAAGTGATGTTTGAAGGAGGAAATTTATATAAAACTAATGACTCTTTACTTCCCTTTAGTACTCATCAAGATTTAGAATTGATGACAACAAGTGAAAACTATCAAAAAAGGGGGTATTTTGAGACTATTAATGCAACAAGTGCTGCAACAGCTTTAGCTTCAAACTTTGCAGGTAGATTGCAAGTTAAGTATCCTCATTTATGGGCAGAAAGTATTCGTGGATTAATTGTTCATTCTGCAAAATGGACACCGACTATGGAAGAACAATTTCCTGTCAGAAAGGGGAATAGAGCTGATATGATACAAAGACTACGTCATTGTGGTTATGGCGTACCATCAGAAGAAAGAGCTTTTTATAGTACTGAAAATGGTTTGACCTATATCGCTCAGGAAGAAATACAGCCCTTTATTAAGGAAGGTAAAAATGCTCCTAAAATGAATAAAATGCACTTCTTTGAGCTACCTTGGCCCCGTGAGATCTTAGAACAACTTGCAGAAACAAATGTTACAATGCGGGTAACTTTATCATATTTTATTGAACCAGCACCCGGGGAAATCGGCTGGAAAGATAAATATAGATATGCTTCTTGTGGATTACGTTTTGATGTAAATACAGAAAATGAGAGCGAAAAAGCTTTTACATCCAGAATTAACAAGGCAATTGAGGCTGAAGAAAATGAAGAACGCAGTAAAAATGATTCAAAAAGATGGTTAATAGGAGCTGACAATAGAAATAGAGGTTCAATACATTCTGATGAATTAAACCTTACGGCAGCTCAATTAGCTACTTGCAACTTGATTGCTGTTTATCCTATTGGAGGATGGTGGAAAACACGTACTAATTTGAAGAAGTATAATGAAAAATTGCGATATTCTTTGATAGTTTCTTTAGATACTCCTGCTGAAAATATAGATTTGTATAATGCTGTAAAAACAAAGATAGAAACTATGATCAAAACTCCTATTGAAGTGAAAATTCCTACGAACAATTAATATAGAAAAAGCTGCTAAGCACTCCGTTTGGCAGCTTTTTTTATAAATTATACTACAAGCTCTCCCAACAAATTTACTCATTTGTTAATTCTGTTTCTCTATGAAAAAGAAACACTCCTCTCACATAAAAAATATGCTATATGTTTTGTTGCTTCCGCTACTTTTCATTGGTATATTGTTTAGTCGCTTTTTTGATAAGATGGACGAAAAAAATACATCTTCGCACTATTCTCGCTTGGATATTCTCGCCCATTACTGCCCTATATATAGGGTTGCGGTGGGTAGCGAAAAAACTTTTTGGACAAAGTAAATTCTAATAGTAAGACTTTTTTTATATAAAAAAATTGTTTTTCTATGTATTTTTTATACCTTTGCCACTCAATAATAAATACGTTTAATTAAAAAAAGAATATGAAAAAGTATTTAGCAGAAATGTTTGGCACTATGGTGCTTGTTTTAATGGGATGTGGTGTAGCTGTAAGTTTAGGTTGCACAAATGCCGATCCTTCAACAGTAATTGGTACAGCCTTAGCTTTTGGTTTATCGGTTGTAGCAATGGCTTATACCATAGGAGGTGTTTCAGGATGCCATATCAATCCAGCGATTACGTTAGGGGTATTCCTTTCAGGAAGAATGAATGGCAAGGATGCTGTGGGCTATATGATCTCACAGGTTGTTGGAGCACTAATTGGTTCAACGCTTTTGTTTGTTCTAACCTCTAATGCAGGTTTGACAGGTACTGGTGCTAATGATTTGCAAGATGCAAATGTAACTGTTTTAGGCGGTCTGTTAGCAGAGATTATTTTCACTTGCGTATTTGTGCTCATCGTTTTAGGAGCAACGTCAAAAGAAAATGGTGAAACCAACAAATTTGCTGGCTTGGCTATTGGTTTAGGTTTAGTGCTTGTTCATTTGGCTTGTATTCGTTATACAGGAACTTCAGTGAATCCTGCGCGTAGTATAGCTCCGGCTCTCTTTGCAGGTGGCTCAGCCTTAGAACATCTTTGGATTTTCATTGTAGGTCCATTTATTGGCGCTTGTTGCGCTGCAGGTATCTGGAAAGTGATTGAAACCAAAAAATAAAAATTCTTCAGAATTTATAAAAAAACAAGGTGTCACAAGCACCTTGTTTTTTTATGCCTCCAATTTTCTAATTCTCAAATTGACAAATTATTACTACTTTGCCCTTCAAAACTTTTCACTTTTCACTTTTCACTTTTCAATTAGCTAATTGACAAATTATTACTATCTTTGCCCTTTCAAAACTTTTTACTCTTAACTTTTTACTAAAAATATATGGCAAAAGAAACCCCACTAATGAAGCAGTACAATCAGATAAAAAGCAAATATCCTGATGCTTTACTGCTGTTTAGGGTAGGCGATTTCTACGAAACTTTTGGCGAAGATGCCGTAAAAGCCGCTCATACCCTCGACATTGTGCTCACCAACCGCAACAACGGCACCGAGCGCAGTGAATTGGCGGGTTTTCCTTACCATTCTATCAATACCTATCTCCCCAAACTCGTAAAAGCGGGCTACCGCGTGGCAATATGCGACCAGCTGGAAGACCCTAAACTCGTGAAAGGCATCGTAAAACGAGGTGTTACTGAACTCGTTACCCCAGGGGTTGCCCTCAACGACGATATATTGCAAAGCAAGAGCAACAACTTCTTAGCCTCAGTATGGTTGGGCAAACAAAGTTGCGGTGCAGCTTTCCTCGATGTTTCTACCGGTGAGTTCTTGGTAGCACAAGGCGATAAAACCTATATCGACAAGCTCTTGCAGAACTTCCGCCCCAGCGAACTGCTCGTTGCTAAACACCAAAAAAAGGAATTTGCCGAGCATTTTGGCGACGACTTTCACTGTTTCTACTTGGAAGATTGGGTCTTTAAAGACGATTACGCCCAGCAGGTACTCACCAAACACTTTCAAACCAACTCTCTCAAAGGCTTTGGCGTAGACGAACTCACCGAAGCGATTCTTACCGCAGGGGCTATTCTCTATTACTTATCCGAAACCCAACACCACCAACTCCAACACATTACTGCCATTCAGCGCATCGCCGAAGAGGCTTATGTATGGCTCGACAAGTTTACCATTCGCAATTTGGAACTCTATGCGGGCAATACCACCCCCTCGGTGAGTTTGCTCGATGTGATTGATAAAACGCTATCGCCTATGGGCAGTCGTACCCTCAAACGCTGGTTGGCGTTACCGCTGAAAAAGTTAGACAAAATCCGTCAGCGTCACGAGGTGGTAGATTATTTTTTGAAACACATTGATGTATTAGAGCAGGTGAAAACTGCCCTCAGTCGTATGGGCGACATCGAACGACTCATTTCTAAAGTCGCTACTCTGAAAATCAATCCGCGGGAGGTAGTACAATTGCGTGCTTCCTTGGAACATATCCCCCTAATAAAACAGTTGTGTTTGGCTTCTGCCAATGAATCGCTTACCCTTTTGGGCGATAAGCTCCACAGTTGCGAACAGCTCAGTACCCACATCGCCGAAACACTCAATGAAGATGCCCCTGTGAACATCGCCAAAGGCAATGCTATCGCCAAAGGTTTTTCGGTAGAATTAGACGAACTACGCGGACTCTCGCATTCGGGCAAAAGCTATTTAGACGATTTGCTCTTGCGCGAAAGCCAACGCACGGGCATTCCTTCTTTGAAAATAGATAGCAACAACGTGTTTGGCTACTATATCGAAGTGCGCAACACTCATAAAGATAAAGTCCCGCCCGATTGGATACGCAAGCAAACCCTTGTGAATGCCGAGCGTTATATCACCGGAGAACTCAAAGAATACGAAGCCAAAATATTAGGCGCTGAAGAAAAAATAGCACAATTAGAGCAATCGCTATACGCCGAACTGATTGCTTTTATCAGTGAGTACATCGGTCAGGTACAGACGAATGCTACGCTTATCGGTCAGCTGGATTGCCTCTGTGGTTTTGCTACTTTGGCGATGGAAAACAACTATCACCGCCCCGAGATGAACGAGGGGTACGCCATTGACATTAAGGACGGTCGCCACCCTGTGATTGAAAAGCAACTGCCCGTTGGTACGCCCTACATCGCCAACGATGTGTATTTAGACCGTGAACACCAGCAAATCATAATGATTACCGGACCTAATATGTCGGGTAAATCGGCTATTTTGCGACAAACCGCCCTGATAGTCCTCTTGGCGCAGATAGGCAGTTTTGTGCCTGCTGCTACTGCTCAATTAGGTATCGTCGATAAGATATTCACCCGTGTAGGGGCAAGCGATAACATTTCTATGGGCGAATCTACTTTTATGGTCGAGATGAATGAGGCAGCCCTCATTTTGAACAACATCTCCGATAGAAGTTTGGTGCTCTTGGACGAAATCGGGCGTGGTACTAGCACCTACGATGGTATTTCCATAGCGTGGGCAATCGCCGAATATTTGCACGAACACCCCAGCAAAGCCAAAACTCTTTTTGCGACCCACTATCACGAACTCAACGAGATGAGTGAGCAGTTCGAACGCATCAAGAATTACAATGTATCGGTAAAAGAAACCAAAGACAGTGTACTTTTCTTGCGCAAACTCACCGAGGGGGGGTCAGCGCACAGTTTTGGGATACACGTAGCGAAGATGGCGGGAATGCCCCAATATGTGATTCAGAAGGCGAATAAAATGCTTAAAAAGCTCGAGGAGAGTCATAATGTAGTACCCACTGCCGAAGTGGTTAGAAACGCCCAAAAAGAAATGCAATTGAGCTTCTTTGATATGAACGATCCACTCTTAGAAGCCCTAAAAGAAGATTTACTCAGTCTCGACATCAACACCCTCACCCCCGTAGAGGCACTGATGAAACTCAACGAAATGAGAAAAAAAATTAGCTAATTAGCAAATGACGAGTTACGAATTACGAGTTACGAGTGGTGTCGCTACACTTTGGCAAAGTTTCTACTCGCCCGTCGTGCTACAACCTTTGCCAAAGTGCAAAACCTACTTCCTGCTCCCTGAAACCTAAAAATAAATAATAAAAATGAAAAAAACAATTCATACACTTTGTGCAGTCGTATTTGCACTGCTTACCATTATCGGATGTTCTAAATCTGATGATAATAATGGAGAAGAGAAAAAACAAGAAAAGAAAGAGGAAAAGAAAGAGGAAAAGAAATTAATAAAAACTAGTAATTTCAATATACCTAAAGAAGCTAAAGATATTATCTCTGAGGAGATTATGGGACAAATGGCAGCCAACGGAATGACTATCAACGAAGGTATGAATCCTCCTGACATTCAAGGAATTTTTAATGCAAATACCTTTGAATTGGTATATAGTAATTTAGAGGAAGAAAATAAAGGTATTGGACTTATATCCCTAGATTATTATTTTAAATTCTACGATCAAAAAAATATAAAGATAAAAACTAGTTTTACTTCAGGAGGTGATAATATTGCTTCAGAACAAGAAAGTATTATTTCAGGCTCAGGAAATAAGTTTACAGTTTATATGAGAGTAAGTGGAACTAAAAGAGAAGCAACCTATAAAATAGCAATCGTTATCTCAGGAGAAATTAACTCAGAAGGGATTAGAAATTGTATGGTAGGACTTTATATGTTAGAAAAAAATGATCCTAATAATGAAATATTGGCTGTGAAAAGAATACGTATTTGGGTTAATCAGGATAAATTTGCCGTAAGAGAATAGAATAATTAACAGTTAATGATTTAACAAAAAAGAAAAAGAACAATCTAACCCCCTACAAAACCCCTTTTCTCCTCGCGATGTCAATCGCTTCTATAAGGCTTTCGGCATTGAACTTTTCCCGTATATTTTGTCGGTGTCTATTCACGGTGTAAGTGCTGATGAAGAGTTTTTCAGCTATTTCCTTGCTTGAAAAACCTTGAGAGGCAAGTGTGAGTATTTCCTTCTCCCGCGGGGTAAGTGCAAAAGTGTCCTCTTCTTCTATTTTTATAGGGATAATCTCCCCCGTTATACAGTGTTTCATTTGCACCCTCACTGGCAAATTCTCCGATTGGTCAGGCGCAATTTCAATGATGCCTAAGGCGAGGTAATTATCGTCCGTAACTTCTAAGCGTTGCATCTCGTTAGTTACGCGCCCATAAGTGCCATCGGTTGCCATTCCGCGATAGTCGTAAATGTATTTGTACTGCACTTGCTCTTCTTTGGGCAAAGCCGATAGAAACTCGCGAATCTTCTCATCTATGAGCTCTTTCATCGCCAAATCATCGGGGTGGATGCGCCGTTTTAGCGGATAATCTTGTATTTCGTTGCTGTTGTTTTGAGGAATATCGTCATAACCAAAGAGTTTAAACTTATCAGAAATAAAATAATAGTGCTCGTCTTTATCTACTATAAAAACGGCATTATTCCCTATTTTTGCTAGCATTTCGGCATAAGGGATATACTTCTGTGCCAAGATTTCCATAGAAGCTGAGGTGCTCATCGTCAATTAAAAATGGTTATTTTTGCGTATTGCCACACTCGCGCAACCGCCGTAATTTTGCCCCAAAATTAATAATTATTTCTCAAAGATGAAAAATTACAACAGTATTATTATAGGCAGTGGCTTGGGTGGACTCATCGCTGGAGCTACTTTGGCACTCTGGGGCAAGAAGGTAATTGTGCTCGAACAACACTACATCGCAGGTGGTTGTGCTACCGCTTTTAAGCGTAAAGATTACCTAATGGAAGTAGGGTTGCACGAAATCGATGGACTCCACGAAACCGACCCTAAACGTCCTATCTTAGAACTTTTAGGGGTGTTTGATGAAGTAGAGTTTCTAAAAGTACCCGAATTCTACCATTTGAAGAAGCAAAACTTCCAGTGTACTCTACATCACGGGGCAGAAGCCAAGGAAAAACTCATTGCCGATTTTCCCGATAGCAAAGCTGAAATCGAACGCTTTTTTAAACTCATCAATAGGCTTTATGCCGAAATGCGTCGGCTCCCCCGCAACAAATGGCTCAATATATTGCTCTACCCACTGATGCCTTTCTTGATTCCTACGATCATCAAAATTTCTACAATGAATACAGGTGATTGGCTGGATGCAAATATCAAAGATGAAGCACTCAAAAACGTACTCACGGCTAATTTTGGTTATTATACGGATGACCCTTATAACCTCTCGCTGATGTACTTCCTGATGGCACAAGGTAGCTATCTAAACGGAGGGGGCAACTTCGTGAAAGGGGGTTCGCAATCGCTGTCTAACTACTTGGTGCGCTTTATTGAAAAACGTGGCGGACAAGTGCTTACAGGTAAGTTTGTAGAAGAAATTTTGGTGGAAAACAACCAAGCGGTGGGGGTGAGCTATCGCGATACGTTCAACAGTGCGACAGCTAAACAATCGCTCTATGCCGATAGTGTGGTCGCCAATGCTGCCCAACCTATAGTCGCCCAGATGCTCCCCGAGCCTTATCGTTCTAAATTAGCGCAAAAGGTAGCACCTTTAGAACTCGCCTGTTCCTTGCTCACCATTTATTTGGGTTTCAATACCGATTTGAAAAAACTCGGCGTAAACCACTATTCTACCATCATTCAGGGTCAAAAAGATTATAAACTGAAAGATGTAAAAGCCGATTCGCAAGGTGATTGGGCTCAAAAATCATTTACTTTTGTGAATTATGGGGTAGTAGATGCCCAGTTAGCTCCTGAGGGAAAGACGGTAGGAGTAATTTGTGCTATTGATTACCTCAAAGAATGGGAAGGACTCAGTGAAGCGGAATATCAGCAGAAGAAGGAAAGAGTCGCACAGTTGTTTTTAGCCCGTTTAGAAGCCGAATTTCCCACTATTCTTCAGTACTTGGAGTATTACGAGGTGGCGACTGCCAAAACGATAAAAAGATACACTTTAAACCCGCAGGGCACCCCCTATGGTTATGTGCAATCGGTGAAACAAACTTATCCTAAACGCGATAAGCTCACCACTTCACCACTGAAAAACTTATACTTTGCCTCAGCTTGGGCGCCTTCAGGTGGGGGGTATTCAGGGGCGATTTACAGCGGTTTTATGACGGCAAACAAGATGAAAACCCAAGTGAAATGGCGTGACTACGCCCCCTCAACGCTCACCGATGAACGCTGTGTAAAACTCTTAGCCAAAGAAATTATCGCCCATAACACTATCTTGCTCACTTTTGAAAAACCTAAAGATTTGGAATATAAAGCAGGGCAGTATGCTGTTTTACGCCTCGATAACCCTCGTTATACTGCATTGGATATACCTTTGCGTCCACTTTCAATGGTCTCTCATCCTAAAGATGACACTTTGCAATTCGCAATGCGCCTCAGCGATAGCAGTTTTAAGAAGAGCGTTGCCGCAATGGCGATAGGCGATACCGCTACGATATTCGCCCCTATGGGTAATTTCACTCTTAAAGCAGAAAATAAACGCATCGTGTTCCTCGCCTCAGGCATTGGCATTACCCCCGTACTCCCGATGCTCAAAACCTTAGCACAACAGCAATTTGCAGGTGAAGTAGCAGTGTTCTACTCTAATAAAACCGAAACCTCAGCCGCTTTTCACAGCGAATTACAACACAGCACTTTGGCTAATTATAGCTATCTGCCCGTGTTCACTGCCACCCAAAAGCGCCTCAACGCTACTTTCTTAAAGGAACATCTCCACACCCTCACCGATTGTGAGTATTACATCGTGGGAACCAATAGCTTTACCAAAGCAATGCAGGAACTCCTTCTCAACGAAAAAGTCCCTGCAGCGTTTATTTTTAAAGATGATTTTGGTTCAGCTTCCTGATGCTTTATTGTCTAAAAACAAATCGGCTAATTTGCTAAAAGTGTAGTGATGTAAATTAATTATCAAATATCAATTATAAATATGTTAAAAGACATTTTAGATTTTAGAAGGGCGGTGCGTTATTACGCTTCTACGCCTATTAGTGAAGAGAAGGTGCAAGAGTGCCTTAAATTGGCTACTCTAGCGCCTACCACCTATAATATGCAGTTGTATGAGGTATATCACATCACCGATAAGGAACTACTCAAAAAGCTAGGACACGCTTGCCTTGACCAGCAAACGGCTACTACAGCGCAGCAAATGGTAGTATTCGTTGCCCGACAAGACAAACACCGTCTGCACGCCAAGAAGGTTCTAGAGTTTGAACGCGGTAATATACAGCGCAATAGTCCGCCAGAGAAACAAGCCAAGCGCATCAAGGAACAAGAGAAGTTTTACAACCAGCTGATGCCTTTTCTCTTTAGCAGGTGTTTTGGTCTTTTGGGTCTTTTGCGCAAGACTTTTGGGGTAGTTAGCAGTTGGTTTCGCCCTATGATGCAACTCGTTTCTGAAAGTGATATGCGGGTGAATGTACACAAGAGTTGCGGATTGGTAGCGCAAACCTTTATGCTGGCAATGGCAGAAGCAGGCTATGACACCTGCCCTATAGAAGGCTTTGATAGCCGACGTGTAAAAAAGATATTACACCTGCCTTATGGAGCAGAAGTGAATATGCTCGTATCTTGCGGACTGCGTGAAGATCAAGGCATTAGGGGAGAACGTTTTAGGCTTCCTTTTGAAGAAATATACAAAAAGAAATAAGAGCAGTGATTAATGATTAATGGTTAATGGTTAATGATAGGAATTTGACGACAGAGTTTATTCTTGCCTAAAAACAAATCGCCAAATTCCTATCTCTTTTTTATCTCTTACCTCTTATCTAACCCCTCTCCCCTGAGTCCTCTCTCTTCGCAATTTTATCAACAATCAGTGCTACAGCACCGTCGCCAGTAACGTTGCAGGCAGTTCCAAAGCTGTCCATAGCGATGTAGAGAGCGACCATCAGTCCTTGCAAACTCTCGTCAAAACCGAGGATAGTGTTCAGTACTCCTAAGGTCGCCATTATGGCACCTCCAGGAACACCAGGGGCAGCGATCATCACCACGCCCAACATCAGTATAAAGCCGGCAAAGAGAGAAAAATCATAAGGTACCCCTTGGATCATCATTAGGGCAAGGGCGCAAGCGGTGATTTTCATTGTACTCCCCGATAGGTGAATAGTAGCACAAAGCGGAATGACAAAGCCAGCAATGCGTTGTGAAATCCCTAATTTTAGCGATTGTCGCAAGGTTACAGGTATAGTAGCTGCTGAGGATTGAGTACCCAAAGCAGTGGCATACGCAGGTAGCATTGTACCCAAGGCTTTGAAAGGATTCTTGCCCGAAATACCCCCTGCAATAAGATACTGAATGATGAGCAAGCAAATGTGCATTACAAAGAGGATAACAATGAGTTTGAAGAACACCTCCATTATAGCAAGCACTTGTCCGCTATAAGTAATTTCAGCAAAAATACACAAGATGTAGAAAGGTAATATAGGGATAATAGCTTTTACAATCAACCATTTGATAATATCGCCAAACTCGCGTATCACATTGGTGAGTTTAGATTCTTCGTTGAACGATAAACCTATCCCTATGATAAACGAGAAAACTAAAGCACTCATCACATCGGCAAGTGGGGGCATTTCAATCGTAAAATAAGGAGCAGATTTCACACTGTTTTCAGCAAGAGAAGCGAGTTGTTCGCCTTGTAAGAGTGAAGGGAAGATAGCCTCGCCCACTAAATAAGTAGAAAAACCTGAAAATAGCGTAAAAACATAGGCAATCCCTACCGTGATGAGCAATAGTTTACCCGCATTCTTGCCTAAATCGGCGATAGAAGGCATAATGAGTCCCATCATAATCAAGGGGATAGCAAACTTGAGGAAATTGCTAAATAATGATTGAAAAGTGAGAAGTATGCGGTATAACCATTCTGGTGCATAGTTGCCGAGGAGTATTCCTAAGAGGATACCACAAATCACCCTCACGAGAAGATTGTTGAAGATTTTCATAGCTCACTAATATTTTATAATTAATTGAAAGCGACAAAAGTATAAAATAATTAGCAAATTAGCAAATTTTACTTTTTAGCTTAAAAACTCACTTGGGGTTTTTCCTTTAAATTTCTTAAAAACCTGATTGAAAGAAGATTTTGAGTTAAACCCCGCTTCAAAAGCAAGTCCTAAGAGGTTAAAATTCTTATCGGTATCTTTTTTAGCCAAATCGATAAACTCTTCCACGCGGTAGCTGTTCACAAAATCGTAGAAATTCTTTTCTTCGTATTGGTTGATAATTTGCGATAGGTGATTAGGCAGTACGCCTAACCTTTCCGCTAATTGTGCCAAAGAGAGTTTAGGCTCGAGGTAAGGTTTTTCAGTTTGCATTAGTCGCAAAAGCTGTTGGTGTAGTTCGGACGCTTCTTCAGCTTTCAAGCCCGATTTGCGATACTCAGGCGCTTTGGTTTCCTCTTCAAAATTATTAAAAATTTCTACTTCCTTCACCTTGTCAGCCCCGTCCGACTTGTCTGAGAGATTTGTCACCCCGCCTGTGCGGCTCATACCGCCCGTGTGGCTCACCCTCCCTGCACCACTCGCACTAAAAATCCCCTGATAGCGTATGCCCCAAAAGCCAATCGCAAAGATAAATAATATAAACAGCGCAAAAGCTATGATTTCTATATTAAATCCCGTGTCTATTTCTAAAGAATATTCCACCACATACACCGTTACCAATACTGTTACAATAGCCACAAAACCTAATAATAGCAACTGCAACCACTGCAAGCTAATCCCCTCATTATAGCCAAAATTCTCACCTATCACCCGCTCATAGTGGTTAATTTTCCGATAAGCTAATACAAAATACACCCCACTCACCACCACAAAAGCAATGAACGAAAGGGTAAAAAACCACTGATAATCACTGTGATAATCAGCACTATCAGTTATTGCCTTTTCTTCTGCCGAATAGCCAAATAAAAAGGGGAACATCGCTATATATCCTACTACAAAGGGCAGGAAGTGCAAAGTGTCGCGCCAATGAAAGCGTTGGTCTTCACGCGCACACACCGATACGTACAAATACAGAAAAGGCGCAAAAAGCATCGGGAAAGGATGGGTAACTCCTACCAAATGCGGGTATTTCTCCCAATAACCCAAATAGTGCAGATAGTAGTTCAGCAAGTAAACACCAATGCACATAAGCCATACCCCCAATACCTTGTCAGACAACGATGGAGACTTTTTAGAAAACAGCAGTATCGCCAAGAAAAAGCACAAAAAGATGCCAATAACAAAAAGACTACTCATAATCCACTAAACAAATTTACAATCACCGAAAATGTGCGCCCTCTAAAGTAGCTATCTCCCTTAAAAGGAATGGAGTATCCCCAATAAAATTCGATAGTATTCAAGAGTGTAATCCCTACACGAGGTGTTATTGCTTCAGTATTTACCGAAACACCCGCCCCTACAGGCAAGATAAAAAAAGCATCGGCACCTATTTCGGGAATTATTTTCCAATTATCAGGTTTTCCTATTTGTGCGCCAGCGTATACCTTAGCACCTGCAGCAGCCAAACCACTGGCATCTACATCTATACTATTGAGTGAAGCACCTACAAAAACAAAACTCTTGCTGCTGTTAGTATGTATGTAAGCAGTGCGTATGCCCCATCTGTCAAGAGGTTCCATTAGTTGCGCTTCTGCCCACAAAGGCAATAAAAACAATAAGAAGACTAATAATTTCATAAACTACATAATTTATGGCAAAGGTAAGAATATTTTTCTATCTCCTTGCTTTTTTGTTCATTATGTAATACCTTTGCATTGTCTAACTACTAACGGATAACGTCTAACAACTAAATAAGAAAACAATGAAAAGAACAATTTTAACACTATTGATTGCACTTGCTATTGTAGCTTGTAGCAAAGAGGACATTAAGAAAATGGAAGGCAAAGTAGATGTAACCCTCTACTTAAAAGATGCCAAAGGCAGAGCTTTAAAAAATTGGACAGTATACGCCTACGACCAGTGGGCTTGGGAACACAAAGGTGGTTCAAACCCCACTTTCCACGCCAAATTAGCAGCAACCGACGATGAAGGGAAAGCGATTTTCACCCTCAGTGTAGATAAATTTGAAGAGCGTGAAGTATATCATTTTGTAGTTTATTACAACCAAAAAAAGCAGAACCTTTCAGGTGATGATGTGACTGAAAACACTTTGAAAACCAGCAAAGCCGTTACCCTCAAATCAAAGGACAACGCCCCTATTACATTGCAGTTGTAGAGTTCAGGTGTCAGGTTTCAGGGGGTGGTGTCCGCCTCCTCTGACTTGTCCGCCTTGTCTGACCTCGCCCTACTCGCCCAACCTTTTCAATAAAATTGCCCGTGTGGCTCGCACTATTATGGATAAGAATAGTATTCTACAGTACAAAAACCAATTTGATAGCATTACACATCATATAGAGAGTGAAGATGCCAAAGAGAAAATAGAAGTATGGCTTGCCCGTGAATTACAAACCATATTGGGCTATGCCCGTTGGGAAAACTTTTTGGTGGCTATACACCGAGCAGTAGCTTCGTGTAAGTCGCAGCAAATCAATGTAGATGATCATTTTCGTGACCTCACGAAAATGGTCGAGATTGGCAAAGTTGATACTAAAAACTGCGTCCGCCTCCTCTGACCAGTCCGCCTTGTCCGACCTTTTTAATAAAACTGCCCGTGTGGCTTGTTACCTATTACTTGTTACCTGTTACCTATGCTAAGATTCACCGCTCTTACTACCGCACAAAACCGCAAACCGGTGGCGGTACCCGAAAATGGCAAACGCTCCGAACTGTTTGCCCAAAATGTATTCAACGAAGAGGCTATGCGCCAACTGATGACCCGCGATGCCTTTGCCGCTGTAATGAACGCCATTCACAATGGCACTAAAATCGACCGCCGTGTAGCCGACCAAGTGGCAACTGCTATGCGCGATTGGGCAATCTCCAAAGGCGCTACCCACTATACCCACTGGTTCCAACCTCTTACAGGAGGCACTGCCGAAAAACACGACGCTTTCTTTGAGCCCATTACCCGCGACCGCGCTATCGAACGCTTTGGGGGCGGACAGCTCGTACAACAAGAATCTGATGCTTCCAGCTTCCCCAATGGCGGTATCCGCAATACTTTCGAGGCACGTGGCTATACCGCTTGGGATCCTTCTTCACCACCTTTTGTCTACGGCACCGTGCTTTGTATCCCTACAATATTCATCGCCTATACTGGCGAGGCGTTGGATAACAAAACGCCACTGCTCAAAGCTCTTAGCGCTCTCGACCAAGCAGCTACCGAGGTAGCCCGTTATTTTGACAAAAATGTGAGCAAAGTAACCACTACCTTAGGCTGTGAGCAGGAGTACTTCCTCATCGATAAAGCCCTTGCCAATACCCGCCCCGATTTGATGATTACCGGTCGCACCCTCTTAGGGCATCAAGCCGCAAAAGGACAACAGCTGGACGACCATTATTTAGGGGCAATTCCAAGCCGTGTATTGGCTTTTATGCGCGATTTGGAGCAAGAGTGTCTATTGCTCGGGATCCCCGTCAAAACGCGCCATAATGAGGTCGCGCCTAACCAGTTTGAGTTGGCGCCTATTTTTGAAGAAGCCAACCTTGCTGTCGATCAAAACTCTTTGCTGATGGACGTGATGCGCAAGGTAGCCGAGCGCCACGACTTTGTAATCCTATTTCACGAAAAACCCTTTGCAGGAGTCAATGGGTCGGGCAAACATAACAACTGGTCGCTGGTTACTGATACGGGCGTAAACCTCTTAGCGCCCAGCAAAACACCTATCAAGAACCTGCAATTCCTCACTTTCTTCATCTGCACTATCAAGGCAGTATGCGAATATGAGCCTTTGTTAAGAGCCTCAGTGGCATCGGCGACTAACGATTACCGATTAGGTGCCAACGAAGCACCGCCTGCCATTGTATCGGTGTTTATAGGCGAACAGCTTACCCAAGTGTTGGACGCCTTAGAAGTATCATCCGATAACTTATCTCCTGAGGAAAAAACCGACCTCAAACTGAATGTAGTAGGCAAAATACCCGACCTCTTCCTCGACACTACCGACCGCAATCGCACCTCTCCTTTCGCCTTTACGGGCAACAAGTTCGAATTCCGTGCAGTGGGCTCTAAAGCCAACTGTGGCAAGCCTACAATGGTACTGAGCACCATTGTAGCTCAGCAACTCACCGACTTCAAGAAAGCCGTTGATGCGCTTATAGAGGGGGGCAAGAAGAAAGAAGATGCGATTTTTAAAGTATTGCGCCGTTACATCAAGGAAAGTAAGAAAATACGCTTTGAGGGCGACGGCTATAGCAAAGAATGGGAGGAAGAGGCTGCCCGTCGTGGTTTGAGTAATCATAAGACGACACCTGAGGCACTGAAAGAAAACATCAGTGAGAAGGCTGTGGCTTTGTTTGAAAGTACAGGGGTACTGAGCAAAGTAGAGCTTTTGGCGCGTTATGAAATTGGCTTAGAAGAATACGTGAAAACCGTACAGATAGAATCACGTGTATTAGGCGATATTGCTCGCAATCACGTGGTGCCAACAGCCGTGCGCTACCAAAATACCCTTATTGAAAACGTGAAAGGCTTAAAAGAAATATTTGGCGATAGCTACCAAGAAGTCGCTGCCGAGCAATTAGAGCTCATACGCCATATTTCCGAGCATATCAAGGTGATCCACAGTCAGGTAGAGGCAATGGTGGAGGCGCGCAAGCACGCCAATCACCTTCCCGACTTTGAAGCCAAAGCCGATGCTTATTGCAATAAGGTCAAACCTTTCTTTGAGATAATACGCTACCATTGCGACAAACTCGAACTTATGGTAGACGATGAACTTTGGACACTCACCAAATACCGCGAATTGTTGTTTAATTAATTCAACTTGCTAGTTGAATTAATTACTTTCAGAGTATGTTATGTAAGAAAGCCAGCGATAGCTGGGTATGTGCTGCAAACGCCCTTAAAAGTAAGTTTATTTATTTGTAATCTATTTTTGTTTGACTATAAAAAACAAAATACAAGAGTGTTTTAATGAGATGAGAGATTTTTTATAAAAAATATACCCTAAAGGGTGTATATTTGATAATTTTATTTATCTTTGTACCCGAAAAGGTATAAACTAATTAGCATAATGTGTTAATTAGTCAATTTGTTAATTATGAACATAGCTTCTTTTGTAAAGGAAAGGCGCAAACAGCTAAAACTCACACAAACCGAATTGGCAATGCGTGCAGGAGTAGGTTTGCGTTTTGTACGCGAATTAGAGCAAGGCAAAAGCACCTTGCGCTTAGATAAAGTAAATCAAGTATTAGCCCTCTTTGGTGCCGAAGTAGGGGTAATAACCCTTATTGAGAAATGAAACAAGCTGTTATATATTACAAAAATCAATTAGCAGGACTCCTTAGTGAAGACGAGGAAGGTTATCATTTTGTGTATGATGAGGATTATTTGGCACTGCCACAAGCCAAGCCTATTAGCCTTACCCTACCCTTACAAGCTGCACCTTACCATAATAGGGTACTTTTTCCTTTTTTTGATGGACTCATACCCGAAGGCTGGCTACTGCAAATTGCCACCGATAATTGGAAACTCAATCCTCGCGACCGATTTGCACTACTTTTGGCAATGTGCAAAGATTGTATAGGATGTGTATCAGTAATACCAAAAACAGAAAATAATGCCTAAGTGTTTATTTTGTTATAAAGAATTAAATGCCAATGAAACTGACTTTCACAAGGCTTGTAGCAAACAATTTTTTGGAAGTGCTACCCCTCCGCTATTGACTTTAAACAATAAACAATTAGAAACCCTTGCCAAGGAAATCATTGTAAGGAGTATAGCTGTTACGGGAGTACAACCAAAATTGTCGTTGCAGTTAGAAAAAACAAGAAATGAAACCCCACGCCTTACATTAGTAGGTCTTTACGGCGATTATATACTGAAGCCTCCTTCAGAGCAATATCCTTGTTTGCCCGAAAACGAAGACCTTACAATGCACTTAGCCGAAATAGCAGGGATACGCACTGCAGCACATTCGCTTATTCGTCTTTCGTCAGGCGAATTAGCTTATATTACAGGCCGATTTGATAGGCAGAACGGACAAAAAATAGCTGTCGAAGATTTCTGTCAGCTAACCGAAACGCTTACTGAACACAAATACAGAGGTTCGGTAGAGAAAATAGGCAAGTTAGTACGACAATTTACTACCAACAAAGGCTACGAACAGCAACGTCTTTTTGAGTTAGTACTCTTTTGCTATCTCACAGGAAATACCGATATGCATCTAAAAAACTATGCCCTTATTGAAAACCCTTTAGGGCAGTACGAACTCAGTCCTGCTTACGACTTGCTCAGCACTTTTTTAGTACTTCTAGATGAAGAAGAAAGCGCCCTTACTATCAATGGTAAGAAAAATCGCCTCAAACGTACTGATTTTGATAACCTAGCAAAGTCCTTACAAATAAACGAAAAAACAGTAACTGCTATTTACCAGCGATTTGCCAAAATACTTCCCACTTGGCAAGAGTGTATTGAACGTAGTTTTCTTTCTGACGAAATGAAAAAACAATATTCCGATTTAATAATTGCTAAATTAGCACATTGGTAAATAAAAAAAGCGTCCATTTCCTCACGCTACCCCCTCTTTTCACTACTTCAGACTTGTACACCCCGCACAATTCTTCCCACGAACAAAACTTCCCTAACCCCTTGCGTCACTACCATTTGTCAATTGTCAATTATCAATTGTTCATTACAATTACGTCCATTCCCTCACGCTTGGGCGATGCACTTCATTTTGCGCTGTACTTTTGCCCCAGAATTTTAAAAGTATTACGCAATGAAAACCTTTTTGAACATCGCTCTTTTTTTGGTGCTTCCGCTCGTAGCACCTGCACAAGATATTACCCAAACACTTAGGGGTACTATTTATGACCAAAGTACTCACGAACCACTCATAGGGGCTACCATAGTGGTGCAAAACTCTCAGCCAGTTATCGGTACAACTACCGATGAGGCGGGAAATTTTTCGATTACTAACCTCCCCTTAGGAAGGGTGAGTTTGGAAATTTCTTATATAGGCTATGAGAGCCGCGTGATTCCCGAACTGCTCATTACTTCAGCCAAAGAAGTAGTGCTTAGTATTGCTCTGAAAGAAGCTGCCACTGAGCTTGAAGGCGTGGAGGTAGTAGCGGGTATCCGCAAGGAGAAAGCCCTCAATGCAATGGCTACCGTGAGTGCCCGTACCTTTTCGGTAGAGGAAACACAGCGTTATGCTGGCGGACTTAGTGACCCTGCGCGTTTGGCTTCTGCCTTTGCGGGGGTCTCTACCGGTAATTTGCAGGACAACTCTATTGTCGTGCGCGGTAATGCTCCGCAAGGCGTGCAATGGCGATTGGAAGGTGTGGAAATCCCTTCACCTCAGCATTTTTCTGGGGGGAACGTCATCGGGGGCGGACTGGTGACGCTTTTTAGCAATCAGGTGATTGGCAATTCCGATTTTCTTACAGGGGCTTTCCCTGCCGAGTATGGCAATGCGCTCGCAGCTGTTTTTGATGTGAAAATGCGCACTGGTAACACTTCCCGCTACGAGCATACGGCACAAGTGGGCGTATTAGGACTCGATTTTGCTTCCGAAGGTCCGCTTTCACGTGCCAAAGGTTCTTCTTATCTCTTCAACTATCGCTATTCTACTTTGGGATTACTCAGCGATTTGAAAATCAACAAAACCGGTCAGCGTATTAAGTACCAAGACCTTTCCTTTAAATTGAATTTCCCTACTGAAAAAGCAGGTACATTCTCTCTTTGGGGTATCGGGGGGATTGACAACACTCATAAAGATGCTTTAAAGGCTCCTGCCGACTGGAAAACTGATATTGACCGCATAAATAACAATTGGGAAACTTACGTGGGCACTGTGGGTTTGCACCACCAAATCACCGCTGGCGAGCGCAGTTTTGTAGAATCACACCTCGCTTTTTCGGGCACTGACGACCGTATTAGCACCGATTACCTTTCAGATGACGCTTCAGTATTCACCCCCGACAGCCGACTTAAAAAACAAAACGGAACACTCACTTTGGCGACCTCGCTCACTCATAAACTCTCTCCTTTGGCTACTTTAAAAGTAGGGATTTCATCTAAACAACTTTTCTACAAGTATAACCTCAGCGCTGCATAGGATTATGTCCCTTCCACTTATGCGCGTATCGTCAATTCGGTAGGCAATACACATCTTACCGAAGGCTATGCCCAACTCAAATACCAGCTATCACCTTCACTTTTGGCTAACGTAGGGTTGCGCACTCACTATTTTGGTTTGAATAAAGAACTTTCTCTTGAAAGTAGGGCAGGATTGGCTTGGAAACTTTCCGACAAACACAGTTTGAGTTTCGGTTATGGCAAACACTCTCAGCCCGAAGATTTGAATGTGTATATGATAGAAGTAGGGGGTGTAGCTGTGAATAAGGATTTGAAGCTGAGCGATGCACATCATTTTGTGTTAGGCTACGACTGGATACTTACCGATAAATTGCGTTTCAAAGCCGAAGCCTATTATCAATATCTGTGGAATATCCCAGGGGAAGAGGGTACCAGCTACTCGCTTATCAATTTGCGACGAGCGTTGTATCTCAACAAAGCACTCGTGAATAATACCAAAGGACGCAATTATGGTATCGACCTTACTTTGGAGCGCTTTTTGGCTGATAATTATTATTACCTTATCACGGGTTCTATCTTCAAATCCGAATATAAAGCGGGGGATAATGTGTGGCGTAATACGCGCTATAACAAAGGTTTTGTGCTGAATGCCCTTTTTGGTAAAGAGTTCTATTTTGCCAATAACCGCAAGGTGCTTGATGTGAATGCGCGTGTGAGTGTAACCGGAGGTGAGCGTTACAGTCCGATTTTAGAAAGCCAATCGGTAGCCCAAAAACGCGTGATATACGATGAAAGTCGGGCTTTTAGTGAGCAATTCAGCACCCTTACCTACGCCGACCTTACTGTGAATTACCGCATCAACCACCGCAAGAGCAGTAGCGTGTTCTCTTTCCAAATGAAGAATGTACTCGGAGCGCCTATCTATATCGACCATAATTACAATTACCAAACCGGACAGATAGAGCTCAGCAAAGCTACCCTTATCATACCAAATATCAGTTATAAAATAGAATTCTAGTGCGAGCCGCACAGGCACTTTTCACTATTCATTATTCACTTTTTACTTATGAAAAAATATAATCACCCTATTTTGTTTTTCATCCTTTCCCTTGTGATTCCTTGGGTATTGTGGTTTGTGGTGGCTTATTGGAGTCACCAACCAAAAGCGCCTAATGTTTTTTGGACAGGCTTTTTTGAGTTAGCAGGCTTGTTAGCGCCTATGGGAGTGGCTACCTACCTATTTACACGCAATAAAGAGCTCTTATCCGACCTCAAAGGGCGTTTTGTAGGCAAAAAATTGCTCACCAACCGCTATTTTTGGATTACCCTCTTGTTTCCACCCCTTTCCATTGTGGTGGCACAGCTACTTTCATTGGACTTAGGGCATAGTCTCGACCAGTTTTACATTTCAGGGCAACCCAGTTTTAGTTCAGCACCTTTCAACGCTTGGTTTGTACTTTGTTTGGCGCCAGTGGTCGAAGAATTGGCTTGGCATACTTACGGCACTGATGCCTTGCGCAGTAGGTGGAGCTTGTTCACCTCATCGCTCATCTTTACCGTGTATTGGGGGTTGTGGCATTTGCCCTTGTTCTTCATAAAAGACTACTACCAAAGCAACATACAAGCGGAAGGGTGGCTCTATACAGCCAACTTTTTCGTAAGTCTGTTTGCCTTTGTGTTTATCATCAACTGGCTGTATTACAAATCGGGGCGCAACGTGCTGGTAGCCATATTATTCCATTTGGTAGCCAATATTTCCAACGAAATCTTCGCCACCCACCCCGATAGCAAACTGATACAAACAGGCTTGTTCGCCCTACTGATGGGCTATATATTAGTGAAAGAGAGACGATTGTTTTTTAGTAAAGAGTGAAGATTTTTGTTTACTTCATTTCCTTTAACTTTTTAATAACCTCTTCAGGATTAGCTCTTTGGGTGTAATCGGGATTGACAAAAGCATATTGTATCACCCCTTTTTGATCAATAATGTAAGTAGCAGGCATAGGTAGTTGGTTCAAATGATTACCATTATAAACTGATAAACCAAAACCTTGCTCATAGCGAGTGGCAGTGGCTTCATCTAAAGTGAAAACCAATCCGTAAGAACGCGCAACCTCATTATTAAGGTCCGTCAGAACTTCAAATTGCAAGTGATGTTTTTCTTTGGTTGATAAGCTATAATCAGGAAGTTCAGGGGTTAAAGCTATAAAAATAGCCCCTTGAGCTTTGAGTTCGGGTAAGGCTTCTTGCCAGCTTTGTAACGCACGATTGCAGTACGGACACCAACCGCCGCGATACCAAGTAAGTACCACATTTCCTTTTTTTAACAAAGCAGAGAGTTTTACTTTTTTGCCTAAAGCATTTTTAAGTGTAAAATTAGGTGCTTTATCGCCTACTTTTAGTGCTTTGGAAGCATCTTGCCCATAAATAGGCACTACTGTCAATAGGACAGCAAATAATAGTGTTTTAAGTATTTTCATTAGTTAAATAAAATTAAAAATCTGTAAAATATTATCAAAAATTATGCCGCTGATCTAACTTTCTTAGGTAGATTTTTATCTATTTTATGGCAAATATTTAGCTGAAATGATTTAAATTTTAGTATATTTGCGTATTCATTTAATGTGAGTTGCAATTTAAGTTGTACCCCCACTGGCGCGAGTCACATACTCGCTTGCAGGGACTCAGCGACTTTAGCTCGTGCCTATCATCCCAAGAGCTTGTAGCTCTATTACAAATTTACACTTTAGCTCGCGCTAGCGAAGGAAATAAGCAACATTTTTATCTTGGACTTAAAAGATAAAGATGTATAAAAAATAAGTAATATGAAACCAAAAATAGAAGTAAACTTTAATGAAATAATTAATGACTTCAAAATATTGTTATCTCAATCAGATATGATAATAGATAATGAAGGTAATGAAATTTTATTAAAAGAAGGTTTAGAAATAGATATTTTTGAGCCTGATTATGATGAACAAAATAATAGAGATGATATTGTTGCAAGTGGTTTTGTTACAGAATGCATCAATCCACTTTATAAACAAGTGAAATGGTGTTGTAAAATTGATAAAAAAGGAATGAAGCACATATCAGATGAGTAATGTATGCTGGTGCGAGTCAGTGAGAGAAATCCTTTAGACTTTATACCTAATATAACACACAGAAACAAAAACTATTTTCAATATGACTATTATAGATCTTATAAAACTTATCAAACCTATTCCTGAACTGTTCATTAGAAAACATAGTATATTCAGCCTTGAGGTATTTATTGATGGATGGTGTTACCGTGATATAGAAGAATATATCAAAGAAGAAGCAAAAGAGCAAGTCTTGTACACAGAATTTTATGAATGGCTACAAGAAAAATATAAAGTAGGAGGTAGTGGAGGCTGGGCTGATATCCTTTATTATAAATTTGAAACTGAAGAAAAGGCTTTGGATGAGTTTTTCGTCTTATTCAATACTTTTTATAAAGAAAAATACAAAACAAGTCTATGGTAAAGGGTAATATTTAAAAATGCAACATACTAATACAAAAGATTTCTATTGGCAAAATCGTATTTGAATAATGAAAACACTATTAAAAAAATCCCCCTACCTACTGATATTATTTCGGTTTTTGTTAGCCCCTACTATTCTGTGGGTGGCGTATAAGGCAGAAGAACCCACCGCAAGGCTATGGATAGTAGTTTTTATCGTTTTAGGACTATTGTCGGATATCTTCGATGGGATTATTGCGCGCTATATGGGGGTCTGCACTGTGGCAATGCGGCGAATGGATAGCCAAACAGATTTGATATTCTGGCTGTGCGTGGGCGTGGCTTGTTATCATCTCAACCCCACTTTGATAGCAGCCTATCGGTATGAAATTATTGCCCTTTTTGTAATGGAAGGACTCTGCTATGGGGTGAGTTTTTGGCGATTTGGCAAAGAAACTTGTACACACGCTTTTCTTTCCAAACTGTGGGGCGTATGCTTATTAGTAGCTTTTATCTCGCTCATCGGCTTTGGTTACGGAGGTTTCCCCTTGCCCTTGGCGGTCTATTGGGGACTTTTCTTGCAATTGGACGTCATTCTTATCATTTTGTTACTACCCAAATGGCAGAACGATATCCCGAGTAGCTACCACGCTTATCTGCTGAGAAAAGGAAAAGAAATTAAGAAACACAAGTTGTTTAATTAACAAATGAAAACAGAGAAAATATTATTAGCAGGAGCGACCGGCTATTTAGGTCAGTATATATTGGCTGAGCTCCTAAAAAAAGAATACCCTACCCGTATTGTGGTGCGCAATAAGGCAAAAATAGCACCCGCCCTACTCACGCACCCGCTATTGGAAGTCGTAGAAGCCGAAGTAACCCAGCCTGACACCCTACAAGGAGTATGTAAAGGGGTGCATAAGGTGATTTCAACCGTAGGGATTACCCGCCAAAAAGATGGACTTACCTATGAGCAGGTAGACTTTCAAGCCAACAAGAACCTACTTGATGAAGCCTTACGCGAAGGAGTACGTAAGTTCATATATGTATCCGTATTCAAAGGAGAAGCCATGCGACATATAGCCATTGGAGCCGCTAAAGAACGTTTTGTTGATGCTCTTAAGGCTAGTGGATTAGACTATTGTATCATACGCCCCAGCGTTTTCTATAGTTATATGACTCTATTTTTCAAAATGGATAAGAAGGACATAATACACCTATTTGGCAAAGGACAATATGCCATGAATCCCATTCATGGGGAAGACTTGGCTGAGGTCTGTGTCGCCCAATTGGAGCGTTACGAACGGGAAGTCAATGTAGGAGGAGCTGAGATTTTTACACAAACGGAGATTGCTTGTTTGGCTTTTGAGGTACTTCATAAACCTGCCAATATAAGTTATTTGCCTGATTGGGTACGGCGTTTGATCCTAAAAATGGGCAAATACCTCCTCCCTAAAAGTATCTATGGTGCTATAGAATTTTTCCTTACCACTATGGCGATGGATGTTGTAGCTCCTATGCAAGTAGGCAAACATCGGTTAAAGGCGTTTTTTGAATCTATAAATTCATCAGCTGATAGATATTATCTAAAACGATTAAAACAGAGTGGAGAATTTGAGTATTCTCTAGGGGCTAATGCTGAAGAAATTAAGCATATAGAAGAGGAATTGGGCATCTTGCTTCCTGAAGTATATGTAAATTTTCTTTCAGAATGTGGGTCGTGTAATTATGGAGATGTCTATATCAATGGTATTTACAAAGAAAAAGACTCCATATCTTATCCTGTTGTGGAACTAACTAAACAACTAAGAGACGATTTACATCTCTCAGAGGATTTTATCGTACTAGATTACGAGGTGGACGAGTTCCTAACCTTATATAAAGTTTCTAATGGGGTACGCCTGAAAGATGCTGAGGTCTTCGAAGCAGAGGTTTATTACAATGATAAGGGGGACTTTGAAATCGACGAACCTACGCCTATATTTGATTCCTTTGAGGAATATTTTGAAGACTTTTTAGACTTAGCAGAAGAAGATTAACCCAATGAAAACAGAAAAAATATTATTAGCAGGAGCAACCGGCTATTTAGGTCAGTATATACTGGCTGAGCTCCTAAAAAAAGAATACCCTACCCGTATTGTGGTGCGCAATAAGTCAAAAATAGTACCCGCCCTACTCACTCACCCGCTATTGGAAGTGGTAGAAGCCGAAGTAACCCAACCCCAAGCCTTACAAGGTGTATGCAAAGGGGTGAGCCAAGTAATTTCAACTGTGGGAATTACCCAACAAAAGGACGGACTTACCTGCGAACAAGTGGATTATGGAGCCAACAAAAACCTCCTCGATGAGGCTTTGCGCGAAGGCGTGCAGAAATTTGTGTACGTATCGGTATTCAAAGGTGAAATGATGCGGTATATTGCCATTGGGGCTGCCAAAGAACGCTTTGTCGATGCTCTTAAAGTCAGTGGGATAGACTATTGCATTGTGCGACCCAGCGGTTTTTACAGCGATATGGGTAACTTTTTAAAGATGGCAAAAGGGGGAAAAGTGCGTTTGTTTGGCAAAGGACAATACGCAATGAACCCCATTCACGGTGAAGATTTAGCCGAAGTGTGCGTGGCACAATTAGAAAGTGCTGAAAAAGAAGTGAATATAGGGGGTGCTGAGGTCTTTACGCATACCGAGATTGCGCGTTTAGCTTTTGAAGTGCTGCACAAACCTGTGAAAATATCCTATTCACCCGACTGGTTACGACGTTTTATTTTGAAAATAGGCAAATATTTGATGCCAAAGAGCGCTTATGGTACTGTAGAGTTTGTTTTCACTGTAATGGCAATGGATTCAGTAACCCCTCTAAAGGTAGGGAAACACCGATTAAAGGCGCATTTTGAAGCGATAAAAGATTGTTAATCAAAAAAATAATTGTATATTTGCCAAAAAAATACTGAATATTATGCCTTATACCCTTACCATTACCAATGATAGCCCAACAGCTATGAATTTTGTAAAATATGCAAAAAGTCTTGATTTTGTAAAGGTTACCAAGATAAAAGAACCTAAAGAAGTAGCTCCTATTACAGAGGAGCTTGAGGAAGACGAGTATGGTATTCCTATAAAATTCCGTGAAGAAATAATGGCTATGTCTAAAGAATCCAACAGAAATATTGCACGCCGTTGGAGAGAGGATCTTGCTAAAAAGAAAGAAAAACAAGCGATATGATAGTTATTTCAGATACTAATATTATCTATAGTTGTTTTTATAAACCTGATGGAGCAATCGCTAATATTTTGAAAGACAAAAAGAAGAGAATTCAGTTTATAGCTCCAGATTACCTTTTAGAAGAAATAGAAGAACATTTGCCTAAGATTATGAAAAATAATAATCTTACTAAGAAACAAGCAACAGCTCTTCTAAAAGAATTTATTCAAAACATTACTTTTTTCAAAGTAGATGATATTTCTCAAAAGTATTTAGACAAAGCTGAAGAGATAGCTCAGTTTGTTGACCCCGATGATTATCCTTTTATAGCTCTTCATCTTGAAAAACGACATAAAATATGGACTTGTGATTTTGAACTTATTAAAGGGTTAAAAGAAATGGGGTACGATATATGTGTAACAACAAAAGACCTTAAAGCTAAATGTTATAAAAAGAGTGTCTAAAATAACACTTCTTTAAAACAAAAACCTCCCCTTGCAAATCTTTTGCAAGGGGAGGTTTTTTTATATCTTGAGAATTAATATATTAAAACTATCACTCTAATATTTTTAGAAAAATACTCTAAAAATATTTGTTATTTAGAGATAAAGCCTATATTTTTGCAGGGTTAATAAATCGCAAAAACTATGAATAGATCACCACCTTTTTAGCGTTTCTCTATGTGTTACAATTATTTATAGAATAATCAATAACAATTTATACAACAATGAAAACAACAATGAAATCTAAAGGCAACGGGAGTCGGGAGACTTGCCGTCGCAACCAACTACTGCGCTACCAAGCGGTAATGAATGAGTTCAACGCTCACGATGCGCGTTATATCCCTATTACGGTGATTTGGCGAGAGTTTATCTATCCTAAATTCTTTATTTCACGCAAAACGCTTTATCATATCCTCAATATTGATGTAGAGCAGGAGTTGAAAAATTTAAACCTTTAAACAACAATGGCTGTTCAGTCCTCGCCTGAACAGCCATTTTTCACTTTTCACTTTTAATTTTTCACTTCTCACTTCTCACCTTCTGTTCCCATTGCCAAGCCGAGCGCATTGCATCGTCTAAAGTGCTTTGGGCTTTCCAACCGAGTACCTTATTGGCTTTATCAGTATTGGCGTAAGCAGCGGTGATATCACCAGCGCGACGTCCTACGATTTGGTAGTTCAGTTTTTTGCCCGATACGCGTTCAAAACTTTGGATGACTTCCAGAACGGTACTTCCTGTTCCTGTTCCTACATTGAATACTTCATAGTTTTCGGGATTTTTGCTTTCTAATAAGCGTTGGAGAGCAATTACGTGGGCTTTAGCCAAATCTACTACGTGAATATAGTCGCGAATGCAAGTGCCATCGGAGGTAGGGTAGTCGTCGCCAAAAACGGAGAGTTTTTCGCGCAAGCCTATAGCCGTTTGGGTGATATAAGGCACTAAGTTTTGAGGTACGCCTAAGGGAAGTTCGCCTATTTCGGCTGAAGGGTGTGCCCCTATAGGATTGAAGTAGCGCAAGGCAATTGCGTTGAGCGAAGGGGTAACCTTACAAGTGTCGGCAATAATCTCCTCACAGATTTGTTTGGTGTTACCATAAGGCGATTCGGCTTTTTTCACAGGAGCGCTCTCAGTAATAGGCAACTCGTCCGCCTGACCATATACGGTACAAGATGAACTGAAAATGAAGTGTGATTTAGGCAACTTGCTGAGTTCTTGCAACAGATATACCAAAGAGGTAAGGTTATTTTCGTAGTATAAAAGCGGTTTTTCCACGCTTTCGCCTACCGCTTTAGAGGCAGCGAAGTGTATGAGTCCTTGTACATCGCGATGACGTTTGAAGAAGTCTTGCACATCGGCTTTGTCGCGGAGGTCGAATTTCTCGAAGAGAGGCTTTTTGCCAGTGATTTTAGTAATGTGTTCTAACACGCTTTCTTGGGCATTGGAAAGGTTATCGATAATAACCACATCAAAACCAGCGTTTTGCAATTCTACTACAGTGTGAGAGCCTATAAAGCCCAATCCACCGGTTACTACTATTTTTTTCATTTGTTTATTAATTTCTTCTGGTTGTATTTCTTTATCGCTACAAAATTACAAAAAAGAAAATGATTAGCAATAAAGTAGCTTGTTTTTTTGCGTTAGCGTTTCCCGATTTTCATTACCATTTCTTCAAAAGTTTCTCTCGGTACGATAGCTTTGTTGCGCACACGGGTGCGATAGTTGTAAATCGTATTGGTGGAATAGTGCAAGAAAGTGGCTATTTTAGAACTATCGGTAATGCCTAAGCGGATGAGGGCAAAGATGCGCAACTCGGGGGTCATTTCGTGAGGTTTGGGGGCAAAACGCTCGTCTTCGGCTAATAGAGCGTTGAACTCAGTGATAAAGTGGGGGAATAGATGTAAGAAAATATCGTCGAACAGCTTGTAGAACTCTTTCAGCTCTTGCTCTATCATCTCGGTAGAGCGGAGTACTTTGTTGAGTTCGTCCCAATTGCGGTCTTTTGCCTTTTTGGTAAGCATTTTTTGGTATTTCTCTAATTTGCTTATATATACCGAACACAAGTTGAAAAACTCGCCTATATAGGCTTCTTTTACTTCGTTACTTTCGTTGAGTTGGGTTACTACCTCTCGCAGGTGTTCGTTGAGTTGCTCTAAATCTTGATTTTTGTGGTAGAGTTCCTTGCGTATTTTGGCAATGCGCTTCATTTGGCGGGTAACCAATACTACGGCAATGATGAGGAAAACGGCAAACAACCCGACTAACAGCAGGGCGTTGCGCAGTTTGGTATTCTGACTGTGAATGCGTTCCTGATAGGCTTTTTCGATGATGGGGAAAATCTTCATCACCTCATCGGAACGCAGTTGAGCGTTGCAAAAAGTAGCGTCTTCCATCGCCGATTTGATACAAGTGTAAGCGTTCTCTACTTCGCCTAATTGAAAAAGCGCTGAGGCAAGTTCGAGCATCGAGGCGTTTTCTTTAATAGCATCTTTGATGTCGCAACTCGCCGAAATAGCAAAGTATTCTATTTGTTTAGGGACATTCTTTTTCTTTTTGTAGAGCGTGCCCAGCACATAGCCTAATACGGCTTTTTCGTGTTCATCGGTGTGCATTAGGGCAAAGCGGTCGAGGAGGAGTTTTTCGGCTTCGTCGTAACGACCAGCATCGGTGAGCACACCGGCATAGAGGAGGATATAATGAGTGGAATTCTTATCGACTAAATTGAGGAGGAGGTCGCGATAGGCATCGCTTTTGGCGATATAGGTTTTGGCATCGGGATTGTTGAAAGCGTAGTTGTTGTAGAGGTTGAGGTAGCAGTTGTAGTACTGAATGAGCTGAGGTTCTTGTAGTTGTTCTTTATCAATAGCCCTGAGCAGGTCGGCAGCATCTAAGTAGTTGCCGGAAATGATGTAGAGAGAGGCAAGAGAAAGGCGGGAATCGTTTTGGAGGTCGGGTTTTTGGAGTTCTTCAGCGATGCGGATATTCTCTTTCACGTAGTACACCGCCGAGTCGGAGATATAAGTTTTAAACTCGTCGAAGAGGCGTTGGTTGATAGCATAACGTTGTTCAGCAGAGGCATTGGGCACTCGTAACAAGTCGATAGCTTCCTTTATTTTGCGTTCTTTTTGCTGGGTGTAGTTATCTTTCTGTTTGATAAGTGCGGTGAGGTCGTGAATGAGCGTTTGATTTTGCGCCATTTGCGCCAGAGCGCAGTAGGGGAGTAGTAGGAGGGTTATGATAAGGCTTTTGTACTTCATTTTCAAACATTAATTTTCAGAGGCAAAAGTAAGAAAAATTTGTCAATTTGCCAATTAGCAAATTAGATTTTAGTTTCCTATTCTATATGTTTGATTTCCTATTCTCAATAATTGATATTGCAAATGTTTATGGCTATACAGACTTATCCATCCAAAAGTTTCTATAGTTTCGGTATCATTTTTAAAGTAATAGGTAGGTAGAGTGCGAAGTTCTTCTTGAGATTTTACAGTTTTGAAACGAGTTTTTAGATGATAAGTAAGTGAAGGTTTCACGATATGATAATACAAAATGGTAGTATAGCCAAAGTTATCTCGGTAGGTTTGTACGTACTGCGGACGTATATAGTTGCGAGTTAAGCTTTTTTCTTGTTTAGGAAAACGTTTTTCATCAAATAGCTCAGGGTAATTGTATTGTGTTTTTAGGGTGTCTTTGCCAAAGGAAGCACGTTCTATATCGGTGTAGAAATATTGCCATTTGTCGTCTTTTAAGAAGACGATTTTATTCTGTTTTCCCTTTGTTATTTTAAAACAAGAGGCTTTAGTTTTCACATTGTTTTCAAAAAAGTTTTGTTGCTGTACTGGCGTCCATTTTTTAGATGCTTCGATAAAGGTCATTGGTAGGAAATTTTCATCATCGTTTAGGAAGAATGTGCTATAGGTATTTTTATCTATATTGATTACATAATCATCTAAAATATAAGCAGTTTTTTTATGGTCTCTATCGGTTGCAATACCCATTGATTGTTGATAGCCTAAGGTATCGAATTTCAAAATATAAGAAGACATTCTATCTTCTTTAACCATAACCACTTCATTTCGGCGATTGAGAAAACAACTTGTTAAATCTTCCGATTCATTAGTAGGAACTTCGTAAATACAATTTCCTCCTTCTTCGGCGCAAGTTGATATATCATACTCTAAATCTTTATAATCTCGGTAAGCTATAGGCAAGGTTTTTTCTGCTCTCAGTTTAGAGAAAGAAACGTCTAATTCGTCCATTATCCACGCAAAAAAAGCAATGGTGCAACCTATCGCTATAACGGAGGATATTTTGTGCTTGCAGCAGATAGCATAGAATGTCCATGTCCCTAAAATCAAGGGGATAGGGAGAAAAAGAAACCACGCTTCTGTATATAAACCTGTGGCAAACTGATTGACAAGGAAGATAAAGAAAGCAGAAAAGACAATACCAGCGATTAGTGCAGGAAAAAAGAGGGCTTTTTTCATAGTATTTTATTTTAAAGGCAAAAATAAGGAAAATTAGGAAATTAGCAAATTTGCCAATTGGTAAGTTTGTTTGGTGGTTACAAAAAAAATGTATTATCTTTGCCCCATAAAATAAAAAAGAGATAGGGCGGAGGTGGTCAGACCTCCACCCATTTACCTTACAGTAACCTAAATTTCTTTAAAGAAAATTTAACATTTAAAAAAGCTGCTAAGTACGTCGCTTAGCAGCTTTTTTTTCACTATTATATTACTGTAATTGCTATCGTTTTTTTAATCCTTTGGCTTGTGCCTTATCGGTGAGGGGATACAAGCTAATGGCATAGCCTCCGCCTGCTACTGAGTGCAGGGTGAGTTTGCTCTTGTTGGTCACCAATACTTTTTGAATGGTATAGGCTTGCGGATTGGTTTGATAGTTGGCATCTTTGGCATCGGCGTAGATAGTGGCTACATAAGTAGTTTTGGGCTCTAAGAAACTGAAATGAATCTTGGAGGTAAAATCCTTGCCGGCTGTATTGCCTACAAACCAATTGCGAGTGCCTTTGGCTTTGCGTGCCACAGTGATATAAGCCCCTGGTTCAGCTTCTAAATAGTGGCTTTCGCTCCAATCGAGGGCGACCTCTTTGATAAACTGAAAAGCATCGGGAAAACGACGGTAGTTCTCTGGCAGGTCGGATGCCATTTGTAGCGGACTGCTCATCGTTACATACAATGCCAATTGGTTTGCCAAAGTGGCATTGCAGTGTGAATGGTTGTTGGGGTTGTTCTTGCTGATGTCCATTTCAAACACCCCAGGGGTATAGTCCATTGGTCCGCCAATAAGGCGGGTGAAGGGTAACACGCACACGTGATTGGGCTTGCTACCGCCAAAGGCTTGGTACTCACCTCCACGTGCTGACTCGTTGCCTATAAGGTTAGGATAGGTGCGACACAAACCCGTAGGGCGCACTGCCTCGTGCGCATTCAGCATAATGCGGTAGTCGGCGGCTTTTTTAATAGCATAAAGGTAGTGATTGTTCACCCACTGACTGTAATGGTTTTCGCCTCGCGGAATGATATTCCCTACATAACCGCTTTTTACGGCGGGGTATTCGTATTTGTTCATCAGCTGATAGGCTTTGTCCATAAAACGCTCGTAGTTGCGGATAGACGAGGAGGTTTCGTGGTGCATAATCATCTTAATTCCCTTGCTTTTGGCGTATTGGTGAATAGCTTCGATATCAAAATCGGGGTAAGGTGTTTGGAAGTCGAATACCAAATCTTTGGAATGTCCAAACCAATCTTCCCATCCTATGTTCCAACCTTCTACGAGTACGCCATCAAAACCATTTTCGGCGGCAAAGTCGATGTATTTCTTCACATTTTCGGTAGTAGCCCCGTGTTTGCCGTGGGGTTTGAGGGTGGTGTAATCGGTTTTACCGATATGCACACTGGGCACATCGTAAGTATACGACCATTCTTTCATACCAGTAATCATTTCCCACCATACCCCTACGTACTTCATCGGGTGAATCCACGAAGTATCAGCCAAAGCACAAGGTTCGTTGAGGTTGAGGGTGATATCGGAAGCTAAAATATCGCGGGCATCGTTGCTTACAATTACTGTGCGCCAAGGCGTTTGGGCAGGGGTTTGCATATAACCTTTGGCACCGTTGGCATCGGGGGTAATCCACGATTGGAACACGAAAGTCTTGTCATTCAGATTGAGGTGCATCGCCCCGTAGTTTACTAAAGCAGCCTCGTGCAGGTTGATGTAGAGCCCATCGTCAGTTTTGAGCATCAAAGCAGTTTGTACACCTGTATCCGAAAAGCCTGTTTGTGCTAAATTTGCCTGACGCCCTTTTTGGTTGATAGCGCGTATTTCGGAGAGGCGTGACTGCTGATAGTCGTACTCTTGGGTGTCGTAATCGCCAGGTATCCACCACGCTTGGTGATCACCCGTCATTGCAAACTCGGTGCGTTCTTCTTTAATCACAAAATAAGGCATTTGCTTTTGTTCGGGGAACTCATAGCGGAAGCCCAATCCGTCGTCAAACAATCTAAAACGCAGGTTCATTTCTCGGTGGGTGTCCTTCTGTTTGAGGCTCACCAATAGCTCGTTGTAGTGGTTGCGAATGTTTTGGCTTTCGCCCCATACGGGTTGCCAAGTTTCATCAACGGTTGTATTTTGGGTATTCACCACTTCAAAATTATGGTAGAGAGAGGTGTTTGCCCCCTCTTTTTTGGTGATTTCAGCGCCAAATTTCACTTCATTGGAGCTAAATAGCTCAATGCCTAATCTACTCGGTTTAACTACTTCTTTTCCCTTGTAAAAAAGCGAATAGGTAGGTGTGCCTTCCGCGCTGAGCGAAAAAGAGAGTTTCAGCGCTTTGTTAGGCGAAAATAACTCCTGCGCTACTGCTGTAGCACAGGAGAGGATAGTTATTGTTATGAAAGTAAGAAATCTCATTGATTTGTCAATTTGTGGATTGTCCCCTTATTCACTTACTCACAATTGTTGTGTACATACTCAGTTATGAGCCTTCGCTGGTTTCCCCGAAAGGGAACAATTCTTAAAAGTGAAGGGGAATAATCTCTGAAAATAAAGATTAAAATTTAGTATAAAAATTATATTTATAGAAATAAAACAGTATCTTTGTCTTGAATTTAAAATCTATTCCTTATGAAAAACACTATTTTTTACACACTTATTACCTTGTTGTTTTTGCTTTCTTGTAAAAAAGAAAAACCTGAATTTGAAATTCAAAAAAGCTATCACACTTTTGTGATTGATGGACATTTAGAGGAATGCTCTTTTCGGATGTTTACAGGTGTCTTCGAAACAAAATGTTATAGTGTTACTGAATCTAACAATACTTTCAGGCTCGCTAAAGAATATTTAAAATTCGATACTTATGAAACGGGTTATCGCTATACTGTAAAAGTACTTCGCGAACAAAAAATTCTTAATCGAGAACCCTATCAAGATGAGACATATCTACCTCACTATACTGTTTTAGAGGTTTTAAAGAAAGAAAAACTATAACGATAATTAGCCTATTTTATTAGGAAAGTGTCCGAAAAGTTTTATTTGTGTGGGCGTTTGCAAAACGCCCACACATAACATACTTCAAAAATTGTTGATAATCAGAGTAATCAACTTTGCCAAAGGTTGTAGCACGACGAGTAATTAAAACTTTGGCAAAGTGTAGCGATGCTGTCCTACAAGCCCCTCCCCTTGGGGGAGGGGTTGGGGAGGGGATTAATACTCTATCACCACCATATCCCAATAGCTGAGGGAGGGGAGGGTGAAGGTAATTTGGTTGTTGTTATAGGTAAATTCTACGGCACGAGGAGCACCGCCAAAGAGGTCGGGGGTAGCGAACCACACTTTTTTGGGTTGTGCGGTTACAGCAACAGTAGTTTTAAGGTTGGTTACTGTGGTAGGTTTCTTTTGAGTACCGTTGGTATCACGCCAGTCCATAGAGGTTACTCCGTTGAAATTGATAAGATGCACTATATCCTTGCCGTTCACGGTTTTGGTGAGAGCCGCCACTTTATCCTTCGCTGCAGGCCAAGCCGCTATGGTTGCATTTTCGGCAGTTACCTGAGCTGAGGTATAGCTACCGCCGTCGCGCAATAGGTTTTGGTAAGCCACCAAGAAATCGTAGTAGGTGATGAGCGCTTTTTTGAGGTCGGCTTTCATTTGAAGGTTTTTATTAGGGAAATACTCATTGGCGAGGTAGTGTTCGCCTATCTCTAAATGAGCCCCTCCGAAGGCAAAAATCACTGCATTGGCAAGCAATACGCCAGGTTCGTTTACAAAACCTGCATTCTTAGATTTTTCGTAATCCATATAGGCAGCCAATACCGTTTTGAGTTGGTTGTTGCTACGATTGTAGTTATCAAGGATAATGCGAGCCAATTGGTCGTAGGTTTTTTCGTCCCATACTTCGGTATAAAGAAAATCCACTTTATTGGTACCTGCAATTTCGGTTTGACCGTATTGCCCTACTGCATTCATCACAAGGCGTTTGTTAGGGTGTGCGTTTTTCATCGCATTGATAAACGAAGCGTATTGAGGCAAGAGGTCTACGCTATTGCCATTGTAATCGTACACCGTGCCACGCCCTCCGAGTTGGTCGATATGATAACCATCGAAACCAAAAACGGCATAGACATCGCTGTTGCGCCCTGCTAAGTAGTTTTGCCAGTGCGCATTACCAGGGTTGGTGAGGTAGATACTACTGCGGGCAAAGTCGCCTAACAGGTGTGCATCTTTCTCTTTATGCTGATTGTCTTTGTAGAGAAACCACTCTTTAGCAACCCCATCGGCTTCGGCATTTTTGAGTGCTCCAAAAGCCAAATTGTAGAACATCGCTTTCATACCCTTGCTATGAGCAGCGCTGATATAGCCACGTACAGTAGAAAGAAAAGTGGGACGTTTGAAGAGGTCAGGCCACTCATTAGAAGGGTTTTGAGGGGTGCCAGCCAGTGGTTTGTGGTGGTCGTACATCCAGTCGTAGAACTGAATGCCGTTGATATGACAGCGATTCATAAAGTCGATATTCTTCTCGATAGGTTCGTTTTTGCCGTAAGAGGACAAGAAGCCGTAGCGGGGGAATTTTGTCCAATCGGAAGATACATCCACAGCGATACTGCCGTAAGTATTTTGTTTACCGCCAGCTTCTTGGTAGATTTCCACCAAATAACCTCGATAGTCATCGGCAGGGGTTACCCATTGCCAAGAGGCGCTGGTAAGGGCTTCTTCTTTAATGATTTCGCCTAAGTGAGAGTAGCGCACTTTGTAAGTACCAGAGGGCATACTCGCCAAGGTAAAGCGCACCGTGCTACCAGGGGTGTAGACCGCCTTATCGGTGCTGATATCTATTTTCAAATAAGTTTCGCCGAATGTAATAGGATTGTTGCTAGGCGTATCGTTCTTCTCGCAAGAGAAGAGGCTGAGCGTAGTGGCGAAGAATAGAGTATATAAAGCTTTCATTTTAATTGATTTTTTATCCTCACCCCCTCCGTTCTCCCCCTCCCCGAAAGGGAAGGGGAGGGAATCCGCAAAAGGGAGGAAAGAGGGTTCAACACGTATAAAGATGTTTGTTATTAATACTTGGATTTTGAGAAAATATAACGAATCGTAAGCTATGACAATTCAGTTACTTTTCTCGGATTGTTCCTTTCTTACATTTTCTTAATTACTACCGTTTGGGTAAGTTGGTTGAGGGTAATTTTGTAGGTGCCTGCCTCGCTGATTTTCCACTTGTTATCGGGGTTAGAGCCGTGGGCGCTGAAAATCATCGGTTCTTCCACACCGGCGGGAGCTTTATCGGCTTTAGAAGCTAAGAACCAGTCGCCACCCCAATCGCTTTTCTTGTCGCAAGAGAATTTGAGTTCGCCTGCTTTCAAGTCGCCTTCCCACATAAAGACATTAGGATTGCCACTATCTACAGTCATAGCGATAGGATTGTTGATATCCCAACCTGCATCGGTGGCACTACCAATCATATACATTCCTGCATAAGGAGTGAAAGGCACAATGTCAATCTTCATTGTACGAGTGTTGAGGGTAATCTTGTAAGTGCCTGCTGCAATTTTCCATTTGTAATCGGGGTCGCCTGCCCATTTCTTCACAGGGAGGTCGCTACCTTCAGCCGTATTATTTTCTTTCGGACGGAAAAATACTGCTGACCAATCGCCTTCTTTAGTACCTATTTTGAACTCACCTCCATTGCCTAAATCGGCATTGTAGTGGAACACAAATGGGTCGGCAGGGTCTACGGTCATTTTCTTGAAGCTCCAACCGGTAGGTTCACCTACGAACCACAACTCGGTATATTCAGGCGCTTCGCCTTTGGTGATGCTTATGGTGAGATTGATGAGGTTCACTTTCACGGTATAGACACCACTTTCGGCAATTGTAAATTTCTCATCACTGGTGTCGGCATCGGTTTTGCGGAAATGCAACTCACTATTATTGCTACCTTTGCCATACGATGGTATAAACTGACCTTTGGTAGTGATGAACTTGATTTCGCCAGCAGACAATCGTCCTGACCATGCAAAGGCTTTAGGAGTACCCTCAACGGGTTTCATCTCTTCGGCTTGATCGGCACTCCAACCGTGAGGGGCGGCACTACCGATGATATAGAGCGTATTGCTGATAGGGGTATGCGTTTTGAAAACGATGGTTTTTACATTGGTATGTTGTTTCATTCCCTCGCCAGAGGCTACTTGGGCAATGATGCGTACTTCCATCGTAACTTCGGTGTCTGCCGCAACTTTGAAAGTATTGAGCAATAGATTGTTGAGTTCCTCATTTTTATACACTCTCTCATAGGCTTCACGACCTACATTCTCGCTGATACCTCCCGCAAAGTTGTTGCCTTGCACATCCATTTGGAAAGTATAGGTGATAGCGGCATTGGTGCCGTGATTGGAAGCTGCCGTCCAAGTGAATTTGACCGCTTCTTGTTCGGGGTTGGCAGCGTCTAAGGCTACCATTTCTTTCTGGGCTTTCAATTCAAAAGGTTTTCCCTCTTTGAAGAGCTCCATATAGTCCTCTTTTTTACATCCCGTAAGGAGCAGTAAGAGGAAGGCGATGTATAAATGGTATGGTTTCATATTAGTTAAAAGTTAAGAGATAAGAGATAAGAGTTGTTGTAATTCGTAATTCGTCACTCGTAATTATTACCAACCAGGGTTTTGGGTGAGGTTGGGGTTGGCGTCGCGGTCTTTTTGAGGGACGGGCAAGAGCAGGTGTTTCTCGCGGGCGTTGGTTTTGCCTATGGAGTGCAAGAAATTGAGTGCATACTGACCGTTGTCCCAGCGAATCATATCAAACCAACGATGCCCTTCAAAAGCGAGTTCTATACGGCGTTCGTGGCGTATTTTCTCACGCATTTGCGCTTGGGTGAGGTTCTCTATATCGGCGCGATGGGTAAGACCCGCGCGGGTGCGCACTTTGTACAAAGGCACTTCAGCTTCCGTAGTGCGACCCAATTCGTTGAGAGCTTCCGCTTTCATTAGGAGTACATCGGCAAAGCGGAGCGCTACAAAGTTGGCAGGGTTGGTATTGAAATCGGGAGACTGACTTAGTGGCACTAAAAACTTGCGCACGTTATACCCCGTGTTAGACATTGAAGCGCGATACGCATTCCCTTCAAAATTAGGGCAACCCTCATAGAGAATCGTCTTATCTTTGCGGAGGTCGCCCGCCTCATATTGGTCTACAAACTCTTGTGTAGGCTGATTCCAACCATAAGCACCACCTACCCAACCGCTGTTGCGAGGACCCATAAAGGTACTGAGCCAAGAGGCTTGGTTTTCTTCGCCCCAGAAATCGTCTTTGGTAAGTCCGTAGTACTGAATTTCAAAGATAGACTCGGCAGTGTTTTTGTTGCGTTCGGCAGCGCCAAAACAATCGGAATAATCAGGATTAAGGGTATAACCGAGGTTTTCGACAGCGTTGCACATCTCAAGGGCTTCGCTATATCTACCCAAAGTGAGGTATACTTTGGCAAGCATACCCGCAGCAGCCCCTTTGGTGGCGCGACCTTTATCGGCATTGCTATATTGCTCGCGTGTAGGCAATAGGTTGAAAGCCTCTTTGAGGTCGGGGATAATCACCTCGTTGTATATCTTCATTTTGCTTTGGCGGAAAGGCGTTTTGTTAGTCAAACTCTCTTTAGGGTCGAGCTGAAGAGGCACATCGCCAAAGAGTTGCACCAAAAGGAAATAGTAGTGCGCGCGGAGGAATTTGGCTTCCCCAATACAGCGGTTTTTGATATCCTCAGGGATATTAGCAGAAGGCAAAGTTTTCAGAGCCGTATTGCAATAGAGAATACCAGGGTTACAACCGCGCCATATTTCGAGCGCCAAAGGGTTATCGGCAGTTGCGTTGAAGTTGGAAAGAGTGATGGTTTCGAGTCCATCGGTACCTCCTCCAGCGCCTACGATGCTGTTACCTGCTACGATGTCGAGCGTCCAGAGGCGCATATTGTAGAGGTTAGAGCGTTGCAAGGGTTTATAAGCCGAATTGGTAAGGGCAATAGCCGATGCCGCATCGCTTATGTTTTCAGCACTTGAATCTTCATAAGGGGTCTTGTCCAAAAACTTAGAACAAGCCGTGAAGAGCGGAAATGCTAATAGGGTGATGTATAATATCTTTTTCATAATTAACAATTCATAATTAACAATTAACAATTTGTAGTGATTCTTTTGTTACCTATTACCTGATGCCTGACACCTGACACCTAGCACCTAAAACTGCACGTTTAATCCAAAGCTAACTGTGCGGGTTACAGGGTAAGTACCACCATCAACGCCACCAGTGCCTACTTCCGGATCCATACCGCTGTATTTGGTGAAAGTATAGAGGTTTTGGCAAGACAGATATATGCGCAACATATCGGTGTGGAATTTTTGAGTAACCTCTTTAGGGAGCGTATACCCCAAAGTTACGTTTTTGATGCGCAAATACGAACCATCTTCTACAAAGCGGGTAGAGTGACGCGCATTTTGGTTGGGGTCGCCATAGATAGCACGCGGAATGCTATTGCTAGTGCCCTCGCCAGTCCAACGGTCTTTTACTTTGGCAATTTGGTTTTGTGGCACCGACATTCCCTCTTGCCATATACGGTTGGCATTGTAGATGTCGTTGCCTGCTACGCCTTGTAAAAATATTTGTAAATCGATGTTTTTGTAGTTGAAATTGTTGTTCATAGAGAACGTCCATTCAGGGAATGGATTGCCGATATAAGTACGGTCTTCGGCATTGATGACCCCATCGTTGTTGAGGTCGCGGAACTTCACATCACCAGGGGCGGTACCGTTTTCCACTTGGGTAGCATAGTTGTCTACCTCGCTTTGGTTTTGGAAAAGTCCGTTCATTACATAGCCATAGAAAGAATTTACAGGGTGACCCTCGGAGAGGATTTGCAATTTGGTGAGGAACGCCTCAAAACCAGTGAACAAAGGCACCCCATCGTTCATCTTCACAATTTTGTTGCGGTTGAAAGATACGTTTACATCAGTATTCCATTGGAAATCTTTTTTATTTACATTCACTGATGACACCGTAAGCTCTACCCCTTTGTTTTCCACTTTACCGGCGTTGATACTCGGTACCGCAATATCCGAATAGCCAGAGCTTACTGATACCGCCATTGGCACCAACATATCGCTGGTGTTTTTGATATAGGCATCGAAAGTGAGGTTCAAGCGGTTTTTGAGTAGCGCGAGGTCAATACCCCCGTTGAATTGCTCTACGGTTTCCCATTTCACATTAGGGTTAGGCATTACGTGAGGATAGAGGGTAGACACCAAATTGTTGTTGAACACATATTGCCCTGTGCGCAATTTGGTAAAATAAGCATAGTTATCAATACCACCTTGGTTACCCGTCATACCGTAACCCACACGCAATTTCACATCGTTTACATAGTCGTTTTTAGGGAAAAAAGACTCATTTGATGCGCGCCAAGCCAAAGAGAATGAAGGAAAAGTACCCCAGCGGTTTTCTTTGGAGAAACGCGAAGAACCATCGCGACGTACGGTAGCAGTGAGCAAGTACTTATCAGCATAGGTATAGTTGAGTCGCCCGATGAAGGAGAGGATAGCCCAATCGTTCATCGTACCGTCTACCGTAGGGTTTTCCAAGCCTTTGCTGAGTTGGTTTTGCTGGTCGCTCAAGAAGTTGCTCACACTCGCATTGATTTTGCTATACACGTTGTTTTGTGCACTGGTGCCCACCATCACATTGAGGAAGTGCTTTTGGGCAAAAGTATTGGTATAAGTGAGTGTGTTATCCCATAGGAGGGTAGTGCTCTTATTAGCATCTTGGTAGAGATTAGAGAGCGGATTAGGTATTGGTTTCCAGTTGTACTTAGGAGAGAAACTGCGATTGTCCCAATATTTGAAGTCGAGCCCCCCAGTGGTTTTGAATACCAAATGTTTTACAGGAGTAATTTCGGCAAAGATATTCCCCAAAATGTTATAGCCTTTGGTAGTGTTTTGTCCGTTGATAAGGGCAGTACCTATCACGTTGCGGATATCGCTGTACTGATGGGCAGGCGAATCAGGACCTGAGTAACTACCGTCTTCATTGTAAATAGGTTGTGTAGGCAAAGAAGCCATTGCCATACGGATGTTGTAGTCGCCAGATTTCTTTTCGTCGTGGCTGAGGGTGAGGTTGTTGCCAAACTTAATCCACGGTTTTACGCGCGACTCGCCGTTGAACTGCACTGTATAACGGCGGTAAGAAGTGTTGAGGATAATCCCATCTTGGTCGAACACACCCCCTGATACGTAGTAATTGCTCTTGTCGTTACCGCCTGAATAAGAAAGCGAATAGTTGCGCATAAAAGCAGGACGGAAGAGCGCTTTGAGCCAGTTGGTGCCTTCCCCCCAGTCCTCAGGATTGGCGAAATCAGGGCGTTGTGTAAGCGGACTTACCCCAGGGGTGCGGTTGTAGTTGGCAATCATTTCGTTGTGAAAAGAAGCAAACTCGCGGGCGTTGAGCATCACAGGTAAGTTGGTAGCTTGTTGAAGGGCTACATTGGTGCTAAACGACAGTTTGCCGTCGCCATTTTTTCCTTTTTTGGTAGAGATGAGCACCACCCCATTAGCACCACGAGAGCCGTAAATGGCAGTTGCCGAAGCATCTTTTAGCACGTCGATATTTTCTATATCATCTACGTTGAGGGCGTTGATACCGAGGTCGGTAGGTACCCCATCGATAACCAGTAGCGGTTCGCTGTTGTTAATTGTACTGATACCGCGAATGCGAAAAGACACGTTGTCACCAGGTTTTCCCGCCGAGGTTACTTGCACCCCAGCAGCACGCCCTTGGAGCGCTTCCCCAGCGTTGGCAATAGGTTTCTCTTTGAGAGCTTTGTTAGACACCGAAGTAACCGCTCCCGTAAGGTCTTTCTTGCGGACAGTACCATAACCTACCACCACTACCTCGTCTAACTGCTCTTGTTCTTCTTTGAGCACGATAGTGAGTTGGTTTTGGTTGCCTACAGCTACATTTTGGGTGTGATAGCCAATAAATGAAACCGATAGCGTGGCTTTAGCAGGTACATCTATCGTGAAATTCCCATCGAAATCGGTAGTAGTACCCTTAGTAGTGCCTTTCACCACCACCGATGCCCCCAGCACGGGCTGGTGTTTTTCATCGATTACCTTTCCGCTAATCTTTTTGTTTTGGGCAGAAAGGGCGGTAGAAAGCAAGCTAAAAAGTAGTAGCAAGGCGAGCTTGCCAATACTGTTTAATAAAGTTCTTTGTTTTCCTTTCATTTTAGTTAAAAGTTAAGAGGTAAGAGGTAAGAGTTTGTGCCTGACGCCTGACACCTGACACCTGTCCCCTAAGACCTAATTCTGCCGCAAAGATAAAATGTTAAAAATATACTAAAACACTGGATAGTAAAAATATAGACAACTAAAAATGTAGCAGTTTGATAAACAACAGAATAAAAAGAAAACAAGAGCGAAAAATATAGAAAGAATGTAAGGAAATTACGAGTGATGAATTACGAATTAGTTACTTTACTTTAGAAAAAATCCCTTGCAGTGCAAACTGCAAGGGATTTTTTACTTTTGAATAAAGTCGGTTTTATCAGAGTTATCCGACGAGTCTGAGTAGTCTGACAAGTTTGACAATGAACCGAAAGGTCTAATAAAACCTTATAGCATTTTAAGGCGTCATTTGTAACAAGTTACTAATTTCCTGGGCGTGGGTGCGGCAGTAGTACATCACAAAAGCGATGTAAGGCATAAAAAACAGTATGCTCCACAACAAGCCTTGTGCAAAACCTTTGTAATCACTGATGCGGTAAAGGGTGTAGCCTGCCCATAGCAAGTTGAGTGTCATCGTGATATGCGACAGTTGGGCAAAGATATTGGCGCCACTCCACGTGAATGTAAAGAGTCCCATAGTGCCGAAATAGTACATCGGCAGGAAGGCAAGGGGCAGCCAAAAGCTCTTTTTGGTGAGCCAAAAGGCGATAAAGCAAGCTAAATACACTAAGCTGCTGGGTGAGCAAGCGTTATAGGCAAGCCATTGCACAAAGTTTACTTTCAAAGTGAAGAAGAAATAACCACTCCCTGAAAGTGTGAGCAATAATAAGAGGATTGCCAAAACAATCCCTATGGTTTTTTCAGTTTTTGTAAGAATCATAATGTTAAAAATTAGCAAATTAGTTAATTAATGGGGATATAGATTTCTGTTTTTAGTTTTTCTTCAGGGGTGCGGCGAGCGTCGTTGAGGTATTTCTCGAACATAGGCTCATCACGCAGTTCGTATTCACTTTCTACTACCCAGCGCATTGCAGCATCGCAAACGGCAGAGAGCTGATTGTAACTGCCTTGATAAAAAAAGACGGCATACTTGCCTCCTGCTAAGGTTTTGCAACTCACCTCTCCTTCAGGGAGCGCAGGTTTGTGAATAGCCAAACTTACTTCCGAACGTTGGAGGGAGGCTTCGGTAATTTTAGGGTCATCGTACGATACGCATATCGACTCGATGCCTTTGGTAAATAGCTTTTGCGATTTTACAACCGCCCATAATTGTTCGTAGGCTTTGCCGTAGTCTAAAGAGCCATATCCGCCAGTAAGGGATACATAGATGAGGTTTTTAGGTTCGAGTTCCATTATTTTAGGAGCTTTGAGAGCCAAATTGGGATTGATGATTTCTTTTTTCATAATGTAGATATCTTTATTAGTTCTGTACTCGGTAGGGGTAATGCCATATTGGTTTTTAAAGGCTTTAGAGAGCGATGCAGGGGTTTCATAGCCTATATTGAAGGCAATTTGCTCTATAGGGAGGGTAGAGTAGCGCAGCAGTTGGGCAGCGGTTTCTATGCGCAAACGAGCGATAAAAGCGATAGGCGATTCACCTTTCAGCACTTTGAAAATCCTACAAAAGTGAAAATGCGACAAGTGGGCTATATTGGCTAATGTTTTCAGTTCGATGGGCTCATCGAGGTGACGGTTGATGTATTCAGCCACTTTGTTGATGCGCTGGGTGTAATCGTTATGAGTGATAGATTTCATAGGGTGTAATTTGAATTTCTGGTGCAAAGATACAGCAGCTTTCTCAAGGGGACTTTTCCTATATTGCTTTATTGTTTGTTATTACAATATAAGTTGGACAAGGTCAGACAAGGTCAGACAAGTCAGATAACTCAGACAACTCGGACAAGGCTGTCAAAAGTATCCTATAACCCCTGACCCCTGACCCCTAATACCTAACCCCTAATGTAGTGCCAAAAAAGAAAGTATCTAAAAAGTGAATTGATGCACTTTTTAGATACTTTTATTTTATAGACTTTGCCAAAGGTGCGAGCCGCACGGGCAATTAAGGACTTTGACAAAGTGTTCTGAAACCTGAAACCTAAAACCTAAATCTCTCCTTTCTTCATTTTTTCAAAATTGGTTTGAATTTCTGATTTTTCATCATCGCCACCATCTTCGGCTTTAGGGAGGTTTTTAACGGCTTTTTCTTCTATTTCTAAGGCTTTTTGCTTTTCACCACGTGCGTACAAAAGGTGGGCAAAAGTGTCTAAATAATAAGAATTTTCGGGTTCTAATTGTACTGCCGAACTCGACCATTGGAAAGCCTCATTCAATTTATCGGGGTTTTGCTTGTGCTCTTCAAACACTTTCCAAGCAATGTTATTGGCGCGGTTCGCAAAACGCATTTTGTAGTATTTCCAACTGTTCTCATCATTACCTTCGGAGAAAGCCTTGTCTAATGCAACGATGAGATTGCCGTCTTTTTGCAATAGATTTTTGTAGTACTCACCGAAGTACACTGCGGCTTCATCTACATTGTTATCATAGAGAAAATCGATGTAGTTGTCATCAGAGAAGAGTTTCTTTTTCAAACCTTCTTTATAAACAGTTTTTACGGGGTCAAAGAGTTTTTTGTCGTTGAAAGTGATATGCTCGAGCTGGTTAGAGAGCTCTCCGTAATTTACTTCTATGATTCCTTTTTCTAAACGTTCGTTATAGCCCATATAATAATCCTCATTACCATCAATTTTTTTGTTGTAGGCTTTGATTTCATCGGCGAATTTCACCAAATAAGCGATAGCATCTATATCGGCGGTAGTTGTGGGTTTTTCGGCGTTGAAAATGCGGTAGTAATAGTTAGCTTCGGCATTGTTGAGCGAGAGCAAGAAAGCGTACTCAGGGTCGAATTTGGTATCTTTTTTATGAGCGTTTACCACGCGTTCCCATTGGGCGATTGCTTGATCTGGGGTGAGTCGCATTTGGTAGATACCATTAGGGTTTTTAAGGTTAGAGAAATAATCTTCAGCTTCTTGTGCAATATAGTCAAAAGCTTCTTCCTCATTGCTGTCGCCTGTTTTTTGCTCTGGACGATTCTTTGCCAATAAATACACACGCTGACTGTCCTTTTTGAGGAAAGTAGTGAAAATAGCTTGTATTTCTTTTACTGATAGTTTGTTGTTGCTCAAGGCTTTGTCGAGCGCACACGCCATTGCCATAGTGCCAAATTGGACAACATTTGCGTTAGAGCCAAACAGTTCATCGTTTACAATTTCTTCGATAGTAGCAGGTTGTGAATAGATGAGATTGCCTGCAACATCTAACAAAGCCAATTGGTTACCCGCAGGAACCCCTTTAGCTTTGAGGGTTTTGAGGTCTTTGGCAGTAGCCAAATAGAACTCGTAAGGATAGATAGGAGATTCATTATCCTCTTCGTAGTTATAACCTATGCCTTCTTCTTTATATTTAGCAAAGAAGTTGTTAAATTCTTCTTTAGCTTTTGGGTTATCAGGTTGCTGGAACACTACCACCAAACGACTTTGCTTATCGGCTGAAGCGAGGGCAGCATTGAGGTTTTTAGGCACCGAAACCACAGCTTTAGCTTTTTCTTTGGTGTTTTTATCGGGGTCGTATCGAGGGATATCGCGTTCTTTTTCAAAGTCGATAAAGTGAGTCCAATGGCTTACACTTTCTTTAGAAGTGAAAGGCACTTGGTTAGGGTTAGGCTTGTCGTTAGCTTTGCTAAAGAGGATTGCATTGCTGCTATTGCCTTCTGAAACCGAAATGGTTTGTTTATCAGGATTGTAGGTACCATTGAGATTAAAGGTGCCATTTCCTACTAAAACGGTTATTTCTGCAGCATTTGTGTCTTTGCCAATAGGGAATTTTTGGATATTTACTTCCTTGTTTTTGCTGTAGGCAGCTTGGTGAGCATCAACTAAGTAGAGATTGGCAGTGCGGGGCACTTCAAAACTTTCGAGCACATAGTAAGTTTCGCCATTGCTATCCTTTTTTTCTTCAATATTCTCTAAAGAATCGATTTTGTTATAAACGCACACGTACTCCACTTCTCCTTTGGCGTTTTCATACCCTATGTAGAGATAACGCGGATCGACACCGGTGCGAGGCGGTGTTTTGAGGGTGATTTGCAATTGCTGACTGTCGCTTTGTTTTTTCTCAACAACAAAAGAAGAGGTTTGAGGTTGGAAAAGTATTTTTTTATCTTTGAGAACGTACTCACCCAAGGTAGCAATCAGTTCGTAAGTACCGTTGGGGAGGAATCTCAATTCTAAAGCGTTACCAAGTGAATTGGCTTTATAATTTCCTGAAGGAACGGGAGTTTGCGCAGCCAAAGAGAGGGGCAAGAGCGCTAATAAGGGGAGTACTTTCATTTTTAGATATTAGTTAATAAGTTAAGAGTTAAAAGATAAAAGAGTCTATCAAAAAGTGAGCCAGAGCATTTGGTGTTTGTTGTAAAATTTTGTATAATTGATTATAATTGAATTGCGATGTTTGCAAACCAAATCCAACTGTAATTTATGCTTTAACTAGAGTTTTACTTTATATTTTGCTACTAATGTTTCGAGATATGGGTATAAACTTCTGTTGATAAACAAAGTTGTTTTCTCAGGGTGCCATATCCCTATAGTTATATTTTTTCCTCGATGTTTTAAGAGAATTTCCATTTTTTCAATGGTTTCTAAAGAAATTTCAACAATTGTGTTGAATTTAAAGAGGTATAACTTTTCTTGGCATAATATGAAAGGAGGAGCATAGGTTAGAGAGCGGTTCCTTATCTCATTAAAAAAATACCAATCTTTCTCACTCATTTGCTCTAAAAGCATTCGCTGTGCTTTAGTGGTAGTTTGGGTAGCGCTGCGTATGAGATAGTAAGATCCTATCAAAAGAGGTGAGAACACTGCACAGGCATAAAACCAAAAGATAAATAGGGTATAGTAATATTGGCTATCCATATTCCTCACAACCTTAAAATCTAAACCCAATATCATAAAGAGTAAAGGTATCAACGAGAAGATGACCACAGTAACGATGAGTAACCTACGGATGAACCTTTTGCGTTTGCTGAAATAGAGTTCTCTTTCAGCAGGCAATGATTTGAGTGGGGTAAAGGATTTTAAACGTTCTTTAAAAGAATAAGGGTTTTCAAAAGAGAAATTCATATTTTTTGCAATTGATTTATTATTTTCTTCTGTTGGAATGCGTATTTCGCCACTTTTCAATGAGAGTTAGTATTAAAATTGAACCTTTTTGTAGTCCTTTTTTAAGCAGAAAACATATACCCCACCACAAACAACCCGCTACGAGAGCTCCTATACTAAAAAGAATATGATCAATAATTGGAGGAACCCCTTCTTTATTGGTTACAAAAGAAAGTGCTATGCTTAAATATCCAAAGGTATAATAAAACAAATATCCACAAGCTAAAGAATTGTTGTTTGTATGACATTCTTTTGATAAGTACCAAAAAAAGTCAAGCGATTTTCCATTTACAATGATTATTATGGTAGTAACAATCACTATAAACACTAAAAAATAGTATAAAATATTTATTATTTTATTTATTTTCTTTTCCATTTTCTCTTTTTGAGTGTAGGTCATGCGGTTTGTCAATTAGGTTGTTGTACTGCTTAGAATTCAACAAGGTATTTGATACATTACCCCAAATCTAACTAACTTTCAATGTTTCTATATATTAAAGCTGCTTAAACAAAAACAAATAATAACCCTTTAACAAGAAAAACAATATTCTACCTCTAATTATTTATTCCTTCTTAAAAGTTCATCATAATGTTCTTTAGACATAGTGCGATAAAACACTTCTCCATTTTCATAAACTTCATAATCACCTATCCTCTTAATAAACTTACCTAAATTAAGTTCTTCAACTAACTTAGAAACGAACTCTTTTCTTTATTAATTCACATAATATAGCTCTTTCTCCATTTCATAAATAATTATTTTAATAAAGTCAAGTTCTTCAAGTCCTAAATCATATTTTTCCCAAGGAGATAGAATGTCTTTATTCTTTTCAATATAGAATTTTATTAAATCTAATATGTATGGACGATTCTCAATTCTTTCATTATTATAATTTATAATTCGCTCTTGTTCCTCTTTGTTATTTATAACATTATACAATGAAAACAATTGCTTTTTAAAATTGTTTTCCCCAAAGAACACAATAGATTCCTCAAGAGAATAATCATTAGATGTTAATATGATATTAAACATTGGAGAATATTCATCATATTTTTCTCCCCAATCCATCGTTTTTTCTTTAATTAAACAAAAAGGTTTGGTATTTCTTTCTATTTTAATCATATTCTTTGTACTTCTATTTTAAACCATCGACCAAATAAATTTTTACATTTGGAAACATATTTGAAAAATCTTGAATAACTCTTTGACAAGAAATGTAATAGTTTAAACCCTAATCATCTATTCTTTTCATATTCCCACCGTCCCAATTCTTTTCTCTTTTCTAACTGGTGCAAAGCCAATTCCTTTATTTTTATATCATTAGTCTCAGATGCCAATTTTTCTAAAGCTAAAAGACTCTCAGGCTGTAGTTGAGCTCCTATAGCATAAATGATTTTTCGTATATAAGGATATTTAAAATCTTCTGGCTCTAAATACTCAGGGATATTATCTATCGCTTTTAATAGAAAAGGTATATTTTCGGTACTATTATTCCACATTGTTTGAAATAAATCAACAATATCTTCGTGGGAATTATGAAAATTCAATAAGAGTAATCTCCTTAAAGGTTCTTCGTTAGAGGGGTTAAAACAATTTAACAACCACCCCGTTAGGATAACATTCCGAACATCTTCCAAACTTTTACCATCTTCCAATAATAAAATAGCTTCGTTAAAATCTTCAATATTTATACTGTTTTTTAACATTGTTAATCTTTCTTCTCTTGTAATTTTTTTTGAGTAATACAAATTGAATATATTTGTAATCTTGTTTATATTTCTCATTTCATTGTTATTTTTTAATTTTTTTTACAAACCTAAACTCTAAGATAACGTGAGTCCGACGTAAGTAATTGTTTAACAATCAGCAAAATATTTTTAATCTCCCACAAAGCCAGCGAGGGTTCACAGCTAGGTATGTGAAACACGAATTTACATAATGAAATACCTCTCGTCCCTCGTCATTCGTCTCTCGTCTCTCGTCATTCGTCATTATCATTTCGCCCATTTTCTTTTGTAGTCAAAGCCGGCGTTGAGCAATATTTTTTCCTTGTGTAGGTCTTCTAAATAGGCTAAATCGTTGTTGTAAAGGGGTTTGCTAAGGCATTCTACAGCTACGGGCTTGCCTTCCTTGGGCTCTAACAAAATATCGATAGTATAACCGCCAAACTCGTAGTCCATTGTGATGCGCTGGTCAGGGTATTTTTCTTTGAGCTGACGGTAGGTTTGTTCTTTAAAAGCACTTTTACTTTGCTGGTCGATATCGGTGTGTTTGTGTCCATAGAGGTCGAGTTCCGATAGGATTTCACGGCGGAGGGCATCATTGCCGTCGCTTACAGCACGGGCGTAGGCGAGGTAGGCGTAGAGCACAGCGCGGCGGTTGTTAGCACCTTCTTGCGCTAAAGCCTCTTTATAGGTGGCTAACAATTCTTCGGGGATAGAGTTGCACACGTATATCTGTTCCTTGGCGCGGGTGATAATCACATTCAGCAGTTTGTAGCCTTTGGAGAAGTTTAGCGGACCAAAACTCTGTACGAACTTGCCGCCTTTCTTCTTGCCATAAGTTACCGATAAGATGATGATATCGCGCTCGTCACCTTGTATGTTCTCCAAGTTCTTAATAAAGAGTCCTGCTTGCTCTAAGGCGTTGATTTTCTCGCGGAAAGCCGTTTGCGTAGGGTCGTTTTGCTTTTGGAGTATCTGTTTGCGTATGTAGTTGCGCTGGGTGATGTTGAAGGTCGCAATCCCCACCGATGGGTAACTACCGTCAGAACGAGGTTCTATTTGTGAGAGGATACGCAATACTTCGGCAGCTTCCTCACGGTTGATATGTTCATCAAAAGTGCCATTTACCTGAGTGAAATGGATAGGGGTACGGCTTTCGGTGCTGGGTAGCGGACGCAATCGGGCGTTGTAGAAAGCGTGGTTAGAAAAATCAATCAGATAAGGGTGTTTAGAACGATAGTGAAAATCTAAATGGTTCTTACTGAATTGGTATTCCAAAGCGTAATCCAAAAGCGACTCTATGTTCAGCATCGCATTTTTGTAGGTGAGCACTTCATCTTCTTCCTCGTTATCGTCGTCATCTTCGGCAGTACCGTCGAATACTTTGCTAAAGTAGTTAGACGGCGGCATTTGGTGTTCATCACCTGCGATGATAATCGTTTTACCTTTGAGCATAGCCGGCAGGTTGTCTTCAAGTTTCAGCTGACTTGCCTCGTCAAACACTACATTGTCGAAATAGAAATTCTTGCCCTCAAACAGATTGCAACAAGCATCGGGGGTGGTGAGGATAATAGGAAAGAAACTCGTAAAGAGGTCGGTGTCCTTCATTGCTATTTGTCTCAAGGTAAGGCGGTTGTGTTTTTCACTTTTGCGCTTGTTGTAGAGGTTCGCCACAGTGAGTTCCTTGTTTGCTTCTTCAAAAGTTTTTACTGCTTTGCGTTGCTGGGCATTCCAGTATCCCTCGATAAAATCTTTTTGGGAAGAGGCAAAGTAGTGTACTTTCTTTTTAAAATCGGCGTAATCGCGCTCGTTGAAGTTTAGCGTATCATCGGCATTTTGTTGTAAGAGCAAGCTGTAATAGGCGTGGAGGAAGGAGGCTTCCCAATGGGTTACTTTCGTAAGTGATAAAACGATGCGCTCTTGGAAATCGTTGAGCGATTGGAAGAATGCAAACCACTCGTACTGAGCTACCAAAGGTTGTGCAGGGTCGGCTTGATAGCTGTTGTAGGTCGCCAAACTACGGGTGATAAAGGCTTCAAAATCGGCAAAGGTATTGCCAAAATTGAGGGAGTCGAGCCAACTATCAGCTTCTATGCGGTTTTTAAGCGATTTTACTTCGCTTGTGAGCTTGTCTAAATCGGCATTTGCAAACGAGCGATCGTAGTAATTCAGCAGGTCTAAGGCTGCGAAATCAGCATTGGATTTGCTGTCAAAATCGGTTTGTGCTTGGGCAATGGCAGGAGTGTACTCGGCGATAACAGTTTTGTTGAGCAATAAGTTATCCGAAATAGCAATCGATGAAAAATTGCGGTGTAAACTGAGCGCTTTAATCGCAGTGCAGAGTTCTTGCAAACGTTTTTGGGTTTTCAGCACCTGCTTTTTCTCGGTAGAAAAGAGTGCTGAGAGCTTGTAGAAAAATCCTTTGGTGACCTCTGGTTGATACACAGCTGAAGTAGGGGGGAGCGTAGCGGTAATGAGCTCATACTCATTGCGGTATTGCGCTAAGGTATCCAGCTGTTGTGTAAATTCTTCTTTTCGTTTGTGCAAGTAATAGGCTTTATAAACAGCTATTTGTTGCTGGATAACCTCCCACTGTTGTACGTATTGCTTAAAGGCTTCGGCTACTTGTTGCTGGGTGTTAAACAGATTGGTAGCGGTGAGTTTTTTAGGGTTGAATAGATGATTTTGAGCGTAAGGCACATAGCGCTGATAGAGCGGCTCACCTTGTTGCCAAAGGGGTGCGAGAGAGGTAAACTCTTCATTGGTAAACTGAAAAGAGAAAGCCGAGAGGTCGAGCTCTTCTCTATCTGTTTCGTAGCGCATTAGCTCCGCCATTACATCTGTCCACGACAGTTGGTTGAGGAGCGGTTGGTTGAGTTTGTGGTGAATAGCATTGATATCTGTTGTGATTTTGCGCATTGCTTGCACTTGTTCAGCAAGGAGATTTTCGGGGAAGGCAGGTGTTTCTTTTTTAAACTCGGCATTATCAATATGGTTACGCACCGCATCAACAATGAGCTTTCGGTCGGCAATGGCATCTTTTATCATTGTGCAATACCTACCCAAACCTTTGTTTTGGAGGGCGTTGTAGAGCACTTCGAGGGCAGTTTGCTTTTCACAGACTACTAATGTTTTCTGTTTGTTTTCCAAAGCATTGATGAGAATTGCCGTGAGCGTTTGGCTCTTGCCTGTCCCTGGAGGACCTTGAATAAGAATTTTCTGCTGACTTTTCAGCGATTCCAAAATCGATTGTTGAGAGGGGTCGGTTTCAATAGCGCTCAGCGATTGGAATTGTTCGTTGGCTGTTGCCTGCAAAGGTACAAATTCCTTTTTCAGCGATTCGTAATCGTTGATGATGTTCTGTTTTTGGACTTCAAATAGGGAGAGGATACCGCATTTTTCTATAAAAGCATCACCTTTGTTAGGCAAAAGTTCCTCGTACTCCGCTTTAGTTTTTAGGGGGAGAATTTCGGTATAGTTGTTCAGCAAGAAATCCAAGTTTTGGGTAACTTTCAGTTGGTTGAGGATATCCGAGCAAAGAGAGTGCAGTTCGGGTTTATCGATTTTGCCGTCTTCCAGCATCTCATCGGGGATAGGTTTGAGGCTTACGCCCGAATCGTTTTGTAGGTGGTTGGTGAGCACCTCGTTCAGGTAGATAGGGTCGTCCTCATTGCGGCTTATCACCCACGTATTCATTTGGGTAGCTGGCTTTATCTTCACCGACCAAATTAGGATAGGAGCTGCTGTGAGCTGTCCGTCGCCCATATCGCGGCGCAACAGTATAGGGAAGCCAAAACCGAGCGTGTTCACCCCTTTTTCGGAAGTGATAACCTCGCTTTGGAACATTAGGTTTTCGATGCTATCTACGAGTTTTTCGAGGGCAGGATTGCGTTCAAAGCTGTTGTTACGGCTTTCGGAAGAGGCGCTACGGCGTTCTATATCAGTACTTTCGGTATCGTGAATAGAAAACGAAAAGTTGAGGTTGCGCAGGGTAAGGAGGTCGAGGATAAAGCGTTCGGGCAAGCTTTTGAAGATAGCCGAAAGTCGTGCAATATCAAATTTATAGCGCGAAGCAGCGGGAATAGCGTTGAGATGCACGCCGCGGCGATTGCCTACTTTGAGTTTGTTCTGTAGAGCAGTGAAGATTTCTTTCATAATTGCGAATGACGAGTTACGAATAATGGGGCAAAGGTAGTTTATAATTAGCAGATTAGCAAATTAGTAGGTTAGTAAATTAGTAGGTTAGTAAATGAGAAAAACTGTCCAGCAGGATGGTGGACAGTTTTTTTCACTATTCGCTTTTCACTTAACTATATACTCCCCCGTTGATATTTATCACTTCTCCGGTGATATACGAGGCTTTTTTAGACACTAAAAACGATACGAGGTCGGCTACTTCTTCAGCTTCGCCAAAACGCCCTACAGGAATCAGTTTTACGAGGTCTTCTTCGTTGAGAGAGGAAGTCATATCGGTGCGTATAAACCCAGGAGCAATAGCATTTACAGTGATATGACGTTTAGCCACTTCTTGAGCTAAGGCTTTAGTAGCAGCAATGATAGCCCCTTTAGCAGCCGAGTAGTTAGTTTGCCCTGCAGTTCCCTTTACCCCCGATACCGATGAGATGTTGATAATACGTCCGTAGCGATGGCGTAACATTTTTTGGATAAAGAAGTTCGTTACGTTGTAGAAGCCATCGAGGGTAGTAGAGATTACTTTGCTCCAATCCTCTTGGGGCATCCACATAAAAAGTCCGTCGCGATTGATACCCGCGTTGTTCACAATCACCTCTACCACAGCATCTTTATTGTCGTGTTGCCATTTAGTGAGGGCTTCGGTAGTGCTTTGGTGATCAGAAACGTCAAAGCGGATAATCTCTCCATCACTCCCTAATTTTTTGATGTGATTAAGGGTTTCAAGGGCAGCTACCTCATTGCTTTGGTAAGTAATGAGTAGGTGATAATCGGTGTCTTGCGCGAGTTTTTCGCATATAGCGCGCCCTATGCCTCGCGAACCGCCTGTAATGATAGCGTACTTTCTCATTTTGTTTTTTTATTTAGTTTTTCCTGTCTGATAAGTCTGACTTGTCAGACTTGTCTGATTATTCTATTTTTTTAACCACGATACCATATCCTTCAAATAAGGATAAAACACCAAGTCTTCTTTGAAGAACGGAATAATACTTCTTATTTCGTCATACCATTTTTGGGTAGTGCTTGAAAGCTCGTCATAACATCCCAAAATATCGATAGCCTGAGCAATAGTAATCGCTTCAATAGCAAGCACTTGAAAAGCGTTCTCTATCACCTTTCGGGTGAGCGTTGCGGCATTCGTTCCCATACTCACGATATCCTGATTGTCGTTATTATTCGGGATACTATGCACATACATAGAGGTAGAGAGGGTTTGGCACTCGGCAGTGGTGGAGGTAGCGGTGAATTGCACCCCTTGCATACCGAAGTTAAAGCCGAGTTTGCCCGCATTTACAAATGGCGGTAAAAGCTCGTTGATTTTAGGGTTCAATAGGTAGTTGAGTTGTCGTTCGGCAAGCATTGCCATACGGGTAACCACGAGTTTGAGCTTGTCCATTTCAAGGGAAATATAATCGCCGTGGAAGTTCCCCCCATGATATACCTGCTGGGTAGGCAAATCTACGATAGGGTTGTCGTTAGCCGAGTTGAGTTCTTCTTCAAAAATGCGCTGAGTGTGTTGCAAAGTGTCTAACACAGGACCTAATATCTGTGGTACACAACGCAAAGAGTAGTATTCTTGAACTTTTTCTTTGAAAACAGTCTCGTTGTGTTCTCCTTGGTAAAGGTGTTCTGCGCGTTTGCGGGTGCGCTTGCTGTCGGCGAGAAACTCACGCATTAGCTTAGCGATATCCTGCTGACCGGTATGCTGTTTGGCGTTGTTCAATTCAGGTGAAAAATGGTCGTCATAAGTCTGCACCAGTTCATTGATAGCACAACTGAATTTTACTGTCCAGTCCAATAGTTTTTCGGCGTAATAGAGATTCACCCCTGCCAAGCCCGTCATTACCGAGGTACCGTTCATCAGCGAAAGTCCTTCGCGCAAGTGTATTTGTAGCGGTTTGATGCCTACTTCGGCAAATACTTCAGCCGTTGGTCGGCGCAAGCCTTTGTAGAACACTTCGCCTTCGCCTATGAGTACTAAGGCGAGGTGAGCCAACTGCACGAGGTCGCCACTAGCGCCTACTCCGCCGTGCTGAAAGATAAGCGGGGTAATGCGGTAGTTCAATAGGTCGCGCATCAGCTCAATAGCCTCTATATGCACCCCCGATTTACCAAGAGAAAGACTGTTTAAACGGCAGAGAATCGCTGCGCGTACTGTTTTTATATCAAATACTTCTCCACAGCCTGAAGCGTGGCTACGGATGAGGTTATACTGCAATTGCAATTGGTCTTCAGGCTCTATGCGATATTGTGCCATAGGACCAAAACCAGTATTTACGCCGTAGATAATTTTATCGTTGGCAAATTCTTTTAGAAAGTTATAACTCTCCTCAATCAAATGTTTAGCTTCTTTGCTAATCGCTACTTGTTTTTTGTGAAAAACAATGGCTTTAAAATCTTCGTAAGTACGTAGTGTTTTCAACTGGAAAAAATTTTAATATGAGCGACAAAGGTAGTAAATAATTGGTAAATTAGCAAATATGAGATATTTTTACTACTTTTGTCGCCATAGTCTGGTTTATCAGGCAACTTTTTATTTTTTATAACTTTTCAACCCTTGATAATGGAAAACATTCTGCAAAACATCGAATTAATACAACAACGCATTGCCAAAGCCTGTGCTAAAGCAGGTCGCAAACCCGAGGAGGTAAAACTCCTCTTAGCCACCAAAACCGTAACTCCTGAACGCATCAAAATAGCACTTGAGGCAGGATATACCCTCATCGCCGAAAACAAAGTGCAGGAACTCAAAGAAAAATACGAAGCTCTGAAAGATACTCCCCATACGAATCATTTTATCGGTCATTTGCAAACCAATAAAATCAAAGAAATATTGCGCTATGAAGTGAGTTGTGTAGAATCGGTAGATCGCCTTGATTTAGCCCAAAAACTCCACAATCGCCTTGCTAGTGAGGGCAAAGAACTCGATATCTTTATCCAAGTGAATACGTCTAATGAGGAAAGTAAATTTGGTGCTGACCCTTCCGAAGTGCTCGACCTTGTAAAACAAGTGGCAACCCTGCCTACCCTCCACATCAAAGGACTGATGACAATAGGCTTGTTTAGTGCCGAAACCGAAAAGGTGCGCGCCTGCTTCCAACTCCTCAAACGCATCCAGCAGGATATTATTGCCCTTAACCTCCCCAATGTAGACCCCAAAGAGCTTTCAATGGGAATGAGCGGTGACCTCGAAACCGCTATCGAGGAAGGCGCTACTATCGTGCGCGTAGGTACCGCTATCTTTGGTCAGCGCATCTACCCCGATAGCTACTACTGGAATGAGAAGGTATAGGTTTTCAGGTTTCAGGTGTTAGGTTTCAGGTGTTAGGTTTCAGGGGTCAGCGTCTGCCTTGTCTCACTTGTCCGCCCCGTCCTATGAATTTCTTTGTTAATTTTCTAATTTATATGAAATACTTACTCATACTATTTATTTTATCACCCTGTGCAGTTGTAGCTCAGGATTTTGGCTATTGGGGTGCAAGGATGGGCTATACCCATACCAATCGCTCTCATAACCTAATTTTTGCGGGGGCTTCTCTAAACACCAAACCCGATTTAGGAGGGATATCCTTGTATGGGGGTACGCATATAGGCTTTCATAGCGATATGCCTTCAAAAGTGCAAATTATCCCCGAAGTAGGTGCTGAATTTTGTGCGCTCCTTTTAGGTGGAGGTTTCGCTATCAACACCCACGCTATAGAACCTCATATAGGACTTTCGGTTTTCAATTTTGTTGATGCTAAAATAGGCTATGCTGTTCCTTTTAGAGAAAATCCCATTTTTGAAGGATTTACACTTAGACTCGCAATTAATTGTTTTGGCAAATGAAATACTTAATCTAATCTCACTCCCCTAATGTATATCGCCTATCACCCATTATACAATCATCCAGTGCCCGAAAACCATCGTTTTCCGATGGAAAAGTATGCCCTCTTGCCTCAACAACTCCTCTATGAAGGCATCGCCAGTGCGTCCAACTTCCACACCCCCGAAAAAGCTACACAAGCTACAGCCGCTTTGGTGCATACGCAACCTTACTTACACAATTTCTTACACTTAACACTTTCACATAAAGAAGCATTGCCCATTGGTTTTGTACAATGTCAGCAGTTAGTAGATCGCGAACTTACCTTGGTGCAAGGCACTGTAGAAGGCGCTTTGTGGGCATTGCGTACGGGAGAAATCGCCTTTAATATAGCAGGAGGCACCCATCACGCTTTTTCAAACCGCGGGGAAGGCTTTTGTATGCTCAACGATCAAGCTATTGCTGCCGCTTATTTGCTACATCACACAGCGGTGAAAAAGGTGCTCATAGTAGATTTAGATGTACACCAAGGCAATGGTACTGCCGAAATTTTTAGAAATACCCCCGAAGTTTTCACCTTTTCAATGCACGCACAAGCTAATTACCCTTTTGAAAAGGAACAATCGGATAAAGATATAGCCCTGCCCAATGACACAGATGACAAAACCTATTTAGATATATTGCGCAGCACTTTGCCACAGCTCATAGAAGCCCATCAACCCGATTTTGTGTTTTATCAAGCAGGGGTAGATGTGCTAGCAACCGATAAGTTAGGTAAGTTATCCCTTACTGTAGAAGGTTGCGGTGAACGCGATCGCCTTGTTTTTGAAACGTGTCATCGGTATCAACTGCCTGTACAATGCTCAATGGGAGGAGGGTATTCCCCACAACTCGCCTCGATTCTACGAGCGCATACCCAAACCTTTGCCATAGCGAGTAGTATTTACGAATGATTAAGTTTCAGTGTCAGACTTATCTGCCCCGCCCGCCTCACTTCACCTATTTAATTTCTAATTTAACAAAACACTGATTTTACAATTGTATTTGCATCATAATTTATGTAAATTTGAAAGCTATTTTTACTATTATTATCATCCTCTGTTTTTATTAGGGAAACCCTAGATAATACCACAAACTGACAAATAGAATGTTTTTAATTGATAAAAAATTTCAATTTTATTTCATCTCCTACCCTCTGATTCCTAATGCCTAATATGTATTTCTTTAAAAAAATCATAAATAAACCTTAAAAAAGTCTTCGTTTTTGTTGCGTTTTAATTTTGGTTTATTTACTTTTGCCGTCAAAATTAGGTAACAGGTGTCAGGTGTCAGGGAATAGGTAACACATTCTTATCTCTTACCTCTTATCTCTTACCTTTTTTCAACTAATTAAAAATAAATAATTAAAAATAATGGAACACCAAAATCAACAAAACAAAAGTTACGTATTGCCTATTGCAATGATGTTCGCTCTATTCTTTATGATATCATTCGTAACAGGCTTGCAAAACCCATTTGGGGTTATTGTAAAAAACCAATTTATGGCGAGCAACCTCGAGTCGCAATTGGGGAACTTAGCCAACTTCATCGCTTATGCCTTTATGGGTATCCCAGCAGGGAAAATGTTACAACGCATTGGCTATAAAAAAACAGCTTTAACCGCTATCGTGGTAGGTTTTACTGGAGTATGCGTTACATTCCTATCAGGTATTGCGGGTAGTTTTGCGGTATACCTCACAGGAGCTTTTATTTCGGGCTTCTCTATGTGTATGCTCAATGTGGTAGTAAACCCAATGCTCAACACTCTTGGTGGAGGAGGTAAAAAAGGTAACCAACTCTTGCAGTTTGGAGGGGCTATCAACTCTATCGGGGCAACCATTGTACCTGTATTGGTAGGTTACCTCATCGGTACTATTAGCGCCGGTACTTCAATTGCCGATGCTAACCCTGCACTCTTCTTAGCGATGGGTATTTTTGCTTTGGCATTTATCGTGCTTTTCTCTATGCAAATACCCGAACCTCACGCGGCTCAAGCCAATGTAAATGCTGTAAAAGACACACATAGCCCTATGTCGTTCCGCCACTTTATCTTAGGAGCGATTGCTATTTTCCTCTATGTAGGTATTGAAGTAGGGATTCCTAATATTGCCAATTTATTTATGACCAGTGGTAGTGAAGCCAATGGTTTAGGTATTGATACTACTACTGCAGGTTCGGTAGTAGGAACTTATTGGTTTTTGATGTTTATCGGTCGTTTGACAGGAGGTTCATTAGGAGCTAAATTCTCAAGCAAAGGGATGCTTACCTTTGTATCTGCTTTAGGAATTCTTTTTGTAGTTTTAGCGATATTGACTCCTACTACTCAAGTGGTGAATATGCCAGTATTTAAAGCTGATATATCTTTTGGTTTAGCCGAAGTGCCAATGAGCATTATGTTCCTTGTACTTTGTGGTTTGTGTACTTCAGTAATGTGGGGTGGCATCTTCAACCTCGCTACCGAAGGATTAGGTAAATACACTGCTGCCGCTTCAGGTATCTTTATGGCGATGGTTTGTGGTGGTGGTATCTTGCCAGCTATCCAAGGGGCTGTAGCCGATGTGGTAGGTTACATAGAAAGCTACTGGGTGATTGTACTTGCTCTTGCTTTCCTATTGTTCTACGCTCTTGTAGGTAGCAAAAACGTAAATACCGACATCAAAGTAGACTAACGAATGATTGACTATAATATATAAGAAACTGCCCAAAAGTACCTCAATAAGGTTTTTGGGCGGTTTTTCTTTAAACAACCATATACCAATGAACGATTTTGCAACATATTACGCTTCTTTGCACCAGCGTATACAACAAGGGGATAAAACTGCCTTTCAAGAACTTTTTGATAGGCTGTGGAAACCTCTATATGTATGGGCGCAATCGGTGGTGATGGATGAAGATGCCGCTAAAGATATCGTTCAAGAGGTGTGGATAGACTATTGGAAACGCTGCAAAAATATACAAAATTACGCTATTGATGCCTATTTGCGGCAGGCGGTGCGTTATAAGGTGTATAATTATCTGCGTGACCGAAAATTCAACACTATACAAATAGAAGTTATACAAGAGCTTCTTAGCGATGAACTCGCTGTAGACGAACCTATAGAGTTGCAAGAAAATCTTACTGCTACTCAAAACAAACTCAACAAGGTATTGAAGGGTCTCCCTAAGCGTTGTAAAGAAATCTTCTGCTTGAGTCGCGAAGAGGGAATGAGCAATAGCGAAATCGCTATGCACTACGGTATCTCCAAACGCACTGTAGAAAACCAAATTACCTTTGCCTTGAAAAAACTAAGAGAAGTGCTGGGCGTGTTTTTATAATTACAATTTGATGTAAATACGCTTTTTGTACAACAAAAATCCTACTGCCCATAACACAGCTATGAAAGCAAGAGCATATACTAATGAGCTTAGGAATACATCGCCTATAATAGGTGTTAAAACAGACTGATATAGGTATTCTTTAAGACTTATATTCCCTATGGGAATTCCTTCGATTATTGTAGCTAAAACTCCAGCTAAAACATATATAAACAGCGGATTTACTCCAAACACTTCAAAGAAAGGAGTCCACTTTTTGCGATGCTTAACATCTATAATTTCGATAAGGAGGGACAAGAACAAAGCGCCTATTCCACAAGAAACTAACACATAAGTAGGCGACCAAATCTTTTTGTTCAAAGGGAGGGCATAACTCATTAGAAAACCAATGAACATAATAGTTGTTCCTATGCTAAAAAGCTGAAGCATTCGTGAGCTATTCTCTTTAGTTTCTAAGAGTATTTTTCCTATCCAAAAACCTATGAGAGTATGAGCTATACAAGGGATTGTACTCAAGATGCCTTCAGGATCTAATCCGTACTCCACGAACATATGTGACAAGCCTAAAAAATGCTGATCGGTTGCTGCTAATATATTATAACCTTCCGTAGCATAACCATTCCCTAAAAGCAGCATAAAAGCATAAATTACTAATAATACGGCTATAAGTGGAGGAATGTATTTGTGTTTTACAAAAACAGCTACCAAAGCCGTTACAGCATATACTATTGCCAAACGCTGCATTACCCCCAAAATTCGCACCTCTTGAAAATTGGTAAAATCTCCTGTTTTTACAACTACTGAAAACCATGATAATCCTATCCCTACTACGAATATTAGGACGCTTCGTTTGGTGATTTTTCTCAATAACTGAGGGGAATACCGGAAGTCGAATTTTTTGAGGGCTATAAAGGTAGCAACTCCCATAATGAACATAAAGGAGGGGAATATTAAATCGGTAGGGGTAAGTCCGTTCCATTGTGCGTGTTGTAATGGAGCATATATATATTCCCACGATCCGGGGTTGTTTACCAAAATCATTGCGGCAATGGTAATTCCTCTCAGTATATCAAGGGCTAATAGACGTTGTTTCGAGGTTGTTTCCATTGTATTTATTTTTCGATAAACACACAAGCACCTAATTCGTTTTTATGGGTATTGATTTGAGGGTTGTACTCGTTCATAGAGAATACCTCACCCGATACCGTATTAGCGATATACAAATCGTATCCGCCTAAGCTACCAGTTCGAGTGCTTGAAAGGATGAGCCAATCTTTATTTACGGGGTAGGCATCGGAGTAGTTACCATCTAAGGCGTTAAAAGGTAGGCGTTTGCTCTTTAGTCCGCTCCAGAAGCCGCGGTACACTTGGTCTAAGCGGTTGTTTTCGGCATATCCTACAGAGTAGTAGAAAGATTTGTCATCGGCATTGATGGGGTAGTAATCTTGTACTTTTTGAGCGTCGTATAGGGGTTTTATACTTCGTGTTTTCAAGTCGATTACTGCGATAGAAGATGTAGGGCCGTCGCTTTTGGAGCATATTAATTTTGTGCCCGCATTGTTGTAGTAAGGCATAGAATAATCGGCTGGGCTGAGTTTAGTAACTTTTCCTGTAGCTAAGTTCATTTCGGCTATTCTAAAATCTTGTTTAAAAGCAATGCGTTTGCCGTCGGGGGAGAATTTAGGGTCTTCATCTCTAGTTCCGCCGTTAGGGGTGAGGTTCACAGGGGGCGCACTAGTAGTGAGGTCAAACAAAAATATGTCCCAAGTATTGGTATCGTTTCCTATTCCCATAAAGGTAATTTTTTTACCATCGGGAGAGAAGTGAGCATTCATAGGGTTTCGGATGTTCCATTGTTCACTGATAAGGGTTAATTTGTGAGAAGCGAAATCGAACAAGTACATTTTAGAGTCGTCGCTGGTATAGGAAGTATAATTGTGGTATACTAATTTTCCTTTTAGCTGAGGGGCTTTAACCTCTTTAGAAGGTTTTTCGTCTTGTTTAGGTTTTTCGTCGGGGGTACATCCTGCGCATATAATGTTCATAGCGATGAATGTTATCAGTTGGATGTTTATAAAAGAGCGTTTCATAATTGGGGGATTTTATAGTTTTTTAAAGGTGAGTTTTGCATTGTCTAAACCGTCGGATATATCTAAGGTGATTCGGTAATAACCTTCGACAAAGTCATCGTTACTTACCACATCGGCTTTATCTCGACCAGCTGCTTGGAATCCAGTTTTGTCGCCATAGAAACGATCGTCGCTAAAGATAGCTTGCTTGTAGTCGTCGCTATTTAGGCTTGAGTATATTTTCATATCGAGTCCCCATTGAGGTTTATTGGAGAGATATACATCGGCTTGGTATTGGTTAGGGCTAATGCGGCGCATATAGGAAAGTTGTTTGATATCAGTCCAAGACCATCCTATATCAGTAAAGTCGTTATGCCAACGAGGTACAGAGGTAAATCCTTGTCCTAATATCCAATAGGCTTGAGGGGCTATATCTTTTGTTTTGTTGACCCAAATATAGTTGTAAGTAGGAGAATAGTACACATCCCAGTTGCCTGTTTCGGCTAAGAATTTATATTTACCTGTTGCGGGGTTGTACTCAAAGAAGTCTCGGTTGTATGCTTGAGCAACGTTGTCGAGGCCTTCGATGGTAAATTCTTCACCTTGTTTAAAAGGTACTTGAGCGTATAGGTATTCGTCAGAAAGTCGCAATAGGGTATTGTTTACTTTTATAGCGAGGCGTAATCCTTGGACATCTAAATTGAAAGAATAGGTATCGAAGATGATTTTTTTTACGATCCAATTGTCGTACGAGAATTTCACATCAGCGCCAAATTCTTTTCCTAAGGTAGCGATATTGTCGTCGGTAGATCCATTCCAGATATATTTAGCATCGGTGAGGTTTTGGTTTGATGTTATTTTAGCACTGAAAGAGCTAGGGTAGTTTCCTGTTGACGATTCGTATAAGTATGGGTTTTCGGTGCTTTTGTCAAGAGTTATCACAGTTTTATCGGTGAGAAGGAGGAAGAGTTTATCAGGGAGTTCTGGTCGTTGGGCTTTTAGGACTTTTTGCTGATGAGTTTCGGCTCCATCTACATTGATGAGGGTGAAGTTGAGTACTAAGTTTTCACCTGTAGCGATATAGGGGTTAAAAGGCACGAATAGAGAGATGTTTTTTAAATCGGCAGTCATACCTTTGGTTCGGATAGATTTTTTATCGAGTACAATCTCATTGGCGGTAAGGGTTACTTCGAGTGTAGAAAGGGGTCGTTTAGGGTCGTTTCCTTTGATGTCGAAGTAGAGAGAGTCGTTAAGTATTATATTTCCGGTTGTTTTTACCGTAAGAGATTCGATAATGGGTGTAGAGCTAGGTTTTATGTCTTCTTTTTTTTCACAAGCGACGAACGAAGTGATAAGGAAGGCGATTGCTGGGATGAATTTACGTGCTTTCATAGTATAATAGATTAATAACCTGGGTTTTGAGTAAGGTTTTTGTTAGAGTCTTTTTCACTTTGAGGGATAGGCCACAATTTGTGGAAGCTAGCGAGGGTAGGGAAAAGCAATCGTCCGTTGCGGTCGGTATGTTGAGTCATAACGGCGATCATTCGGTCGTTTCGCAAAAGGTCATACCATCGTTGTCCTTCTAGGGCTAATTCTAATTGACGTTCGTTTTCAACAGCTTCTTGGGCTTCGGTTTTAACCATAGAGGTAGAGAGGGGAGCTAATCCAGCTCTGTTTCGGATGGTGTTTACGATGGTCATAGCCTCGCTTGTTCTGTTGAGTTCAACTAATGCTTCAGCTTTTAGCAAGAGCACATCGGCCAAGCGCATCAATATGATATTGCCATCTTTTTGGCGTATTTTATTGGCAATAGGGTATCTATTGGCGGGGAAATAGGTGTCGTAAGGTACGCTTTTGTAGGCAATAGTTGAATCAAAGCGCTTATCGGCAGAGGTGTATTTAGCGATGAGGTTATGGGTAGGGGTGCAATAACGTTTCCAAGTAATACTGCCATCTTCTTCGCTAAAGAGTACCCAGAAAGCCCAGTTAGGTGAAGTAGCGTCGTAATAGACTTCAAAAATGCTTTCGGAGGTAAATTTATTAGCAGGATTCCAAAGGTCATCGAAGTTGTTTACTAAGCTATAGCCATCGGCGATTACGTTGTTACAAAGTTCTACTACTTTGTTGTAGTTTCGCGCTGATTTTGCTCCTTGGGTAGCGTATACTTTTGCCAATAAGGCATTGGCAGCGCCTTTGGTAGCTTTGAAGGCTCCTTTGTTAGAGCTTTGCAAATAAGGGATAGCTTCTTCGAGGTCTTTGATAATTTGTTCGTAGATTTTGTTTTCGGGGGTTCGTGAAGGGTATAGTTTAGGGTATATTTTGGTAAGGTTGTCGGAGGTGATGGGAGGGATGAGTTCAACCATCAAAGGGGCGTCGCCCCAAATTCTAACGATATCAAAATAGGCATAAGCGCGGATAAATTTAGCTTCGGCGATAATTGATTTTTTAGTAGCATCGTCTATTCCTTGTCGCATCAGTTTGGCGTTTTCGATCACGGCAGTAGCAGCGCCTCCCATTTCGTAATATTGGCTCCATATGAGTTTTACTTTAGAGTTCAGCGAGCTAACTTTTACGGCGTCTATTTCTTCTCCAGGGACACCATCGCCACCAGCATAACAATTATCGGATTGTATATCGCCATAGCTAAAGTTTTCGAATTGGAAAATATCTTGTTTGAATTTGTCGTAAGCACCTTTCAAAGCCGATTGGGCATCGGTTACCGATTTGTATTGAGATTGTAGGCTTATGGACTGCTGCGGTTCTCCTGTGAAATCGGAAAGAGGTTCGTTGTCTAAGAATTTATTACAAGAAAGGCTGCTGAGCCCTACTCCTAGAATGCATATTTTGATGTAAGATTTCATAATTGTGAGTTTTTAAAATTCTACATTGATACCAAAGATGATTGTTTTAGATTGCGGATAAGTTCCGTAGTCAACCCCTAATTCTACGGCGCTAGCACCATAGGCATTTACTTCGGGGTCATAACCGCTGTAATTAGTGAGTGTCCAGAGGTTTTGGGCAGTGAGATAAGGTTGTAGTTTCTTGATGCTGTTCTTTTTCAAGAAATCTAATTGAGGGCTTAGGTTATATGAAAGGGTAATGCTTTTTAGACGCAAGTAAGAGCCATCTTCTACAAAGCGAGTAGAGTTGTAAATGTTTTTGATGTTCCCTGGGCGGGGTACATTAGTTTCCATTCCTGGGCGTTTCCATCGATTGAGTACTTCGGTAGATTGATTTCTGAAGTCCATCATACTGGTCATATCAATTTTTGAGGCGTTGAAAATATCGTTGCCATAAGAACCTTGGAAGAAAAGAGATAAAGCGAAGTTTTTGTAGGCTAGGTTATTGGTAAGTCCAAAAACGAATTTAGGTTGAGCATTACCTATTTCGGTTCTATCTTCGGGGTCAATAATTCCGTTTTGATTTCTATCTTCGTAGATTACATCGCCTGTTTCGGGGTTGATACCTTTGGCTACATAGCCGTAGAAAGATCCTAAGGAATGACCTTCTTTTAGGATAATAGCGGATTGCTCGGTAGTGTAGGTAGTGGCGTAGTAATACACTTTGTTCAATCCTAATTTTGTAACTTTATTTCGGTTGAAAGAGATGTTAAAATCGGTATCCCATTTTAGTTGTTGGTCGATATTTTTAGAGGAAATATTGAATTCTATTCCTTTGTTTTCCATTTCGGCGTCGTTGCGTACGATTCCCCCTGGGATATTGGTATAATTGGGCAGATATACGGTAAGGAGCATATCTTTAGTGTATTTGTAGTAAGCGTCGGCGTTGAGGGTAAGGCGGTTGTTAAACAGGCTTAAATCGAGGCCAACGTTTGTTTGAGAGGTTTTTTCCCAAGTGAGTTCTCTATTTCCTGGGGTTTTGAGGTACAGAGAGAGTCCAGGGAGGGTGTTTAAGGTAGTAGGGGGTACTTTGCCAGCCGAATATTGGGCACGCCAAGAGTAGTTGCCAATGCCTTCTTGGTTACCATTGAGGCCATAACCAGCACGGAGTTTCATATCTGAAACTACTTTGTTAGCAAAGTTCATAAAAGGTTCAGCTGAAATACGCCATCCTACAGATACAGAAGGGAAGACGCCCCAACGTTTGTGAGGAGCGAATTTAGAGGAACCATCGGCACGGATATTGGCGCTGAGAAGGTATTTACTTTCGTAATCGTAGGCGATACGACCTAAGAAAGAGACCAAGCTCCATTGAGAAGCGCCGCTCCAAGTAGCATCTTTATCAATGATATTGGCAGCAGAGAAAGAGCGTAGGTTATAGGTATCTAGCAAATCATATCCTGCTAAGTTACCTGATTCTGATTTAGCTCTTTGTAGGGTAGTGCCGCCTAATAGAGATAGGTTGTGTTTGTTTGCGAATTGGTTTTGGTAAGTGAGGATATTTTCCCATAGCCATTCAAAATCTTTGCTGTTACCTTCTTCAACGCGTCCTTTGGTAGAGCGGCCATCGGAAGTGGAAATGGGGTCTAAATAGTACAAACTTCTAGAATTGGTTTCGTCTATTCCTAAACTCACTTTGTAGTTGAGGTGTTTTGAGAGGCTGAAATTCAAGAAAAGAGATCCTAAGAGTCTACTTCTGTTATAGGTTTGGTCGGCAGCATTTGCAGCAAACGGGCTGAGGATGCGAGAACCATAGGCAAACTCATCGTATTGTTTAGGATTTTCGGAATCCCATACTTGCATATAAGGAGGGGTATTGATTACCGAAAGTATAGATCCTGCGCGGAGAGAGCTTCTGTTTTCATAGACTGTTTGTCCTTTCATTTGGGTATAGGCTACATTGACACCTATTTTGAGCCAATTGGAGGGGGAGGCGTCTAAATTGGTTCGGAAGTTGGTTCGGTTGAATTTAGATTTTTTGACGATCCCTTGTTCGTCTAGGAATCCACTAGAGACGAAATATTTCAGTTTTTCACTACCGCCAGAGAGAGATAGTTGGTAGTTTTGGTTGCTGCCAGTTCTGTAGAAAGCATCAGTCCAATTGGTATATCGGTTTTCTTCATCGGGGATTGTAATAGGGGCATCGGTATATTTGTTTAAATCACTGATGTAATCTTTATACTGAGAGGTATTGAGGGCTTGTATTTTATTGCCTAATTTGGAGAATCCTGTATAGGTATTGAAGTTGATGGAAAGTCCGCCTTCTTTGCCTCGTTTGGTAGTGATGAGCACGACTCCATTGGCGGCTCTTGCGCCATAGATAGCAGCAGAAGATGCGTCTTTTAGAATTTGCATGCTTTCGATATCTTCGGAGCTCAAATTAGAAATGGTAGACATAGGCAATCCATCTACCACATATAGAGGTTCGTTGCTAGCTTGTATAGAGGTAGCCCCTCTAACGCGAATAGAGAGCCCTGTGCCAGGTTGTCCTGAGGGTTGTACGACTTGTACCCCTGCGGCTTTTCCTTGTATTACTTGTGCTGCCGAAATGACGGGTCGCTGTTGTATATCTTGTGTAGAGACAACGGCTACGGCTGTAGTAAGGTCTTTTTTCTTAACGGTATTATAGCCTATAACAACGACATCGTCTAGCTGTTGTACATCTTCTTTTAGAATGATTTTTAAATATTGTTTGTTAGTTATAGCTATTTCTTGGGTAATATATCCGATAGAGGAAATTACGAGAGTGGTAGCGCCTTTAGGGATATTTAGGCTAAATTTTCCGTCGAAATTAGTAGCTGTTCCGATGGTAGTGCCTTTCACGACTATAGCCACCCCAGGGAGAGGCGTACCTTTTTCATCGATAACGACCCCTGTGATGGTGGTAGGCTGTTGTGAAGTTTTCACTCTGATAGAAATAGTGCGATGCATTCGCTGGAAATCTAAGGAAAATTCTTTAGACAGCGTTTTTAGCACTTCGTCTATAGAGGTGTTGAGCTTGATGTCTATTTGTTTTCGGACGTTTTTCAAATCGTCGCTGTAAACAAATGTGAAATCGCTTTGAGCTTCTATGGATTTTATAATGTGCAAGATAGAAGCATTTTTTAAATCTAATTGTATTTGTGTAGGTTGAGAGTCGTTGTTGGCGGCAAACAACGGGAATGTACAAATACATATCCATAGCAGAAATGTTTTGTTGATTAAATTCATAAAGAAAAAAGATTATAGGTTAATGAATTCTTTTTATTATGATTGATTTTTTTCTTTCACTTATAAATACCAAAAAAGAGGCTGTACACACATAATAAATAGAAAAAAATAGAAAGGCTATCCTGAAAAAGGATAGCCTTTTTATGAAAAATTTAGAAAATATTACTTTATTGCTTCATACGCGCGAATAGCTTTGTCAAAACGGTTGTTTACGCTTTCTAAGGAGTAAAGTCCATCGGCATTAGCTTGTACGCCTTTGAGTTTTAGTGGGAATACCACGGGTGGATTCTCTAAATCGAGGAGCTCTACTCCACGCAATTGTTCGGTGGTTTGGTATACAATATTTACTGCTACAAACTCTTTACCGCTGTTGTCTACCCATTTTTCAAATACGAGTTTGCTACCTATTGGGGTTTTCTTCTCAATAGATTTTGGCAAGCTGTATTCTTCTACTTCCAAGGCGGCATTCACGCTGGCAATGTTAGAGTCGTGACCACAAAGAAAGGTGAATTTGCGGTTTTTAGCGTTCAGCTCGTCTTTCATATACACTAATAGTGGGTGCGCTACGTTCACAGCTACGATAGGAGCGGTGAAAAGTACATCGCCATAGACATCTTTTACCTTAGCGATTTTTTCCCAGTCGGAGGTGCTGAGGTTGTTGCCAAAAGCGGCTTGCATAGGGTCTTTATCTTCGTAATATTGCAAGATAAAAGCATCGGAAGCGGAGTTGGCTAACTTTAGCGAACCTTTCATATTGGGTTCATCACCTTTTTCGAGTATCAGTTTGGTGTTGTAATCGTTGAAAGCACACACTTCCCCTGATTTACAAGCGGGTGAGTTCTTCAAATCGAGTACTTTTTCCAAGAGTTGGTAAGACTCTTTCAACCCCTCGTTGATGCCTACAATACCTTTTTTACCGCCCATAGCAGCGATTTCTTTCATTGCTTGTGCTTTGAAGGTATCACTGCTTTTGGTTAGCGCAGGGAAGAACACAGGGTCCATCTTGCTGGGGGTAAAGCGGTGGTTGATATGCAAATTGGCTACGGGCATAAATCCTGAGGAGAAATATTGCGCTGTCGCAATGGTGCGTTGCATACTGTTGGCATAGAAATTCACTTCATCAACAGTGGGAACGACATTCTCAGCAAAAAGTCCTTCGGCTACTGTCCATTTGCGGAAAAACTGACCCATAATGGTTTCAAGGGCTCCTCCGCGAAGGGTGAGTTCACTGGGGGCAGCGCTCCATTTTATCCACTCGTGAGGCGTCATTTTTTGCAAGGTACTCCCATTCACTGATAGTGAGGAGCGAATGTTATGACGACTGAGGATCACCACTTCTTTGAGTTTATACTGACTTTTAAAACTCTCAGAGCGGTTGAGTTGTGCCATCGCTAAAAGCGGACACAAGAGAAGTAGTAATGCTTGTAGAGTTATGATTCTTGTTTTCATACGGTATTTTAATTAGAAAATTATATTCTTTAACTTTGCCAAAGTTTCAATTGCTTGTCGTGCTACGACCTTTGGCAAAGTTTCAATTGCTCGTCGTGCTACGACCTTTGGTAAAGTATGTGATGTAAAAGTAATTGCCCGTGCGGCTCGCACCACTTAGAATTTGATTTGCAAACGCATTTCTATAAGTCCTAAATTAGTATTTGGTATATCTCTATTTGTTCCATTAGGCACATATTCTTGACGGTAAGTAACCCCAGTATAGGAAGCGCGCACACGCCAAATCATATACTTATTGATATAATAGTTGAAGGTAAGCGAATAGTCGTTGAGGCGACCACCCAAAATACCCGCTTTAGGGTCGGATAAATCGGTGTAGTTATAGCCAGCAACGAGTTCTAACGCTCCTGGTCTGGGGGTGGCGATACCTCCGTCGATTTCATTATACTCATAAGGATTTCCTTTCACAATAGCGCGGAACATTCCATACGCACCACTTGCTTTGAAATTCTCAAATCCACTCTTGCGGTTTACGTTCACATAGTAATATTGGGCTTCTACGCCTAAACGACCCCGTGCAAAGAGCAATTCAGGAGAGAATTTGTAGAGGAAAGTAGCGTTGTCAATAGTTGCTTGTTGGGCGGTTACTTTGGCAATACGTGTTGGGAAAGGGGTTTTGAGTATATAAGAACTGTGGTTAAGGGCAGCTTCTTTGTTGTAGCGTGGAGTCTCAAAAGCTCCTGAAAGTCCTACGTGAAAAATCTTACCTTCTTCGCGTTGTGGACGATAGAGCAAGCGCGACATCATTCCCACTCCTTGGTCACCTGTAGCATCAGAACTTTGCTTCATCGATTCTCCTTCGGCAAAGAGGCTAAGCGTACCCATAAAGTCGTCTTTTTGGTGCAAGAGCATCAACCCCATCAAACGAGAGTTGAAAAAAGCCTCGTTGCTTTGGGGTTCTTCCATCGATATTTTGAAAGAAGAACTGGTAGCGCTTTGCATCCCAAATTGATGTACGAAATAACCTCCGCGCAAGAGGGTGTGCTTGCTAAAGCCGTACTCGATAAAGATATCCTTAGGAGAGAGTTTTCCGTAGGCATACCCTATATCTACTTTGGCTTTCCAATTGCCATAGCGCACGCCCAAGCCCGCGCGAGCATCGGGGATGGCTACCCCACTTACGAACTTGTCTTTTTGTTCATTGGCATTGAAATAGCCCGCATCTATCAAGATACGCCCTGCGGGTTTCACTTCTATTTTAGGCTCTGGTTTGGGAGCTTCTTGTGCAGGAGCAGGTAGCAATTCGGTGGTTTCTGTAACGGTAGTAGGCACTTCTTGGGCATAGGTGTAGCCCACAGCCATCAAGCTGAGTGCTATAAAATGTATCTTTTTCATCGTTTTAGCAGTTTATTTGGTCATACGTTCACTTTTCTTCACTTTGCCTTTTTTCACAAGACTTTCAAACTCTTTTTTAGCTTTTTCGAGTTGTTTCATAAAGGCATCATTGGCGTGGAGGCGCGCTACTACGGCGCTGGCTACAAGGCGTGCCGCATCTACATCACTTTGGAAGTGGTACCCGCAAATCACGCGACTTTGTCCCATTTCATAGCCGCGTTTGAGGATTTCGTTTTGTCTGTCTACGTTGATTTCGGCAAGCACCAAAGCAGTAGCCCAGCCAATAGCGGTGTGTCCTGAAGGATAAGACCCATTGGTAGAAAGTTCTTGTTGTTGCTCGGGGTTGCAAGTAGTTTTTTCGTAGAAAGCAAACGGACGTACGCGCATATAGTGCTCTTTAGCAGCACGAGTAGCGAGGTCACCAGCATCTTCGCGCATATTTACCACGAGTTTGAAGATTTCGGGGGTAGTTTCTTTAGAAATCTTGATACCAAAGGCTTCAGAGAAAGCGTTAGGCACGCCAGCTCCATCTACACGAGCATCGGATACGGCTTGGTCGCCACGAGGGGTACGGCGTTGCATTAAGCCCCATTGGTATTGAGCTTCGTCGTTGAGGAAGAGGATACTACCAGGTTGAGGTGGCGGAGGTAGGAGTTCAAGGCTGTTAGCCACCTCACCTATTTGTAAGAAATAGAGGTCGGGTTTAGTTCTTACGTCTTTAATTTTTTCTTGTGCGAATGTAGTTGCCATCACCGATAGCAAAGCTACGAATAAAAGTTTTTTTCTCATTGTAATTATGTGTTTAAAATAAAATTAAGATATTTTTTATTTTTCTCGCAAATATAAAAAAACAATCGTAATAAACAAATTATTTCGTAAGAATTTTACATAAAAAAAACAAGAAGTAGAAACTAAAGTGATGATATATTGTTTTTTAGAGGTGTAATTTAGAGGCGTTTTCCTCAAAAATAAAAGCGCCGGCGATTTCGCATACAAAGCGATTGTTATTGGGTTCTCTCAACCTGTAGACTATGAGAATTTGTTTATGGCAATGCGGACACTCAACAATGGTATATAGCGTAGGCTCTACTTTGGTTGCTAATAGCGTTTGTTGGCTCAAAATGCCTTTTTTGTATAAGTCGTTAAAAAGAAATGCCTCTGTGCCATAGTGCAAATCAAAAGTGTTGAAATTCTCGCAAACACATTTGAATTTTAGATGAGCAGGTTTTTGATCAAATTCTTCAAAAACATACTGATACAGCTGTAAAGTATCAGTAATAACAATGGGGTTGCTTAATGTTTTCATAGGTGAGTATTGATTTTCAGATAAAAGCCAAACGTCTATTGTTTTATTGGGTGATATTTTGATACAAATGTATGTGGTTTGTTCAAATCTAAGGGCATAATATGACTTTTTGCTTATTCTTTTTATAAATCCTACTTGCTATCTGACCATAAATTCTCCATTTTATTTGAGAAACATCAGAGGCATTGAACAAGTCACGTTCTATGAATTGTTCTTTTATAACTTTTGCTGTTACGCAATTTTTACTTTGCTTCAATATCTTGTTTTTCAAAGATATAAAGATTATCGGAACATCTGATAGCTACTAAATTATCATTTGCTTGAATATCATTGATAAACATTTTGTTTTTCTCATCTTTCTTCTTCTTAGGATTGATAAACATATCTTCACGATGTTCAAACAGTTGGGTTTTAAGATTAAAAATCACCCAAATATTATACACATCACTTCCTTGCCCACGGGCTAATGTGTAGAGTTTATCTTTGTAAAAGAAAACAGTGTGATCGTCTAAAAATATAGATCGCTCATCACAATAAGCAGAAACATCTATTGTTTCAATTTTTAAATTTTTAGGGTCTAATATTTTAATTGCTTTTCGCTGTATTTGGTAAACAAAATCATTGTAGGTTATTAATTTCATACCCATTTCCTGAGTAGTAAAAAGCACTTGTCCCGTTTGAGCATCTAAAACAAAAGTGGCGTAATTGCTCCAATCTTCAGTATGAGCGAAAAAGATGATTTTATTGTTTGATACTAAAACTCTGCCTTCCATTATTTGGGCAGGTTGGTGGAAATAAGTTTCTGCATTAAATAAAAACAAATCTACATTGTCAATAAAATTAACAGACTTGATGAAAGGTTCATTTATATCAGAAAAAAATACTTTATTACTACCAAAGACTTTCAATCTCGAAAAATTTTCTATTTTATTTCCATTTATAAACAATTCTTTTGAATTATCTAACTCAAAATAAACGATATAATTACAATTATTTTTAATGTAATATCTATTCTCTTTATTAAGAAAACTTCCAGTATTTACATCTAAAATAGTAGTATATTCTCCTTCATAAATAATAATTTTTGTGCCACAAATGAATTTATTGCCTGTATTTATATATTTTTTCTCCCAAATAATTTCCTGATTTTCATTATATCTGACTATAAATTCATTTTCTCCTTTTATTTTAGAAATTATGACATCATTTTTTAGAAGTCCAATTATATTAGCATTTTCTATTTTGTTCATATAGTTTAATTTAAGTAGTTTTAATTGAATATTTTATTATAGTAAGTATTAGAGAATATTTTAATTTGTTCATCTGAAATGAAAGATTGTCCTTCTTTCAAATCAAACCATTTTTCTATATTAGATTTTGATTTTTCATTTTTCAATAAACTTTTTATTGCTTCTTTATTTTCTTTCAAGAATTTCTCAAAATCTTGTTTGGTAAAATTCTGACCGTAAATTCTCCATTTTATTTGAGAAACATCAGAGGCATTGAATAAGTCGCGTTCAATGAATTGTTCTTTTATAACTTTTGCTGTCACACAATCTTGACAATTTTTCACCTCTACACGGAATAAAGTTTTTCTGCTACCATCTAAAGCTTCTATTTCAACTGTTAAGTCTTCCGCTGAGAGTTTTTTAGTTGAACGTGCATTATCTACTTGTTTTTCAAATCTTACAATTTTTCCTTTTAGTAAGTTGTCGAACTCATCATCAACAGCCTTAAGAACACCTTCTGCACCTATCCTTTGTGAGTTGGTTGCTTTGCTGTTCTTCTCTAACTTATATATTACCTTTTCGTAAAAATCTTCTATGGTGGTGTTAGGATTGTCTTCTATTTTCTTAGCTATACTCAATAGCTTATCTAATATTTTTTCATACGAAAACTCACCTTTACCTGAAGCTCTTAAACTGGCTAAAATTTCATCTGTAAAGCCCAATTTTTTGAGTATGGGATTATTACGCGCTTTTGTACTTCAGGGTTTCTAAAGAGAGTGTTGCTTAATATTTTAAATAATATGGAATTATTAGAAATTGTCAGATCTTATATAATCAGAATAATCTGTATTATTAAAAATAATATCCAAAAAGAACGCTATTCCGATTAAATCAGCATTTCTAGGATATAAGAACTTATTATTCTCATCTAACATTTGAGAAGGACTTACATAGAAGAACCTATTTTGATCAAAACATTTATCAAAATAATATAGAAAACGCATACAATTCTTTTTTTCACCTTCTACAAAAAAAACATAACCCTCATTATAGAATTTAATATTCAATGACTTTTTATCTGGTGAACATAGAAGAATATAATCTTCTTTTTGTTCAATATAAAAATTAAATTTACTTTTTTTATTCAATTCGGAACAAAAAACATATAATTCATCTGCTTTTATTAATTGTTCTTCACTCCATATATAGAATTCAGTGCTATTTATTATTAGTTTTTTTGTTTTAATTATTCGTTCCATTTTTCTAATATAACTTTTGTTTTTACATTGAACTTTTTCCCTAAGTATTCAAATAGTTTTACACTATCATTGTTCTCTTTACTTATATATATTAGTAATTCATCAACAGGAGTTGAAGGATCATTAATGACTGCGGCATATCGTTTAAATTCATTTTCTAAATCTCTATATAAGAAAGTTTTTTTGTCATAACTTTCCTTAGTATAAAAATTTCCAGGGTTATGCTTTGCATCAATAACTTTATTTTCTTTTATTTTTATACCATCAGCCCATATCTTTTCATTTCCCCCAACTATTTCGTATTGTATATCATCTCCCGTAACATACTTTTCAAACTTTCCATCTGGTAAATCTTTTCTAGGATTAATTTTAGTTCTTAAACTTTTTAACCATTTACCAATATCAATTTTAGCTGTTTTTTCAGCGGTATCTTCAGCGGTGTGCGCTAATCTTGCATTTGTATCGCCACCTATAGGCGCTGTTCTACCATTGAATAGTTCTTCGGCTACATCTTCAGATACGTCCTCAAGTCTTTCGGTATTGTTTACTAATACACGTACTCTGTACAAGCCGCTTTCTAATCGTTCGGCTACTTTGCCTGTTGCATTTCTAAAGACTATCAGTAGTTTGCCTGAAGCATTCTTTATATAACGAATGCTTATGCCCATATAACGGAAGGGGTCGCCTATGCGGTCGCAGAATTGTAGGGCTTTTAGGGAGGTACTTCCTATTTTGGCTAAAACACTTTCGCCTGCAGCGACATCACCGAAACACAATACTATAATAGGACCTGCTATTGAACCTATAAACTCATTTTTTTTTGCAAGGATTGTCTTTGCTAAATAATTTATCTATCTATTTTTACTCCTCTAGTTCTTTTTCAAAGATATAAAGATTGTCGGAACATCTGATAGCTACTAAATTATCATTTGCTTGAATATCATTGATAAACATTTTGTTTTTCTCATCTTTCTTCTTCTTAGGATTGATAAACATATCTTCGCGATATTCAAACAGTTGGTTTTTAAGGTTGAAAACGACCCAAATGTTATACACATCACTTCCTTGCTCTCTTGCTAATGTATAGAGTTTATCTTTGTAAAAGAAAACAGTGTGATCGTCTAAAAATATAGATTGCTCATCGCAATAAGCAGAAACATCTATTGTTTCAATTTTCAAATTTTTAGGGTCTAATATTTTAATTGCTTTTCGCTGTATTTGGTAAACAAGGCTATTATGCTCTACTAATTTCATACCCATTTCCTGAGTAGTAAAAAGCACTTGTCCCGTTTGAGCATCTAAAACAAAAGTGGCGTAATTGCTCCAATCTTCAGTATGAGCGAAAAAGATGATTTTATTGTTTGATACTAAAACTCTGCCTTCCATTATTTGGGCAGGTTGGTGGAAATAAGTTTCTAAATCGTATTGCCAAAGAATTTTTTCTTGAATATAATCAAAGGCTGAAATAGTAGTATCTTTTCCTAATATTATAGCATATTCATTGATAAAACAATATATTGTTCCATAAATTGTAAATGAATTTAAATTCATTTTTCTTACTAATTGATTTTTTGCAATATCATAAAAAAATATATTTGTTTCGTTATTAAAAGTAACAATATTTTTATAATAACGCCTTCTATATTGAAAATCATCATTTATAAATATTTGATAATTTTCTAAATTGAAGTCATATACTTTCTCAGTATCAGACAGTATAAGGTTTTCTACTGAATATATATTGTTGGAGTTTATATTGACAAAGTTATTATTAACATTTGAATATATTTTTTTGTTAGAAACAAAATATAAACTATTTTTTAACAAAAAACTACTAATGTTCTCCTTTTTCTCAATTAATAAATATTTTCTCATAACTATCTAATAAGTGATTATAAATTCTATTGTACATATTACTTTGTTTCAATCCTTCTTTCATAGATTCTGGTAGTAGTTTTTCAATTCTTCCTATTTCCAATTTTTCTATTGCTTTTCTATTCTCCTTTAAGAATTTCTCAAAATGCTGTTTGGTAAAATTCTGACCATAAATTCTCCATTTTATTTGAGAAATATCAGTAGCATTGAATAAGTCACGTTCTATGAATTGTTCTTTTATAACTTTTGTCGTTATGCAATCCTCACAATTTTTTACTTTGATTCAACATCTTGTTTTTCAAAGATATAAAGGGAGAATCCTGTTGTTGATACAGCTAAATATTTATCATTCATTTGCATTTCTTCTATTTGGCGCCTATTTTCATTGTTTGAGGGTTTGCTCTCATTGTGTAAGATTTCCTTACGCCAAATAATTTTTCCTGTATTGGTATCAAAAAGTAAAACTAAACTGCGAATACTATCTCTCTCAGGTTTGGCACTTACAGCAATAATTCCGTTGTGGTAAGCCATTGTTCTGTTGTCTATTATTTCAGTAGGCAGGTCTTTTGTTAAATCATAGTGTGTGATTTCAAAAGTTTCAGGATTCATTTTTGCAAAACCTTTATCTTTTTTTTGCCATAAAAAGCCATCAAACAAGTACATTTTGCCTCCAAAAATAGTTTCTTTTGGATTATTTAGCACTTGTCCCGTTTGAGCATCTAAAACAAAAGTGGCGTAATTGCTCCAATCCTCAGTATGAGCGAAAAAGATGATTCTATTGTCTGAAACTAAAACTCTGCCTTCCATTATTTGAGCAGATTGGTGGAAATAAGTTTCTAAATCGTATTGCCAAATAGTTTTTTCAGTATTGAAACATACTATTTTATTGGAAATATCATAAAACAAGTCTCCTATGATAAATGAAAAATTAATATTCTCAAGGATCTCCTCATAATTTCCTTCATTATATTCTAATAGTGTAATAATGTCATTTTCTTTATAGGTTATATAGTACTTTTTTTTAGAAGAATATACATCTTTAATAGGATAAGTGTCATTATTATGTTTTTTTAAAATAGAATTATTAATGTCAAAAATTAATTTTTCATTATTATTCCATAAATAAATAAACCCTTTGTAAAGATAGTTTATAACGCATTCACCTTGCAATATCTCAATATTTTTATTACAAAATGAGTTTTTAAGATTTATAAAAAAGATGTTATCATCAATAAGATAAAATAGTCCATATTTTATCTTATATAAGTTTTTATAAAAATATTTGTACATAATTTTTTTCAATTAGTTCATTTATCAATTTATCTGTGTAATTTTCAATAGTCATTTTCAAATCCATTTTATTTTCTTATAAAATTGAAACTACTTTTATAATCTATTTTAAATAAAGAAGATACAGGAATTA
>NZ_CALGWU010000062.1 GCF_937936315.1 uncultured Capnocytophaga sp. | reverse complement strand
TATTTATGAGGTGATACAGCAATATCCACAAAACGAATTGCCTCCTGTCACCCTTGAATTGGGCACACGTGACTTCTTTACGCGTGAAAACCAACGCCTCCATCAGCAACTCACTGCTGCAAATTACCCTCACGATTATATCTTACGTGAAGGTGGACACGATTGGGAATTCTGGAGTGCTTGCACCCCTAAAATACTTAAAAAATTTGGAGAAACTATAAAAAATAAGCCTTATGAAAAATCTCATATCACCACTAATTCTCTTAACTCTTAGCTTTACAAGCTGTGCTCAAAATAAAGACCTTATGCCTAACAATCCTCAAGCTTCGACAACTACAAGCGAACACCTTACAGTTGCGCATACCGTACAAGACCTCATCTATCATAAAGCCTTTACAGGCTATGGCGAACTGCTTTTGCCCTTTGATGAGAATAGCAACTACTACACCCTACCGCTTTCACAAATAGCCCGTACTATGCCCTACCACAGCAATGTGCACCCCAATGTAGTACTCAACGCTGTAAACCATCTTATTGATGAAGTGGATAAAGGGCAAACTATCTTCTATAACATTTATACTGACAATGAGAAAAAACAAGATCCTCGCAAGCAAAACACAGGACTCTTCTTTTTTCGTGGCAAACAAGGGGCTCCGTTTGCTATAATATGCCCTGGAGGTGGTTTCTCATACATAGGTTCTTTGCACGAAGGCTTTCCTCTGGCTAAACGCATTAGCGAACTGGGTTACAATGCCTTTGTGATACGCTACCGCATTGGCAGTGAGCAGTACGCCACCGAAGATTTAGCCCAAGCTATCGCTTATGTACTGCAAAATTCTAAAACGTTAGGCGTCTCAACAGAAGATTATTCTCTTTGGGGAGGCTCGGCAGGCGCACGTATGGTGGGCAATATTGCCTACTATGGAGTTAAGAAATTTACTAACGCCCACTTGCCCCAACCTGCTACTGCTGTGATTATCTATACAGGGCAAAGTCTTTACAGCAAAGATTTTCCACCTACTTTTCTCGCAGTAGCTTCTAATGATGGCATTGCCTCTGCTGATGGTATGCAACGTCGCGCCGAGAACCTCAAACGTGTAGGTGTACCCGTAGCCTTTCATCGCTACCAAACTGCTTCGCACGGATTTGGTTTAGGCAATGGCACCGATGCTGAAGGTTGGTTAGATTTGGCTGTAGCGTTCTGGCAACAATACATAAAATAAGAACTTAGAAAAATTTGTAAAAACTACCGACTTTTGTATAACAATCCTTTGGCAAAACCGCTGTATCTTTGCCTTGTAATTAGTTAATGAACAAATAATAAAAACATATAGAAATGAAAAAGACAATAA
>NZ_CALGWU010000061.1 GCF_937936315.1 uncultured Capnocytophaga sp. | reverse complement strand
CTACTTTACAATGAGCTACAACGAAAACAAAATTATGTCACTTGTTGAAGATTACATCAACCCCGTTACTGGGCAACGCGAAGGTCGCAGTTACTTAGAAAAAGGAGGTATTGGAGGTGCTCGCTATATCCTTAGAACAGGAGGTACTTTAGGCGATGTATACGCTTCTAACGATTTCAAACGCGATGCCGATGGCAATTTGTTATTAGATTCAAATGGTCGTGTGAGTGTACAGAATTATAACAATTCCAACGATTATGTGAAATTAGGTAGCGTGTTACCAAAATACAACTTAGGTTGGCGTAACGATTTCAATATTGGTAATATAGGCTTTGGTGCAATGCTGGCTGGACGTATCGGTGGGGTTGCTATCTCTATGACTCAAGCAGCCTTAGACCACTATGGTGTTTCTAAAGAATCGGCTGAGGCTCGCGATGCATGAGGCGTAAATATCAATGGTTACAGAGTACCTGCCCAAAGTTACTTTGAAGAACGCGGAAAAGGACGTATCGCTCAATACTACACCTATTCGGCTACTAACTTCCGCTTGCAAGAAGCTTATGTTTCTTACCGTTTGCCTCGCAAACTCGTGAATGATAAAATAGATGTTACCCTTTCGATAGTAGGTAGAAACTTAGCAATGCTCTATAGTAAAGCACCTTTCGACCCCGAAGCCGTTTCATCTACTGGTAACTACGCTCAAGGTTTAGACTACTTTATGTTGCCAAGCCTTAGAAGCTATGGCTTTAGTATCAAAGCAAACTTTTAAATAAGAAGTAAAAGAATGAAAAAATATATTATCCCTGTATTAGCGCTACTCACTGTAGGCTGTACTAAAGATTTTAAAGATTTCAATACAAACCCTTACGGAGCTACTGATGAACAGCTTAGTAGAATCCCACAAGGAGGAAATGAACTCGTCGCCTTGCAAAAATTGGTAGTACCTCAGCAGGAAAACTCTTACCAAATGTGTTTTGACCTGCCCGCTACTCCGTATGCAGGTTATGCTTCACAACCTAAATTCCAAGCCGATTACCCTGTGTATAACCCACGTACAGGCTGGACTGACTATGTGTTCGACGACACTTATACCAAGCATTTGTATCCTGCCTTTTTTGCCCTAAAAAGCTATTCTAAATGCGATATGAGCAAATACTATTTTGCTTGGGGAACTGTGTTGCGCGTAGCTATCACTCATTGGCTTACCGATAGTTACGGACCTCTACCCTACTCCAAAATGGAAGCTGGTAAAACCCAAACTCCTTACGACAAACAATCGGATTTGTACAAATATATGGCAGAAGACTTGAAAACAGCTATCAACACTTTGAAAGCTGTAGATGCGTCCGACCGCCAATATGCCGATTTTGACCTTGTATACAAAGGTGATATGACCAAATGGGTGAAATATGCTAACTCTTTGTTATTGCGTATAGCTATACGTATGAGCGATGTAGATGAAACTAACGCCAAAGCGTATGCTCAATTTGCCATTAACAATGGTGTGATTACCGAAAATGTCGATAATGCTATGCTTGAAACCAAAGACAATTCGGCTTTCAAAGTAGCTGTAAGTTGGGGCGATTCACGTGCAGGTGCTGATATTGTAGCCTATATGAATGCTTTTTCTGACCCTCGTCGTGAAGCTTATTTCACTGA
>NZ_CALGWU010000060.1 GCF_937936315.1 uncultured Capnocytophaga sp. | reverse complement strand
AGAGCACAACACTTTTAATGTTGGGGTCCTGGGTTCGAGCCCCAGCCAGGTCACAAATATATTAGCCTACGTGGAGAAATTGGTAGACTTGCCATCTTGAGGGGGTGGTGCTCGTTAGGGCGTGCTGGTTCGAATCCAGTCGTAGGCACTTTGGGGATAAGGATTTATATAAAAAAAGAGACTATTCAAAATTTTGAATAGTCTCTTTTTTGTTGTTTTAATTTGTAATATTTTACTTTGTTAAAGCCTTTGGGCTTTAACAAAGTGTATGATATATCTTACTCGAAATTATCTATTTCTACTTTTAGGTTATTGATAATAAACTCTTGGCGATCAGGAGTGTTTTTACCCATATAGAACTCTAAAAGCTGCTCAGTATGGATAGATTTATCCATCATCACTGGGTCTAAACGGATATCTTCACCTATGAAATCTTTAAACTCATCAGGAGAAATTTCACCTAACCCTTTAAATCGCGTAATTTCGGGTTTCCCTTTGAGTTTTTCTATAGCGGCTTGTTTTTCTTCTTCGCTATAGCAGTATATCTTCTGTTGCTTATTGCGCACACGGAATAAAGGTGTCTGCAATATATATAGGTGTCCCTCTTTGATGATTTCGGGGAAGAATTGCAAAAAGAAAGTGATGAGTAGCAAGCGGATGTGCATACCATCTACATCGGCATCGGTGGCGACTACAATATTGTTATAACGGAGGTCGTCCATAGAATCTTCGATGTTTAGAGCCGCTTGCAAAAGGTTGAATTCCTCATTTTCATACACTATTTTCTTGGTCATTCCGTAAGTATTAAGCGGTTTACCACGCAATGAAAAAACAGCTTGGGTAGTTACATCACGCGACTTGGTAATAGACCCCGATGCTGAATCCCCTTCGGTGATGAACAAAGTACTTTGAAGAGCGCGTTCATCTTTGGTATCAGTAAGGTGAACACGGCAATCGCGGAGTTTACGATTGTGCAAGTTTGCCTTTTTAGCTCTATCTTTGGCTAATTTGCGAATGCCTGCCAATTCTTCGCGTTCCCGTTGCGCTTGCATAATTTTGCGCAAGATAGCATCGGCAATTTCATTGTTTTTATGCAAGAAATCATCTAAATTTCGGCTTATGAAATCATTGATATAAGTGCGCACTGTAGGCATTCCTTCGCCCATTTCGGTAGAACCTAATTTGGTTTTTGTCTGGCTCTCAAACACAGGTTCCATTACTTTGATAGAAAGTCCGGCGATGATAGATTTACGCACATCCGAAGGGTCGAAATTCTTTTTATAGAAATCGCGAATGGTTTTCACATAAGCCTCTTTGAAAGCGTTGAGGTGCGTACCTCCTTGTGTAGTATTTTGTCCGTTTACAAATGAGTAGTACTCTTCACTGTACTGGGTTTTGCTATGCGAAATAGCTACCTCTATATCCTCACCTTTGAGGTGAATGATAGGGTATAGAAAATCTTCTTCGTTGTTATTTTCAGCTAAAAGGTCACGAAGTCCATTTTCAGAATAGAACTTTTCGCCATTGTAGTTGATTGTGAGTCCTGGATTGAGGTATACGTAGTTTTTGAGCATACGCACCACATACTCATTGCGAAATTTAAAGTTTTTGAAGATGGTATCATCAGGAATGAAAACGATTCCTGTTCCGCGTCTTTTGGTAGTTTCTTCTATAGGAGATTCTTCTTTTAAAATACCTCTTTCAAAAGATGCTGATTTTGATTGATTATCACGCACCGATTCTACCTTGAAGTAAGCTGAAAGAGCATTCACTGCTTTAGTACCCACCCCATTGAGTCCAATAGATTTCTTAAATGCGCGAGAGTCGTATTTACCCCCCGTATTCATTTTAGAAACTACATCTACGACTTTTCCTAAGGGGATACCACGACCATAATCACGTACTTCCACTTTATTATCGTTGATTTTCACGTCGATAGTCTTACCCGCACCCATTATAAACTCGTCGATGCTATTATCTATTACTTCTTTGAGGAGTACATAGATACCATCATCAGCTGAAGAGCCATCTCCCAGCTTTCCGATGTACATACCAGGGCGTAAACGCACGTGTTCTAAGGGGTCGAGAGAGCGAATGCTATCCTCGTCATATCTTACTTCTTCCATAATGATTTTAGATGTTTGAGGGGGCAAAGGTAGTAATAATTTGTCAATTAGTCAATTAGTCGATTCATAAATTAGCTGAGCATCCTCTGAGCTTTTTTTACAGCCTCCACGAAAGTATCTATCTCTTCAAAAGTGTTGTATACAGCAAAACTCGCTCGCACTGTACCTGGGATTTGATAAAAATCCATAATAGGTTGCGCACAATGGTGACCGGTGCGCACTGCTATCCCTAATTGGTCGAGAATCACCCCTACATCGTAAGAGTGTACCCCCTGCAAGTTGAAAGATATAACAGCTGTACGTTGAGTTAAATCGGGGTTGCCATAGAGGATAATCCCCTCTATAGTTTGCAGTTTTTCAATGGCATAAGCTAACAATTGATGTTCGTGATCCGCTATAGCCTCTATACCTAAGGAATGTATGTAATCAATAGCAGCACCAAAGGCAATACCGCCACAAATATTAGGCGTACCCGCTTCAAATTTATAAGGCAAATCAGCATAAGTGCTCTTTTCAAATTGCACTTGTTTAATCATCTCCCCTCCTCCCTGATAAGGAGGCAATTGCAACAACAATTCTTCTTTGCCATAGAGTACACCTACGCCCGTAGGTCCATACATTTTATGAGCCGATACAGCATAGAAATCTACGTCAAGGGCTTGCACATCGGGTTGGAGGTGCGGAGCTGCTTGCGCTCCATCTACCAATACAACAGCCCCTACACGGTGTGCTTGGGCTATAATTTCGGCAATAGGATGTATATTGCCCAACGCATTTGATACGTGTTGTACACATACCACTCGTGTGCGTTCATTGAGCAGTTCGCTATAGACTTGCATATCCCAAATACCCTGCTCATTCATTGGGATTACTTTTAGGGTAGCCCCACTTCGCTCACAAGCCAACTGCCAAGGCACTATATTGCTATGGTGTTCTGAGGCTGAAATAATCACCTCATCACTCTCTTTCATAAGAGCAGCATAGCCATTGGCAACCAAGTTGATGCCGTGAGTTGTACCTGCTGTAAAAATAATTTCGGAAGATTTATGAGCATTAAAATGGCGTTGTAGTTTTTGTCGTGCCTGCTCATAAGCATCGGTAGCCTCTTGACTAAGAGTGTGTACCCCACGGTGGATATTTGCGTTTTGGTATGTATAGTAATGCACTATTGCCTCAATCACAGAGGTAGGTGTTTGAGAGGTCGCACCGTTATCAAAATAGATGAGCGGGCGATTGTGGATTGTGCGGTTGAGTATAGGAAAATCTGCGCGTATTTCAGAGATGGTTTTCATTTTTTTGTGAGATTTATTTTCTTCTCCACTTGTTTAATTGTTCTCGAGAAAGAAGTTTTTTCAATTTAGTGTTTTGTTCCCAATTAGTTTTCCAATCACAATAGTTATAGCTATTTACAATAGTCTTAGCATCTTTTAGCTCAATCTCTATTTCAGTGTTATCTAAAAGAATATTGTGCTTTATCTTTGTTTTTAGATTTTAGAATTGTACCATTGTGTCGCCTTACAATGCGATGATAGGCTTTTCTACCTATTCCACTATCTTTAAAAATGGCTTTTTTATAACTATGAGACATTGAGATTTATTTTTCATTGTGCAAATATAAAGCAAAAAATTGAAAAAACGACTCTTATAATTTTATTTTTGATTTAGTAACCCCAAAAAATAACTAACAAACAATAGCTAATTATGAGTGATTTACTAATCGACAAATTGGCTAATTGCCAAATTATTACTACCTTTGCGGTCTTAATTTAAAAAATAAAAAATGAAAACAGAAGACTTACTAAATATAGCACATACCTACGGAAATCCTGTGTATGTATATGATGCTGAAAAAATTAGCAGTCAATACCAACGTCTTACCAATGCTTTTGCCTCAGTACCTAAATTGCGCATCAACTATGCAATGAAGGCGCTTTCTAATATTGCTGTCTTAAAACTGATGAAGAGCTTAGGTGCTGGACTTGATACCGTTTCTATCCAAGAGGTACAATTAGGTTTATTAGCAGGTTTTGCCCCTGAACAAATTATCTTTACTCCTAATGGGGTATCGATGAATGAGATTGAAGAGGCAATGCGTTTGGGCGTTCAGCTGAATATAGATAATCTTTCATTCTTGGAACAGTTTGGAACGCAACACCCTGAAGTACCAGTGTGCATTCGCATCAACCCACACGTAATGGCAGGGGGTAACAGCAATATTTCGGTGGGACATATCGATAGTAAATTTGGGATTAGTATTCACCAAATTCCTCATATATTGCGCATTGTAGAGAATACGAAAATGCACATCAACGGTATCCATATGCACACGGGTAGCGATATTTTAGACATAGATGTATTCCTTTATGCTGCCGAAATACTCTTTGAAACAGCAAAAAACTTTAAGGACTTGCAATTTATAGATTTTGGAAGTGGTTTTAAAGTGCCTTATAAAGAGGGGGATATACAAACGAATATAGAGGAATTAGGCGAACGCCTAAGTACACGATTTGCTGAATTCTGTAAAGAGTACGGGCGCAACCTTACTTTGGCTTTTGAACCTGGTAAATTTTTAGTAAGTGAGGCAGGGCGCTTTTTAGTGAAAGTGAATGTGGTGAAACAAACTACTTCCACTGTGTTTGCGGGTATTGATTCGGGTTTTAATCACCTTATCCGACCTATGTTCTACGGGGCTACTCACTATATTGAAAACCTTTCTAATCCTGAAGGTAAAAAACGTTTCTACTCGGTAGTAGGCTATATTTGCGAGACAGATACTTTTGCTTCTAACCGACAAATAGCTGAAATTACTGAGGGTGACATTCTTTGTTTCCACAATGCAGGGGCATATTGCTATACAATGGCAAGCAACTACAATTCGCGTTTGCGTCCTGCTGAAGTGTTGTGGCAAAATGGTGAGGCAAAACTTATCAGAAAAGCAGAGACTTTTGAAGATTTAGTAAGAAACCAAATATATTGATTTGTCGATGAGACAATAAGTTAATTTGCCAATGAATAGAGCACTTTTGCGTTCTACTTCATTGGCAAATTAATAAATTAGCAAATTTGCTAATTATAAAAAGCGGTTGTGCCAGCTATCTTCTAAAGGCACTTCCCAATTTTCTTCGTATTCTATTTTGGTATTTACCAAATTGTTGAATACTATAGTTTGAGCCGATACAGCTTTATCTTTTACCATCTTCTTGAAATCAGCGAGGTTTTTATACGCAATATGTTCCCCTTGTCGGTAACTCACATTCATACGGTCAAGCAAAGTAACATTATACTGGGCTTCTAAATCCTGAATGAAACGCGCTAAAACATCAAGAGAGCAGCCTCCTACGCCGTGAGCATCAGGAGAGGCTCCTATCACAATAAAGCGATTGTAACGCAATTCAAAGGAGGAAAGCAATTCCTTGCCGTGTACCATCCAATGGCTTATAAAATCTTCTAACTGAGTGCGCAATTGCGCTTGTTCATCTTCCGTAAAACTGCGGTTACATTGGTATATCCACACACGGGCATCATCGGGGAGTTGTTTAAATTCTTTATACATTTTTTTAGGTTTCAGGTGTTGGGTTAGTGTTTCATTAATCGGTCTAAATTGCGCTTGTTGTCGCGGTCTTTGATAGTTTCGCGTTTGTCGTACAGTTTTTTACCTCGTACTAAGGCAATATCCATTTTTGCTAAACCTTTATCATTGATAAAGAGTTTGAGTGGCACAATGGTAAGTCCGCTGTTTTTCACTTCTTTATTGAGTTTGCGCAACTCTTTTTTCTGTAAGAGTAATTTGCGTTCTGTTTTAGGACGGTGGTTGTAGTGTGTACCAAAATCATAGGCTTCAATAGTAGAGTTGATTACAAAGAGTTCACCTTTGTCGTTGAACTCACAAAAGCTCTCGGCTATAGAGGCTTTCCCTAACCTTATTGACTTTATTTCGGTACCCAGAAGCACAATTCCCGCTGTATATTTGTCGAGAATTTCGTATTCAAACTTAGCGCGTTTATTGAGTATCTGTACTGTTTTCTGAATTTTCATACATAGAAATTTTATCCTGGAATTCTCACTTTTATTTTATCGGTCATCGCATAAGCCTGACAAGTGAGGATATAGCCTTGCGATACTTGTTCATCGTTGAGCACTTCATTTTTTGCCATTTTGGCTTCCCCTTCCTCTACCCTACCGATACAGCTGCTACACACGCCATTGAGGCAAGAATAAGGAGCATCATAACCGCGCAAGAGTGCAGAGCTGAGGAGTGTTTGGTTGCGAGCGCTCTCGAAAGTGTGGTGATTACCATTGAGCTGAAGTGTAATACTCACATTACCTTGCAGAGTGGAATAATCTACATCGGCGGGGGAAGCCTCAAAGAGTTCGGTGAAAATGCGATCTTTATCAATTCCTCTTAACAGAAGCATTTCGCGAAGGTTTTTTACGAGTTCTGTAGGTCCACAAGTGTAGTAACGCCCCCAATTGAAGTGTTTGTACTTAGTGAAAAGTTCATTTACAATTCTATCGTTGATGCGCCCTGTATAGTGGTCGCCCCAAGGTTCTTGACTAAAAGCGTAATGCACTAAAAAACGGTCGGGGTATTGCGTTCTTAAAGCTTCAATTTCATCAAAAAATAAGGTTTCTTCTTTAGATTTATTACCATAGACAAATACCACCTTGATATTGGTTTTTGCTAAAGCAGTTTTGGCAATACTCATCATAGGAGTTACTCCACTTCCTGCCGAAAAAAGCATAATATCACGGTTACCAAAAATATCGTAGAAGAAGACAAACGAGCCCATAGGAGGCATCACTTCCAATACATCACCTGCTTTGAGCTGAGTAGTGGCATAAGTTGAAAATAAACCATTAGGTACGCGTTTCACTGCCACGCTCAATTCACCTTCATTCACTCCTGAGCAAATGGAATAAGCACGGCGCACTTTTTGTCCGTTGATAGTTTGTTGTAGGGTAAGGTATTCACCAGCCTCAAAGCTAAATACTTTTTTTAATAGTTCGGGGACTTCAAAGGTAATCATTACCGATGAAGTAGTGAGGTGTGTGATTTTAGATATTGTTAGTTCGTGGAATTTATTCATTTATACATTTCGTTTAAGCCAAAGTAGCCTGAAGTTGAGGTGCTGAGCGTTTCAAAGGAAAAAGATGTTTTATCAGTTGATAGAGGCGCTCTACCTGAAGCATTAACCCCTGTGATTTCTTGTAGGGTACGAGCTAAAAGCGGCTCACTTTCATCACCTAATACTCCTAAATTACTACCTATTTCTTCTATAAAAATATCAGGAGACAAACCATTTACATAATCGCCTACACCTTTAGCATTTTCTATTTTCATCACCAAAGGTTGCATTGCCCATTTGTGTTTAGGGTTTTTCACTTTTCCTTGCGCATCAATATAATCGTAAATAGTAACTGAGCCCTGATTTTTACCTATAGTAGTAGCTCCTACCTGCACTACTTGGATATAAGGTTTTAGCCCATTGATTACCAACTCACTAGCTGAAGCAGTATTTTCGGAAGTTATGATATACACCTTGCTCATTCGCAAGCTGTTAATTGCTATTTTTCTACTATCTTTCACTATGTTATCGGTGAAATATTCACGAGAATTTCCTCGATAGGGCTGCACTTTGCTATTCCAGCGTTCAACGGCAAATACCTGCCCTGCAAACTGACCAGTAATCATTGAGGCTAAATAGGTAGCTGTACTCACACTTCCTCCACCGTTGTAGCGCAAATCGAGAATAAGGTCGGTAACACCTTGCGCTTTGAAGTCGGCAAAAGCGTTGTTGAGAGCCTCATCAAAATCAGCTACAAAGGCATTATACATCAAATAGGCTATCTTTTTACCTCCTTTGTTGAAAACTTTATGAATGAGTACAGGGTTTTCGGGAGTTTGTTCTTGTCGCAGAGTATAGTTTTTTCCTGTAGGTTCAAATTTATCATTCACAAATCTATAAGTAGCAAAAGATATGATAGGCGTTTTTTGCAACAGCTGTTGGAAATTAGTACGGGTGAGTTGTTGATTATTGATACTCAATATCACATCTCCACGTTGCAAACCTTTTCGTTCTGCTTCAGAATTAGGCACTACATAGCGCACATACGCCAAATAGATACCTAATTTTTTAACCAAACCAAAAGAATAATTCATTCCCCAACCAGCCGTAATCCCCTTGAATTGGTTTTCAAGATCAATGTAATTATCAGTGATATAGCTAAAGCGGTCTATTCGTTTATAATTATTGAGTAAGCCATTATAGAACAAATCCTTAGGATCACTAAAGCTCTTCAAAAACTGGGTGTAACTTTTGTTTTTATCGGCTTTGGTATCAGGTAGAGAACCAAAACGATTGTCTTGCAAATTTTGCACATCGGTTTGCCACAAATAATAAGCATTCAAGCCTTTCCAAATAAAATCACGTACGCGCAAATCTATATCGTTACCCGTATAGTTAGAAGTGCCTAAAAGAGAGGAATTTGTATTCTCTACTGGGTCTTTCACACAAGATAATACACTGATTGTGATGATTATATATAAAAAAAATCGCTTCATTTTTAAAATAATTTTCTACAAAAGTAATACTTTTTTTATATTTGCAAAAATTTTAATAGATAAGAGTTAACAGATAAAAGGTAAGAAGTAATATATTTAATTGTTTTCTTACAATATAAATTGTTAATTGAAATTGTTAATTGAATGAGTGATATTATCCGTTTATTACCCGACCACGTAGCCAACCAAATAGCAGCAGGAGAAGTGATTCAGCGTCCAGCATCGGCAGTGAAAGAGCTGATGGAGAATGCTATAGATGCTCGCGCTACCGAAATAAAACTGCTCATTAAAGATGCAGGTAAAACGCTTGTGCAGGTGATAGACAACGGTATAGGAATGAGTACTACCGATGCGCGTATGGCTTTCGAGCGTCACGCAACCTCTAAAATACAAAAAGCTGAAGACCTTTTTCACTTGCAAACCAAAGGATTCCGTGGGGAAGCTCTTGCTTCTATAGTAGCTATTGCACACGTGGAGATGCAAACTAAACGCCCTGAGGACGAGTTGGGTACCGAGATACATATCGAAGGAAGTAAAATCACACGCCAAGAGCCTTGTGTATGTCCTACGGGTACGAGTATTGCGATGAAAAACCTCTTTTTTAACATTCCAGCACGTCGCAACTTTCTAAAATCGGATACGGTAGAATTTCGCCATATACTCGATGAGTTTCACCGCGTTGCCTTGGCTCACCCCTCCATTCACTTCTATTTGTACAACAATGGTAATGAACTCTTCAACCTGCCTGCTACCAATTTCCGCCAGCGCATTGTGCATCTGTTTGGAGGAAAAACCAATGAAAAATTAGTGCCAATCATAGCCGAAGATACCCCTTTAGTGCAAATCAGTGGGTTTATTGTAAAACCTGAATATTTAGCAAAGACTAAAAACTTGCAATTCTTGATGGTGAACCACCGATTTGTGAAAAATCAATACCTCAACCACGCTATTACAGCCGCTTATGAGGGGCTTATCCACGCCGACCAAAAACCAGAGTATTTCATCTCTCTGGAGGTAGATCCTGCAACGATAGACATCAATATCCACCCTACAAAAACCGAAATAAAGTTTGAAGAGGAACACAGCATTTACGCTTTGTTAAAATCGGCAGTGAAACACAGTTTAGGTCAGTTTAACATTGCCCCTACCCTTGATTTTAGCAAAGACCCTATTTTTGATATTCCATATAACTACAAGGATAAAACCCCTGAATTACCCAGAATACAAGTAGACCCTAATTTCAATCCGTTTAAAGAAGAGTACGAAAGCTGGAGCAGTAGCAGAAGTAGCTCCAATTTTGGTAATTACCCTAAAAAAACAGCCTCGTGGGAAAGCTTGTACACGGGAATTGAATCGGCGATAGATACATCGGCTTCAGAAACTATAGTAAGCTCTCTCTTTGAAGCCGAACCTACTAAAAACCAGGGTAAGAAAATTATTGCATTAGCCAAAAAATACTTAGTTACTACTTTAGGTGGGGAACTTATCATCATCAACTGTAATAGGGCACACCAACGCATCTTGTTTGAAGATTTTATGAAAAATCTACAATCTTCACACACAGCAGTACAGCAGCTGATGTTCCCTTACGAACTGCCTTTTGCACCTCACGAATTAGAAGTGATTGCCCAATTGCGCGATCTTTTTGAGAGCAGTGGATTTATGTTCACTATAGAGAGCGACAAGGTAGTAGTAAGTGGCATCCCCTTACACCTTACTGATAGTGAGACACCTAATATTTTCCACGAACTATTGCAACAGCATATAGAGGCACTCCCTACTACCGAAAACACTCAAAAAGAAGCATTTGCTAAAGCCTTATGCAAAAGTTTAGCGGTAAAAACAGGGCAAGTGCTCAGTGAAGAAGAACAAGAAACTTTGATAAATAATTTGTTTAGTTGCCAAGAAGTGTTAATTTCGCCTTTTGGAAAGCGAATTTACTACAGTTTATCAACAAATGAAATTGATAACTTAATTAACTAATTTGCTAATTTAAATATGGAAAGAATATCAAAAACAGTATTACATCTGATTATTATCAATGCAGTGTTGTTACTCATTACAGAACTGCATCTTATCCCGAATATAGACCTTACACAATTGTTGGCACTTCATTATTTCGAGAATACTCATTTTGGGTGGTGGCAATATGTGAGTTATATGTTTATGCACGGAGGGTTTACCCATCTCTTTTTCAATATGTATGCTCTGTGGGCTTTTGGGACTCCTTTAGAAAATATCTGGGGGCGGAATAAGTTTCTCTTCTTCTATTTCTCTTGTGGTGTAGGAGCAGCTTTGCTACACACTATGGTTAATTATTACTATGTACATCAAGGATTGGAAGCTCTTCAAAATGTAGGTGTATCAACTGAAGAGGTAATCAGCGCTCTTTCTGACAGAAAATATTTACCTATGTGGGAAACAATTATCAATAAGAGTACTTTTGATAATATGGCAGCTGCTATAGCTTCCCCTACTGTAGGTGCTTCAGGGGCTATTTATGGTATATTGGTAGCTTTTGCTATGTTCTTCCCCGATGCTAAACTGATGTTATTCTTCGTGCCTTACCCTATCGCTGCGCGCTATTTTATTCCTATCATTGTAGCCTTAGACCTCTTCTCAGGTTTTACAGGTTTTTCTCTCTTTGGTGGTAATATCGCTCACTTTGCTCACGTGGGAGGCGCTCTCATTGGCTTTCTTATTATGCTGTATTGGAAAAAACACAGCTTTGATAAGAATAGGTGGGACAGATTCAGGTAACAAGTAATAGATAACAAGCGATGAAGCGATTTATATTCATATTTGTGTTGTGTTGGTACGGCACCAATATATGGGCACAAACAGAAGTGCGGGGCAGGGTGATGCACGACACCATTCCGCTATCGGGGGTACACGTGCTAAACCTCTATACTCACGCCATCACCACTACCGATGCCAACGGCTATTTTACCCTTAAAGCGCGTGAACGGCATACTTTGCAATTTACTTTTGTGGGAATGGAAACTGTATACCGCGTACTTACCAAAACCGATTTTGGCTTTGGAGGGCTTAACATAGTAATGAATGTAGCTGTAAACCAACTAGATGAAGTACAAGTCTCACAATATCGCAAACTATCAGCTCAAGACTTAGGTATCTTGCAACATACCCCTCAAGAGCGTACTTTTGCTGAAAAACGACTATATGCTAGCAAGGGATTGGGTATTGTCTCGATTCTAAATACTTTGTCAGGACAAAAAAAGATTATCAAAAAAATAGTTGCCAACGAAAAGAATTTAGCAGTAGCACAATACATTCGCGAAAATATGAGTCCTTTTCTACAAAAAGAACTCAAACTAAACGAAGAAGAAATAGATATTTTAGCTTATTTTGTAATGGAACGCCCCGAGTTTCACGAGCTTGTACGCAAAAAAGACAACAAACCAATGGAGTTTATGCTTTTAGAAGCGTGGAATGAAGTGCAAACTGCACAAGCAACTAATTGATTACTGAACAACGGGAAGAGAAGAAGGAATTAGAATTTATGCTATACGAATGGTGAAATGAATTGAAAAATTCTCAAAATTAGTAAATTTGCTAATTAACAGATTTGCTAATAAAAAAAATATTCGTACCTTTGCTAACGAAAAAACAACGCTGATAAAATATATAAATAGAAGTCAGCCTCTATAATTTAATTTTATGAAAAGTATTGAAACAGCAAAAGCGTGGCTTTCTGACACTTTTGATGCAGAAACCCGCAGTAAGGTTCAAGCCCTCATCGATGGAAATCCCGATGAACTCAACGAAGCCTTTCACAAGAACTTAGAGTTTGGTACTGGAGGTATGCGAGGTATTATGGGTATAGGTACTAACCGTATCAACAAATACACTTTGGGGAAAAATACCCAAGGATTGAGCAACTACCTCAAAAAATGTTTCCCTAACCAAGAAATAAAAGTAGCTATCGCTCACGACTGCCGTAACAACTCTAAGAAATTTGCCAAAGTAGTAGCTGATGTATTTGCTGCTAATGGCATTAAAGTATTCCTCTTCTCCGACCTTCGTCCTACTCCTGAATTATCCTTCATTGTACGTTATTTAGGATGCCAAGCAGGTATCGTGCTTACCGCCTCTCACAACCCCCCAGAATACAATGGCTATAAAGTATATTGGCAAGATGGTGGACAAACTGTACCGCCTGAAGATGGCGATATTATGAAAACTATTGAAGCTATTGACTTCAAAGACATCAAATTCAATGCTGATGAGAGTCTTATTCACTATATCGACAAAGAGCTTGACAATGCTTTTGCCGAAGCATCTATCAAACACGGTGACTTCAATGCTCCTGAGAAAGACAAGCTAAAAATTGTATTTACTTCTTTACACGGCACCTCTATTACAATGGTACCCGATGTACTCAAACGCGCAGGATTTACCAATGTACATATCGTAGAAGAACAAGCCGTACCCGATGGCAACTTCCCTACTGTAAAATCACCTAACCCCGAAGAGCCTGAAGCACTTACTATGGCACTCAAAAAAGCCGATGAAATAGGTGCGGATATCGTAATAGGTACCGACCCCGATTGCGACCGTATAGGTATAGCTGTTCGCGACCTTCACGGCAAAATGGTACTGCTCAACGGTAACCAAACAATGGTAATGATGACTGAGTTCCTCTTGGAACAACAAAGCAAAAAAGGTTTTAAAGGCAATGAGTTTGTCGCTTCTACTATTGTTTCAACTCCTATGGTAAAAGCCATCGCCGATGCCTACAAAGTGGAATACAAAGAAGGACTCACTGGCTTCAAATGGATTGCCAAAATGATTAAAGACTTCCCTGAGCTCACTTTCATAGGTGGTGGTGAAGAAAGTTTTGGCTATATGATAAGCGATTTTGTACGCGATAAAGATGCTGTAACCGCTACCCTATTAGCTTGTGAGATTGCAGCATTCGCTAAAGCTAAAGGCAGTTCTTTCTACAAAGAATTACTACACGCTTATACTAAATATGGTTTCTATAAAGAATACCTCATCTCCTTAGTAAAAAAAGGTATTTCAGGCTCAGAAGAAATTGCCCAAATGATGATTGACTTGCGAGAAAATCCGTTGAAAGAAATTAACGGTGAAAAAGTAACCCTAATTTGCGATTACCAATCATCTAAAGCGTTTCATCCACTTACTAACAAGGTAGAAAATATAGATGTTCCTAAATCGAATGTGCTTATCTACCATACTGATAAAGGAACTCGTGTAGCAGCACGTCCTAGTGGTACAGAACCCAAAATTAAATTCTATTTTAGTGTAAACACTCCTTTAAGCAGTGTTGATACTTTTGAAGAAACCCAAAAGGTTTTAGACGAAAAAATCCAAAAGATTGTAGAAGAGTTGAAGCTACAATAAGTTTCCATATGTATACAAAGTGCCTCTATGCTTATTAGCTGGGGCACTTTGTTTGATAAAAAACAGAAAACAGAGCTTTTTAATTAAAAAGCTCTGTTTTCATTTCAATAAAGCTAAAATCTTTAGTTTATAAGATTAATAACCTGGTGTTTGAGTAACTGTTTCATCTCTACTCATAATATCGACATTAATAGGCCAAAGTAGTTTATGTGCTTCTGTAGCTTCATTTAATATAGGTTCTACAACACCAGCCACTTGACCATAGCTTGCTGCTCTTGAGAATGCAAGAGGTTTTCCTGAAGCATCTTGCAAACGACGAACATCAAACCAACGTTTTGACTCTGCTACGAATTCTTTATCGCGTTCTTTTAGAATAGCTAACTCATTGTCTGCAAAAGTTCCATTAGTATAAGCTACTGCTGGTGAATAATTAGAACCGTAAGCTCTTTGTCTAACTTGATTGATATAGGTAGACGGATCATTTCCTTCCTTATTAGCTATCTCAGCATACATTAGCAACACATCGGCATAGCGGTATACAGGCATATCATCAGCAAATACGCGTGTATTGGCAGAGTTGATAAATCCTATGTACTTGATAAGAGCAATACCTCTTCCTTGTGTTTTAGCTGCGTTTCCGTAGAATGATAGGAATGTTTTTTCTCTACGTGTATCGGTAGCATCAAAAGCTTGGAATAGCTCAAATTTATACTCGTTAAACAAGAAACCTCCTTGTATTTTTAGAGGGTCATTATTATCAAAAGCAACCCCATTTTCATCGAACTTGTTGTTAAAGTTAGGTGGGTAATACATAAATGAGCTAAACGGAGTACCTGATTCATTTTCTAAATTAGCCATAGCAAATATAATCTCGTTGTTTTGCTTTTTATTGTGAGCAAAGACATCAGCATAGTTAGGCATAAGGCTAAATTTACCTGAAGTAGCTACCCTATCTAGAGCGGCTTTAGCAGTTGCTAAATCAGTAGATTCAGGAGCTTGATCACCTGTTGTTACTTTAGCAGACCAAAGATAGATTTCTGCTTTTAGCATCAAGGTTGCATAATATGACCAATGTACTCTATCAAAGTTATTCACTTTATTTGAGTCTGTAAAGTGACTTTCTGATTTATTAATATCAGATTTGATAAAGTCTAAAGTAGCTTTTGGAGTACTACGTGCGGTAAATAGTTCTTTACCACTGGTAGGGGTTTTATCTAATATTTCAGTACCTGTTTTGATAGGAACACCACCGTATGTTCTGTAAAGCCAGAAATAGTACCAAGCACGGAGTCCGTACATTTGTCCTAAATAGTAGCTTTTGTTAGCCGCGCTTAGATAGTCAGCTTCTTCTATATTTTTAATAGCATTATTGATATTAAAAATTTTTCCGTAAAAGTCGAACCAAGAGCTATTATTAGGTTTTTCAGCAGTAAAGTTCTGTATTTTTATATCTGAGTACTGTATATTTTGTTCTAAAGAAGAAGTACCACCAGGTACCATAGTACCTCCTCGAGCTTCTCCTAACAACCAATAGTTGAAGCTATTGCTTCTAAATTGGTTATGAACGCCTTCGATAGCACCTACTACTTGTGCTTCATTTTTCCAAAAGTTTCCACTACCGTTATAGTCTAAAGGGGAGAGGTCTAAATCATTACAAGAAGTTGTAAGTAATAAACCTGCAGCAATTGTTATATATTTAAAAACTTTCATACGTTGCATTTTTTAAAAGGTTAGATTCAATCCTAAGATAATAGTTCTTGGTAATGGATAGCCAGAGCTTGATTGTCCTAATGCTTCAGGAGAGTAAGTTTCGGCTTTAGTGAGGTAACCCAAGTTTTGGCCTATCAAAGAAAGTTCTAAGTTATTGAGACCCATTTTTCCTACTATATCTTTTTCAAAATTATAGCTAAGAGCTACTTCACGGAAGGCTAAGTAACTACCTTCATAAATGAACATTGTTGAACTACGGTGGTAATTATTTTTACCGAGCTGGTCAGCCCAATAGTATTTAGGATATTTAGCGTTTGTATTTTCAGGAGTCCAAGTATCTTTTACTTGTTCAACGGTGTTGAAAGTTCCTTGCATATTACCTAAGTACCAAGGCAATGAGTTTCCTATTGAGATACGTTGTTTGAAGTTAAGGGCATAATCCATACGAGCAGAAAGGCGTAAATTTTTATAGCTTACAGTCGTATTAATACCACCAGTCCATTTAGGGAATATATTTCCGGCTTTCACTAAGTCGTATTTATCTATTTTTCCATCTCCATTAACGTCTTTCCAGATCACATCACCAGGCTGAATAGGTAAACCTTTTTCTTTTTGAGAATCAGTTAGGGCAGCCCAAGCAGCTGGTCCATACAATTTTTTAGAACCTGTTTCGTCTATTAAGTTATTAGCTAACTGACGTACTTGTTCTTCGTTTTTGTATATACCCAAAGCTTCGTGAGCATATATATCTCCAGGTTCTTGACCTTCTTGGTAACCACCCACCCATTTTTTATTACCTGTTGTGCCATCATATACTTCGAAAGCATCTTGTCGGTTGTTAGGGAGTCCGTTATTAGGTAGTTTAATTACTGTATTTTTGTTGTAAGCGGCATTAATGGCTAAATCCCATCTCAAATCTGGTTTTCTAATAATTTGGAAATTAGTTTCAATTTCTACCCCTCTATTTCTGAAAGATCCATTATTAGTATTAATAGCAGAAGCTCCAGATGAGTGAGGGAGGGTCATTGATTGAATTTTATCACTAGTTAAACGGTCATACACAGTAAAATTTGTATTGATACGGTTGTTGATAAAGCCTAGATCTAAGCCGACTTCAAAGGTACGAGTTTTTTCCCAACGGAGTCCTTTATTAGGGAAAGTACCGATAGCATAACCTATTGCTCCATTGTATTTATTGGTACCATAAGAGCCTTGTAAGGTATAATCACCAATAAAATCACTAGGTACATTACCATTCAAACCGAAACTGGTTCTTAGTTTTGCAAATGAAAGAATTTCTTTTACATTATCAGGAATAAAGTCTTCACGAGTGATAATCCATCCCAAAGAAGCTGCTGGGAAGTTACCCCAACGATTATTAATCAATCGAGAGTATCCATCACGGCGAATTGTAAAAGAGAATAGATATTTATCGGCATAGTCATAGTTCAATCTACCAAAGTATGATTTGATTCTATTATTATAGTGGTAAGAATCTATACTACGTTTACCTTCTTTGTTAGAAGTTAAGGACAAGTCTTGGAATTCATCAGTAGGAGCTTCGGAACCAGAAGCGCTAAGGCCACGAGTATAGCTATCGTAATACTCATAACCAGCCATAGCATCAAAGTGATGAGCGTTTATATCAAACTTATAGTTCAAGATACTGTTATAAGTTTGTCGGATGGTTCTATCAAAGCTAGCTGAAGTACTTCTACTTCTGCTCCAGTTATTAGCGGTTTTACCTGGTGAGAGTTGGTGGTCTTTATTAAAACCTTCATAAAATTCTTCATCAAACATTAACTGCCCGCTGACAGTTAGTGAGAGCCCTTTATATAAATCAGCTCTTAAGCTTTGACCAAAGTTAATTTTGTTAGTATTGTTATCGCGAAGATATACGCCTTCGTAGAAACGAGGGTTACCATCACCACCGCCGCGACCCATAACTATTTGTCCATTAACTTTTTCTTTTTGGGTAGGAGGGGCAGAGAGCATACGTCCGAAATAAGCCTCATCACCTATTGCATTAGCATTTTTATACCAAGTAGCATAAGCAATTGAGAAGTTACTAGTAGAGGTAAGCCAAGGTTTTAATTTATATTCGGCGTTCAAAGTACCAGTAAGGCGTTTATACCAGCTCATAATAGGTAGTCCTTCTTGGTGATAATATCCTAAACCTGCATAATATCTACCTTTATCGTTACCACCTGTCATTGATACAGAATAGTCTTTAGTAAGTGCGAATGGGCGGAAGGCAGCCTTTTGGAAATCAAAAGCGTAGAAAATAAGCTCTTTTCCAGTGATTGGGTCGGTCATTGTTTGCCATCCTTCTGAAAGAAGTTTTTGTTTTTGAGAAGGCGAAAGGCTTTCAGAGAACATAGTAGACCAATAAGCATTAGCATTTTCGTTAGGGTTTAGCACAGTATCATCGGTCATACTTACAAAATGTTTGTTACCAGTACCATAAGGTTGAGCTCCGTTTAGGGTAGCTTCACTAGTAAATCCTTTCCAAGCGCCAGAACTATTTTGCCATACTCTTGCGCTATTACGTATAGCATTACGTTGCCAATAAAGGTAATCGCGAGCGCTAAGAAAGTCAACTTGATTGTTCATATAGGCGAAGCTGTGTTTCAACTTTACATTAAGGGAAGAAGTTCCAGCTTTACCTTTTTTGGTAGTAACTAATACAACCCCATTACTTGCTCTTGCACCATAAATAGCTGTAGCACCAGCATCTTTCAAGATGTCCATTGATTCAATATCATCAGGGTTGATATCATTTAATCCTCCTCTGATTTGTCCATCGATAATGATGAGAGGTGATCCAGATCCATTAAGGTTAGTACCTCCACGAAGTACTAAGGTAGGTGCAGCTCCAGGACTACCAGAAGTTTGTGATACTCTAAGTCCAGCTACAGCTCCAGAAAGTGCTTGTGCTGGGTTAGCAAAAGAACCTGTAGAAAGAGCTTCAGCCTTTACGGTAGCTACCGAGTTAGTAACTTTAGCTTTCTTTTGAGTAGTACCATAAGCCATTACAACAACTTCATCTAACTGGTTAGCTTCTTCAGTTAAAGTCACATTGATAGGGCGTGCTCCTGAAACCTTACGCATTACAGTAGTATACCCCATAAAACTGAATTCAAGCGTTTCACCATCTTTAACATTGATGGAATAACTACCTTTTTCATCAGTTTGAGTGCCACGAGTAGTACCCTTTACTATTACCGATGCAAATGACAGCGGTGCGCCATCAGCAGTTACTGTACCGGTAATTTTTCTTTCTTGTTGTGCCCAACCTATAGAGGTGAACAAGATTAAGAAGAATGAACAAAATAAAAATTTTTGCCTCATAATTAAGTATATTTAATTTCCAATTAGTTACAATTTAAGTAGAATTATTTATTGCATTTATTAAAGAAGTCGATGCTTTCTAATTCTTTTTTTATGATTGCTTCTTCTTCATCGGTGATGTTTTGGAAAGGTGTACGGTTGATACCTAAGTCTAAGCCAAGCAGCTTCATTATGCGTTTGCCACATACTATATTACCGCGGTATTTGGCGATTACATTTATCACGTCTTGGGCATAATTTTGCAGTTCAGCAGCTTTAGCGATATTTCCTTTGTGGTATTCGTCTATAATACCGACTAAGACTTTGCCTATATAGCTACCAGTACCACTAATACCACCACGAGCGCCTCCCATTACAAGCGCATTGAGAATTGTCTCGTCTAAGCCGTAGAGCATATCGTATTTGCCGTTATTGTAGAGCATACATTGGTTGTACTCATAAAGCGGTTCGTAAGTATATTTGATACCCGCTAAGTTAGGAATACGACCATCGGCTGCTTTAAGGAAAGGTAACATGGGCAAATACACTCCGTTGAGTACCGGAATATGATAGAAATAGAAAGGCAAATTAGGCGCTCCGCAAGCTATCTCTTCGCAGTATTTCACTAATTCCTCTACCCTACCCGCTTTAGGGAAAGGTGAAGCCATAGCTCCAATACCAAAAGCTCCAATTTCTTGGGCGTGTTGTGCCATTTTATAGCTATCTTTGATGCAGGTAGCCCCGCAGTGTACAATCACTTTGAAGTCTTTAGGAGCTACTGATACCCATTTCTCGGCTATTTTCATACGTTCTTCAACTGTCATCATATAGCCTTCGCCTGATGAACCGTTGATAAATACTCCTATCAATCCATTTCTTTGCAAGAGTTTAGCATACTGATCGATAGGTTCTAAATTTACCTCACCTTTCTTGTCGAAAGGTGTAAAGGGCGCTACTATTAGCCCATTGATTTTTTCAAATGTCATATATTATAAATTTGTTAATTTGCTGATTTATTGATTTGGCGATTTACTAATTATTTGCCACACAATTCTCTTTTTGGTTTTAAGAAAGCTAACATTAGTACGATTGCTATAAGTACTATAATGGATAGTTTGCTAAAGTCAAGTCCTAAATTGCCTGTATCTTTAGAGCTTCCAAGCATTAGGGTAACAGCATAGCCTGCAAACACACCTACCATATTCATAATACCATAAGTAGTGGCACGCTGCCTTTGTGGAATAATCTGACAGAGGATAGGCATATTATTCGTGTCGAACATTCCGTAGCCTATACCAAAGAGCAAAGTAGCTCCTATCATAGCAAAGTACGAATGTCCAAAACCTAATAGTATTAATGATGGCACAGTAAGGAAAAGCCCAATGGTACTAGTATAAATACGCCCACGTATATTACGTTGTACCCATCTATCAGATAAAGGACCTCCAATCAATACCCCTATAAACGAAGCTATTGCAATAGAAATAGTAGCCATAGGCCCTGCAATAGCCATCTCTACCCCTAAGTTATCGGCAAAAAGAGTAGGTAACCAGTTTTTAGTAGCCCACCCTGGGAAACTTGGTGCCATAAAGTAAAAAAGCAATATCCAGAAAGAAAAAGTACCAAAAATAAGAGTAAGTGATTGCCATACCGAACTTTTGTTTTCTGTACCCGCTTCCTCCTCTTTTACTATATTGGTTACTAATGGTTTTCTTTCTATGTCGAATAACACAAAAACCAAGAATATTGCATATACAATACCAATAATACCAAACCAGTGAAAGACGGTATGCCAAGTGTAGTTAGCTGCTATAGTAGCACCAAAACCACCCAAAGCTTGCCCTGCATAAAGTCCTGACATGTGGATACCTACTGCCAACGAACGCGTTTTTGAGGTGTGATAGTCGGCTATCATAGAGAGGGCTGTAGCTAAGTAGAGCGCTTCGCTTACCCCCATTAGGGCACGTAGCCAATACACTTGATCAAAAGTAGTGGCGTATCCCATACCATAGGTTACCGCCGACCACACAAAGAGGCTGCCTACTATCATCCACTTGCGGTTGAGACGGTCGGCAAGGATACCTGCTACGGGGCTCATCAGTCCATAGATAAGAAGGAAGATTCCCATTAGGCGTCCGAAGTTTTCGCCGACTGCTAATTCTTTGATATCCATTTTCATCGACTCCTGCATCGTTGAGAGCATTTGTCGGTCTAAATAATTGAGTAGTGCCACTACCCATAATAGGGCAACTACTATCCAAGGGTATATTTTACTATTTTTCATAATATCTCCCCTACCCCTTCCCAAGGAAAGGAACTAGTGGGGCTTTTTAGTTAGACAATATTTTAAGTTTATAGGTTTTAGGACTGCGCACGCCAGGTTTAAGTTCTCCTTGAATGAGATAAAACTCATTGGGAGTACCTACTAAAGTAGCACCTGCACGAGCAAAATCAGGTTGTATATTGAGTACCGACCATTGTTTTGTGTGGGTGTCAAACAAATAGCATTCTTGGTTAAACTTGTAGTACGCTATAGGTTGGGTCATATAATGCGACATATAGTCGTAGTTTTTCTGCTTGCGTTGCTCATCTGTAAGGGAAGTATCTTTACCCAAGTGGTAAAGGTCTGTAATAGTATTGATGAATAGGCTGTGGTTCACACCTCCAAAACAAGCAATATAACGATTGTCAATAGCCAAAGCTGTAGCTCCTGTAAGTGAAAAGATTTCTTTATTAGGGTTTTCTTGTAGAGTTACTTCGTGCCACTGTTGTTGTTTGAGGCTAAAAGCTAGTACTTTTTCACCCATAGTAGGCGTTTTAGTAGCATCGCCTCCGAAAAATCCTCCTAAGACATACAAAAGGGTATCGTTATCTTTTTTGATGGCAGCTAATATGGGTTGAACCCTTGCATCACCAGGGAAATCGGGTAACTGTTTCCATTCTTTGCCAGTAGTGACATCTATATAAAATACTTTATTAGAGGCTTTTCCTGCAGCGCTTCCCCCAGCTATAAACACCTTGCTACCTACACTAGTTCCTGCAAAGTTGTCTAGAGGTTCGAGCAGAGCAGGAAAATCAGTAAGGGTAATAAGACCTTTTTCTTTTGAGTATTGCACTTTATAGCAATTAGCTAAAGAATTTGTAGCTGTTTGTCCTCCTATCCACAGATAGCCATCGGGAATGGCTACTGATACCCCATAAGCAGCAGCTTGGGGGAGTTTACCTATGGATTGCCATTGATTTTGTGTTTTATTAAAAAGAAGAATTTCGTCATAAAACACTTTTTTTCCACCTTCAAAACCTAGTTTATCAGGGAAGTTGCACCCTCCAGCTACTAATAGATTATCATCTATAAGAGCAGCATAAGCGGCAGAGACGCCTTTTTGAAGGTCGCCTTCTAAGCCTTGAGTAGTAAGTGCTGTAATATTCATTTTCATAGGTTGTTCTTTTTGGGTTTCTGTACAAGATATTAAGGCAAGGAGGAAAATTAATGACAACCTCCCCCTTACCCCCCCCAAGGGGGGAATGCAGTGAAGCAAAAGCGACTGAGTAGACTTTATCAAAGACCGTAGCACGGCAGGCATTAAAAACTTTGACAAAGTTTTGTATATTATATGTTCTTTATCATTATTCATTAACCATTGATCATTTCAATTGTTTTCCATACTTGATATAAGCCACGAGGTACGTGGAAACAGCCTTTCCATTTACCACCTTTCAGGTCGAGAAGTACTTCGCCTTGGCGGTTGAGGTAGCCCCACCATTCAGGATATTTAGGATCTTTGAAATGCTCCCAAGTGTAATTGTGTACTTTTTCAAACCACGCCAAACACTCTTTATTACCTGTAAGTTGGTATCCTTTTATGAGAGAGATGAGCGTTTCGATATGTACCCACCACAATTTTTGATCCCATTCTAATTGCTGAGGCGGGCAACCTTTTCTATCCATAAAGTAGTAAATACCCCCATATTGTTTATCCCAACCATAGTTGAGCATTGTTAGGGTAGTTTGTACTGCTTTTTCAATCAATTCGGGGCGGTTGAGGCGTTTGCCTAAATCCATTATAAACCACATTGCCTCAATAGCGTGCCCCGGGTTGAGGTGTCGCCCTTCAAAAGTATCAGAAAGTGTTCCATCGGTATTTACATTCTCTACTACTATACCGCCCAATTCAGGTCGCAAAAACACTTCCATCACTTCGTGGATACAAGCCTCCATTGCCTCCTCAATAAAGGAAGGTTCTAAAAGAGGTTCTATTTCTAGAGCTAAATTACATAAAATCATCGGGAGGGCAAAGTTCTTGAGGGAGCGCGTACCAGGGTGCGCTTTACTCCATTTGCCTTTGGGATTTTCTTGTTTGGAGAGGATGATATCAAAGGTTTTTTTGGCAATATCAGCGTATTCTTTATTGCTAGTAGCGATGCTTAGTTGCCCGAAAGCCATAGTGGCAAAGGTATAAGAGAAGATATTGTAGGGGTCTACCAAAGGGTTACCTTGTTGATCTAAAGAGAAGTACCAATTCAAGTTACCGTCATGGCCGTATTTTTTGAGGAATTCAGCACCTTGTATAGCGCAATCTAACCATTCTTGTCGTTTTTCAACACGGTTGTAGAGCATTGCAAATAACCATACTTCACGGGCTTGTAGCCAAATAAATTTATCGGTATCGAATATATTTCCTTCTCTATCGAGGCAAGTAAAGTAGCCGCCATATTTTTTATCTTGTGATTTTTCTAACCAAAACGGAATTACATTTTGTAAGAGTTCATCGCGGTATTGTTTTTCTAATTGTTTAAAATCCATAGTTTAATTTTGAATTATTCTTTTTAATTTAATAGCTTTATCCTCAATTTTAAATTTACATCTAAAATACCTCGCAAAAGTATAATAACTGTTTTAAAAAAACAAATTATTTATTAAATATTTTATTAAAAATTCAACCTTAACTCTAAAAACGAACACAAGAGACTAAAAATCAATCATATAAAAATTTATGTATTTTTTTATTTTCTTCGATTATTATTATATTTTTATTTTTATCTTGAAAAAAACTATATATTCATTGAAAATATTAAAATAAAAAAAGTTATCGTAAGCATCTAATAATACTATTCGTTTCTTATAAAAATGTGTCATGATTTTTTTTAATAAATAGAAGAGGATAGGGCTAGGAGTTAGGAGTCAGGGGATAGGGGTTGTCCCACTCACTTACTCGGTAATTGCCGTGCCCATACCCAGCTATGAGCACTCGCTGGCTTACCCAAAGGGGACAAGCCGCAAAAGTGAGTATTTATAGGAAAAATTGTTTTAATGTGATTTTTTTTAGGTTAAACTCATTGGCTAATTTGTCGATTACCCCCAACTCACTTACTCGGTAAATTTGCTAATTCTTACGGTTCATCAATACCTGAGGGGTTTAAACCTTTGCCACCACCAGCAGTATAGCCACGACTTTCACCTGTTTCCCAAGGAGATACCCAGAAAGCGTAGAGATCGCCATTGGTAAGGTAGAATTTAAAGCGTACGGGCTTGCCTTTGAGCGCTGTGAGGGTAGCGTTGTTTTTCCATTGTACTCGTGCTTTGGTACTATCACTTTTTTGCAATACTATACAATCCTTTTTAGTGAAACCTGCAATAGGAGAGCCGTTTTCGTCTAACACTTCTACTAATAGTTTGCCTTTCTTAACCGCAGCATTTACAAAGAGGTAATCACCATCAAAACTTACTTTCTCAGTAATAGCAAAAGCCTTTTTTTTATCAGCTTTGAGCGATACAAAACCATCACGACGCAAGGTAGCCAAACCAGTACTCATACCAGCATCCCACCAAATACCATTCTTAGAACGACCACTACTGTAGAAATAAAGAGAATCACCTACTATAATAGGCACTCCATTCACCGACTGCATATTGCCGTAATTCCAAGCCCCTTCGGTAGGATTCACTGGCATAAACGACTGGTGAGTAGGGCGTGCAAAGTGAAAACCATCACGACTGTAGCCTAATTGCACCTCATTTCGTTTAGGCATCATTGCTTTTTTGGCAACACCATTCTCAGGTCCTTGCCACTGACTGTAAAAGCCCAATATAATACTCTCATAGGCAATAGCATCAAAATTATAGATACCAGGGTCTACTTCGGGGTAATCAGGGTGACGTTTTTCTTTGTCATCGGGGGTGAACCAAAAGACATTATACTTATCATTTATTTGCCGACTCTTCATATGGGCAAGGCTTACAGCATCTTCTGGATTGGAATGCTCTAAGTAGGCGCGCGAACGGTTAGATACAGCCGGCACTGAATAGCGCATGCTGATAACCCAACGATGGGTAAAAGGATTATAAAACACAGAAGCTCTATCTGTTATACTGCCTGAGTGTGCTACGCCTTTATCCGTCCAATGAATACCATCAGATGAGTATTTTAGCACAAACTGATATTGCGCTTTATCGCTTTTATACTCATTATTATTCATTACTTTATATTCTACATTGAAGAATTTCCAGCGCTTAGCAGGGTCTTTTTCATTGCGGTCAAGCCATACAGTAGCAGCATCACGATTGTTCACATCCACGTAGTTAGTACCGGGCACTATATCTAACGAGGGTTTCGTCCAATGCTTACCGTCTACCGATTCGGCATAGCAGGTAGCCAAACCGTGTTTAGCTTCATTTGCTTGAGAAGCACCTGCTAAGTACCACATCTTAAACTTATTATCTTGTTCGTCATACCACACCCCATCGCTAAAAGGAGCTGCATAGGGATAACCTTCTTTGGTATTTTCCCAAGGTTTATCAGCTTTTAGCACAGGATTTTGCGCATAGAAATTGGGGGTATGATAAACTTTCTGCAAATGATTTTCGCTGAGCAAAAAGTCATCAACGAATAGTTGTCTACCGGTATTGATAGGTATCACTGCTGGCTTGTGTTGTAGGTAGGGTACCGGCATTTCTTTTCTCTCAGTAGGCTCTTCATAACGGGGTGGCCACTGTGCGGGTAGCGTTATACCGTTATGAAGTACCTGACCGAAAGCGGTATTTGCCAATACCATATTGAAAATTAAATATACTTTCTTCATTTAAATTGCTAATTTACCTTATTGGTTCATCAACCCCACTTGGGTTTAGCCCTTTACCACCGCCAGCAGTATAGCCTCGGCTTTCGCCTGTTTCCCAAGGCGATACCCAGAAAGCGTATAAGTCGCCATTAGTAAGGTAGAACCTAAAGCGCACCGGCTTGCCTTTAAGGGTGGCAAGGGTAGCGTTGCCTTTCCATTGTACGCGTACTTTAGTACTATCAGTTTTTTGTAGCCCAATACAGTCTTTTTTGCTAAAACCACTGATAGGGGTACCGTTTTCATCTAATACTTCTACTAACAATTTTCCTTTAGGAAGAGCCGCATTTACAAATAAATAGTCGCCGTCAAAACTTACTTTTTCGGTAGTGGCAAAAGCCTCTTTTTTGTCTGCTTTCAGCGATACAAACCCATCGCGGCGCAAGGTAGCCAAGCCTGTTGAAGTATGACTATCCCAAAACACATCACTAAGCCTACGTCCACTGGCGTAGAAGTAAAGCGAATCACCTACAATGATAGGCACCCCATTTACTGACTGCATATTACCCCAGTTCCACGCTCCTTTAGTTTCATTTACGTTCATAAAGGGTTGGTGAGTAGGGCGTGCAAAGTGAAAACCATCACGGCTATAGCCTAATGAGATCACATTGCGTTTTTGTATTTTATCTTGCTCACATACTTTGTTTTCAGGTCCAGCCCACGCACTATAGAATCCGAGTATGATGCTCTCGTAAGCAATCGCATCGAAGTTATAAATACCAGGTTCTACTTCAGGGTATTTTTCGTGGCGTAGCTCTTTGTCGTCAGGAGCAAACCAGTAGTGCATGTGCTTATCGCGGTCGTCTTTGCGTATGCGGTGGGTTACCGATACCAGCTCCTCAGGGTCAGAGTGCTCTACATAAGCACGTGAACGGCTTGACACGGGGGTGCCATAGCGCATACTAATGACCCATTTTTTAGTAAAAGGGTTGTAGAATGCCGATGAGCGGTCGTATATATCACCCGATTGTGCTACCCCTTTGCTCCAATGTACACCATCAGGAGAGTACTTGAGTACTATTTGCCAACGGCGATCGGACGGGCGACGTTCTACATTGAAAAGTTTCCAGCGTTTGGCAGGGTCTTTTTCATTGCGGTCGAGCCAAACTGTAGCCGCATCGCGGTTAGAGGTTTCTACAATATTAGTATTGCTATAAACTCCCATTGCGGGCTTTATCCAATGCTTACCGTCGGTTGATTCGGCATAACCAGTGTAGAAAGTTTGAGGGTCTTGCTTGTGGAGCGATCCAGCCCCAGTAAGGTACCACATTTTGTATTTGCCATCACGCTCGTCATACCACACCCCATCGCTGAAAGGAGAGGCATAGACGGCTCCTTGGGTAGTTTTCTCCCATTCTTTATCAGGTTCTAATACAGGATTGCCCGTATAATAAGTAGGGGTGTGATAAACCTTTTGCAAATGGTTCTCGCTAAGCAAAAAGTTATCTACAAATAGCTGTCTACCCGTATTGATAGGAATGACAGCAGGTTTTTGCTGCAAATAAGGCACGGGCATTTCTTTTCTCTCAGTAGGCTCTTCATAACGGGGAGGCCATTCAGCAGGTAGCTGAATACCGTTATGAAGTACCTGACCGAAAGACTTTACACATAAAGTAATTGAAAGTAAAAATATTATTCTTTTCATTATATTAATTTGCTAATTACCAGCCGGGGTTATTACGTTGGATATAAGGGTTGCCTTCTACTTCGTCTACAGGTAGTGGTAACCACTCATTTTTGTTTTCTTGAAAGCGGAGGTAAGGTGAGGTGTTATACTGTTTAAAATTAGGGTCACTGGCTTCTAATTCACGAAAGCGTTGTACTACCTTGCCCCAGCGCAAGAGGTCAAAAAAGCGATGTCCTTCTTGGGTAAGTTCTAAGATGCGTTCATTTTCTATCACATTCATATTTACAGCTGCTACGGCAGGCATACCTACGCGGGCACGTACTTGGTTTACAGCGTCTAACGCACTCAAAGAGCCTTGTGTACCCCCATTTACAACCGCTTCAGCATACATTAGTAATACATCGGCATAGCGAATTTCTATTTGGTTTAAGCCATTAGCCCTACCATTCCACATATAGAAGTTATTTCCAGGGTTACGAGTGCTAAGAGTCCAGTCAATACCCTTGCGGCAAGCCGCTTTATATTTTTTGGCTTGTGCTTTGGCTACCCCAAAACCTTTAGTTCCGTAGTATTCTCCAAAAGTCTTATTATCGAAAATACGCACTTCATCACCTGTACGGGCATTGATTTCAGGCTTGGTATCATCAAAAATCAAAGTGCCAAACATACGTGGGTCGGTATGTCCTGAAGCATCTTTAGAATTGATAAAGGTATTGTATACCCAATCGTGAATGACACTACTGCTGGCATTTTTATTGGTAGGAGGCAAATAGCCACGAGGGTCACGCCACACCCCACTGTTAGACAAACCAGGGTTGAAACCTGTATTGGTTACATCGCCCAAAAATTGGAGCTCAAAAATAGACTCATCGTTGTTTTCGGTAGCTACCTTAAAGTTGTCGTTATAATCGGCTACCAAGCGATATTTACCACTGAGGATAAGCTCGTTGAACTCGGCAGCTGCCTCGTTGTAATAGGTAGTGGTGCTATTGCCATAATAGCGTTCAATGCCCGAGCGGTACAAATAAGCTTTACCGAGTAGTGCGATAGCTGAGCCTTTGGTAACTCGCCCTATTGATTCACCTTTCCAAAAACCTTTTTCAGGCAAGAGTTCTTTAGCACGTTTGAGGTCGGAGATGATAAAATCCCAAGCTTCTTCAGGAGTTGCCTGAGGTTTGTAGTCTTTGGCAGACTTTGGCAATTCTTTCATCAATGGGATATTGCGAAAGTTGAGGAATAAAAACCAATGTGTATAGGCTCTTAGAAAATAAGCTTCTCCTAAATAAGCATTCTTCAGCTGTTGGTTACTAAAGTTTACGTTAGGAATTGCCTCTATCATCTGGCAGGCTTGAGAAGCTGCTGTATAGAAGAGTGCATAAGGCTGTACTATGGTATACCAAGACGAGGTAAGTTGAGCTGAATACTGACCAGGAGCCCCATAGTCGGAAGCATCACTACTTTCATCACCACGATTGATTTGCAAGCGTCCTGCAGTACCCATCGCACGAGGGGTAGTGATATAGGCATAGATTCCTATCACCCCTTTGTTGATATTTTGTGGGGTATTGTAAAACCCATTTACGTCCTGTTGGTTAGGGTTACTTGCCAATTCGTCAAAGGTTTTTTCGCAAGCCGTTGTAGTGGCTAACAGCAAGCTTACAGCTATAATTTTATATATATTCTTTTTCATTTTGCGTTCAGTTTAGAATGTTAATTTTAATCCCATATTATACACGCGAGCATTGATAGCTGGTGAAGTACCTAAACCGTCAATACCTTTGTTAAACAAGGCATTGCTACTTACCTCAGGGTCGTATAGCGAATAGTTAGTAATTGTAAAGAGGTTTTGAGCACTACCATAGATACGCAATGAGCGCAAGCCTCCTATTTTTTTGAGCAATGTTAGAGGAAAAGTATAGCCTATTTGTACGTTCTTAAGGCGTAAATATGAACCATCTTCTATGTAGAAGGTACTAGGCAATGCATTACCTCCATTGTAGTTATCAGTCTTGGCGATTGGTAACTTGGTATTAGGATTGGTAGGAGTCCAAGAATTTAAAGCTTCTACAGGTGCATTAGTGTCATAATTGAAATACAAATCATATTTAGCTGCAGAGAATATCTCATTGCCAGCAACTCCTTGGAAGAAAGCTGTGAAATCCCAATTTTTATAGTTTAGATTGAGGTTATAACCAAAAGTAAAATCAGGAGTAGGATTACCTATTACTTGTTTATCATCTTCTTTTAGCTGTTTAGCGAGCTTGGCACTACCATCTTTTGCTTCATAAAGGAAATCACCTTGATTGTCGATACCTACTACTTTATAACCTAAGAAAGAACCGATAGGTAAGCCTTCTTTGGTAATAGTAGGACGATCGTTAAACTTACCGCTCATAAGTTCTCCACGAATAGGTTGTACCCCTTCGCCCAATGACAATACCTTGTTTTGCATATAGGTTAAGTTGGTTTGGAAGTTAAGAGTGAAATCGTCCCATTTCTTTTTGAATTCCAAAGAAAACTCCAATCCCTTGTTTTCCACAGAAGCTGTATTGTAGTTAGGTACAGCTCCTTTATTAATCGTAATTGTTTGTCCTGAAGAAGGTAATGACTCGAGTGGTGCTAACAGATTGTTGTTGCGCTTGATAAAGTATTCGGCTGTGAAAGTGAGCATATTGTTGAGTACCCCTACTTCAATAGCTGCATTGGAAGTAATAGAAGTTTCCCAAGTAAGATCTTGTTGCGCAAAGCGGGTAACGTAACCATACTGACGGCTGCTACCGAAAATAGCAGGCACAGGACCATAAGCTAAATTTAAGAAAGTATAAGGGTCAATAAAGTTAGCACCTAATTCACCATAGCTCGCACGCAGTTTCAGTTTGCTAAGCAATTCTGTATCGAACCAAGGTTCTGAATGAATATTCCAACCTACTGAAGCTGAGGGGAAATAACCTATACGGTGTCCTTTAGCAAATTTAGAAGATTCATCTCGGCGCAAGCTAAAAGATAGCAAATACTTGTTGTTGTAGTCGTAATTCAATCTACCAAAGAAAGAAAGCAAAGCCGCATTTTCCTGATTAGAGCCTACGACACCTTCACCATTATAAGTTTTTACAGAAGGAGCACCTAAATCATTCACCCCTGAACTGATAGAGTTTTTACGGTAAAACTCACGCATCCAGCTGGTACCCAAGAGTACATCAAAATGATGTTTCTTTAGAAAAGTACGATTAAAAGTGAGTAGGTTATCAATTGTATAATTAAAATGCTCTGCTCTACTTTCTGATAGTGAGGTACGTCCAGTTTGATTCAACTTAGAATCTGCACTACCATCTGCATTGAAGAAAGTATTATAGGCAGGAGTATGTTTATAAATATTAGTATTTACATAAGTACCTGCTACATTTAACTTATACTGCAAACCTTTCATCAATTTAAAAGCACCTGCCAAACTACCTGTAGCACTAGTATTTCTAGTAAAAGCATCTTGTTTATAAATAGCAGCCAAAGGATTAGATATATTTGTATTGGTGATAGAATAACCTTTTGAAGCAGCAGTAGATACATAACGACCATTTTCGTCTGTTACAGGTATAGTAGGCATTTCAAGTGTTCTATTTCCTGGAGGTGACACTTTTTTAGTATTCGTAATAGAGAGTTTTTCACTCAAAGAGAATCTACCTTTTTTGAAAGTAGCGTTGATACGTGCCATATATTTATCGTATTCTGATTTGATGATAATTCCCTCTTGTCTTACATAACCCAAACTAGTGTTGAAAGTAGAGTTTTCACCTCCCCCCGATACACTCGCATTGAAACTACTCATTGGTGCATTGCGGTAGTATAAATCCTGCCAATCGGTACTGCGGTTAGGGTCGGTAGGGTTTACGTTTTGAGGAGCACGGTCGTAAGACGGACTATTGTCGGCTACTTGATTAGCAAAAGTACGCCATTGTTCAGCATTCATCATATTGAGCATTTTAGAAGGCGTTTGAAAAGAATAAGAAGCATCTACTTGCACTATTGTTTTACCACTCTTACCATCTTTAGTAGTAACCAACACAACCCCATTGGCAGCACGTGAACCATAAATAGCCGCTGCCGAACCATCTTTAAGTATTTCTATGGATTCGATATCCGAGGGGTTGAGTGCATCAAGACCATCAGCAATAGCCCCATCAATAATATATAAAGGTGCTGTAGCTCCAAATGAGCCTGCTCCACGTACGACAATATTCACCTCAGCACCTGCAATTCCGCCGCGTTGCAAGATTTCTACCCCAGGGGTACGCCCTTGTAGGGCTGAAGCCACATTGGCAGTTACCTGCTTTTGCACCTCTTTAGCAGAGACTGAAGACACTGCTGCTGTCATACTCGATTTCTTTTGAGTACCATAGCCTACAATTACCACCTCTTCAAGCTGTTGGTTTTCATCTTTCATTTGCACATTGATAAGCGAACGCCCATTAACAGCAATATTCTGGGTAACCATTCCTATATAGGAAATTTCCAAAGTAGCCCCCCGAGGCACATTGTTGAGGGAATAGTTCCCGTCCATATCAGTACTCACCCCGTGGGTAGTACCTTTCACTACTACACTTGCCCCCATTAAGGGTTCTTTGTTAGCATCGGTTACTTTTCCTTTAACATTGAGCGTTTGTGCCCATAAAGGAGAAGTAGTTAGACAGAGCAACAAAAGTGTTACCCAATGTCTGATCAAAGTTACTTTACTTTGCATAGTTTTTAAATTTGAAAATTTGGAAATCAGCAAATAAATCATTGACTAATTTTCTAATTGACTAATTGGCTAATTTGCTAATTATTTTTATTGACGATGCAAAGTAAAAACAAAAAAAAAAAAAAATGCAAGTTTTTTATTAAATATTTTTATTAAAATTTATATTTTAAGAGAGTGTTATTATATATAACACTCATAATCAAACAAGTAAATTAAAAGCATTTATTTTATTTACTTATGTTATTTTTACGATTTTTGGTTTTTATCTATAAAAACACTATTTTCAACCTCAAAACACCATTAAAACGAAAACAAAAAACAATACACAAGAGGTGATTTATTTTTTTATAGGAGGTGAATTATAAAATATTTTTAATAAATGAGAGGGGGGGGGTAACCCCCGACTCACTTACTCGGCAATTGCCGACAATCCCGAAGGGGGACAATTTGGAAAAGTGATTGTAAATCAGTTGGAGGGATATCCAAAAAGTTTTTGTGTGTAGGCGTTAGCAACACATACCCCAGCTATTGCTGGTTTGCCTACATAACATTTCTACTTTACTAACTTGCTCATTGGCAAATTAAACTCTCCCATATCAAGCATTGCATTGATAAAGCCTATTTGTTCAAAGTTGTGAATATCGGTGTAGTGTATAGGGGCTTCGGTAATTTTACCTTCGTTGAGGAGTCGCTGACGGCAGGTACCATTGAGAAGAAAGGTGGAAGGGGTAAACCATTGTATGCCATCAAAGAAGATAATATTAGCATAGCTGCTATCGGTTACTTTGCCGTTTTTGAAAAAAATTACCTCATCGGCGCCAGAAGTTTGTTTTAAAGTGTTGAGAAATTCTCGGTTTAAAAATTTATAAGAATAATCGTATTTATCGGCGTTTACACATTTGATAGTGTTGATAGGTTTGAGTTGGTAAGGTAGGACTTCTATTGTATAGTCTTTTTGATTGTATACAATACGAATTTTGTACTTTCCGATTGCTGGTAAGGCAATTTTGCTGATGCTCTCCTGTAGCGAAAGTATCTTTTCACTTGGGAAGAAATGTGAAAAGGTACGGCAAACACGCTCTTGATGATATGCTAAATGACAAATATCACCATTAAAGAGTTTTATTGATTCTATAAATTGTTGGTTTTCCATTAAATAGGGATATATATTTTTTCAATAATCTCATTGTATTCATTTTGCGGTTGGCTTTGTGCGGTAATGCCTGCACCACTTTTGTAGTAATACTTATCGCCAATATGTTCGATAAAGCGAATAAGCACACAACTATCTACCGCATTACCATCAAAAACGCCTGCAATGCCTGTGTAATAACCACGCTCATAATTTTCGGCTTCGGCGATCACCTCAACCGATTTTTCTTTAGGTGCACCCGCAATAGACCCCGCAGGTAGCAATGTCGCTAACAAATCCCCTAAATGTGCTTGCCAATGATTGGGAAGCTCTCCCACTATCTCAGAACTTGTTTGCAAAAGATCGCCCGTAGATTTTTTGATAGTATCTACATATCTGAAGCGGGTGGTGTGCACATTGGTAGCTACTTTTTGTAAATCGTCGGACAATAGGCGTACTACCTTGTGATGCTCATCGATTTCCTTTTCGTTGTTGAGCAGTGTAGCCTCGGCATCGGGGATTGTTGCGCTGATAGTCCCCTTCATAGGGTAAGTTTTGATGAGATTATCTTCTATTCTCACAAATATTTCGGGCGAAAAACACACCCATTCATCTTTGTACAGAATTTTGTACTTGGCTAAAGCATTCTGATAAATTTCTTTAAGAGGAACTGCTGAAATTTCAGTAGCAAAAGTAAGATTTATGAGCTCGGTATCTCCATTTTTTAAATGATTGTACACTGTATCAAACGCTTTCTCAAATTCAGTATAAGGGATAGGGTATTTTTCTATAGGGATAGGAGCAGCGTTGTTATTTTTTTCTTCTGAAAAAGAAAATTCAATCCCCTCAGGGAGTTCAGAAAGCGGAAATACCATTCCATTTTCTCCTTTATAGTCAATTATAAATAAACAAGGAATGCGTTGCTGTCCGAAGTTGTTTAGTTTAGTTTTCCAATGGATAGTGTTCATTAGTTTTTTGTGAAAAAATTGTTTTTAATTACCAAAGTGCAAAAATAGTAAAAAATAAACATCTAATACAACTATAAATTTGCTTATTTAGTAATTTTTACATATCTTTGTCGCATGATATTATATAATAAACTATGAACATTCCAGATTTTCAAAAAATGATGCATCCTTTATTGGAAATTCTTAAAGATGGTAGAGTATACTCTTGCGAACAAATTGTAGAACTACTAAGGGTTCGCTTTCTGCTTTCTATAGACGATTTGAAAGTGAAAGTACCTAATGGCAAACAATCATTATTTCGCAATCGTGTAGATTGGGCGCTGAACAATCTCTTACAAGCGGGACTCATCATAAGTTTGCTTAAAGGGTACTACCAAATTACTCAAGAAGGGAAAAATGTTCTCTATCAAATAGGAACTGTGTTAGACACGGCTTTTTTGCGAAAGTTTGAACAATTTAAGTCGTGGAAAACAATTTTTGATGAGAGCAATCACCAATATACAGAAGAGGCGAAAGTAGAAATAGAAATGGACAAAGAGACTCCTGAAGTAATTATAGGAAAAGCGATGATGATACTCCAGCAATCACTAAAATTTCAACTTTTACTCTATATCAAAAGTAAACCTATTTCGTTTTTTGAAAATTTCATCATAGAACTATTGCGAAAAATAGACTACAAAGGTATTGACTCTGCCAACTTTGAAGTGATTGGCAAACAAGAAAAGGAAGGGATTGAAGGATTATTATACCAAGATGAATTGTGTATAGAAAAAATTTATATGCAAGCTAAGAAATGGGATATGGAGGTAACCTCTAAAGATGTACGCAACTTCATAGGGGCTCTAAACCTAAAGAGTACTAATAAAGGAGTATTCATTACAACCTCCACCTTTTCTCCAGAAGCTAAAGCAGAAGCCAAACAAAATCCTTTACACAAAATCATCTTAATAGATTCTGATCGGTTGATGCAATTGGCGATTCGCCACAATGTAGGTATACAAACCAAACAAATTGTGGAAATCAAAGGAATTGATGAGAATTTTTAAATCTTGATTCTGCTAATCTTCTGTTTTATTCTTCTTCGTTTGCCACACTATACCCCCTACAAGCCATAACATTAATAATATAGCACCTACTAAACTGAGGTTGCTACCTGTTTTTACTATTTGAGGTTCAAATACAAAGCGTATTTCGTGTTTACCTGCAGGTACTGAAAGTGCTCTCAAAGTGTAATCTACACGATAAATAGGTGCTTCTTTGCCATCGATAGTAGCTTTCCAGCCGTGAGGGTAGTACATTTCGGAGAAAACTGCCAAACCATTGTGAGGATTGTTACTTTCGTATATCAGTTCATCAGGATGTACATTCTTTAGTGTAATTTTTGCAGTTGTATCGACGGTGTATTGTGTGGGGAGAGTTGTTTTCAAATCATTGGCTGTTGCCAAAGCTTCTTGAGCAGGATGAAATTTTTCTAAAGCCTGCATTACCTCATCATCGTTATTCTTCACACTGAGTTGTTTTACAAACCACGCATTGCCTAAAGCGTCATCATTATGTATGGGTTGCATTTGTCCTTCTTGGTTACGCAAAATTATATACTTCACGTTCAGCATATTGAGGATTTCCATATTGCCTTTGGATATTTGGTAATCAAAAAGTTCCTGCAAGCGTTTGGGTTTGGCAGCGTGATAGCCTCCAATAGAATGGTGGAAATACGAAGTGCGTGCCCCATTGATACCCACTTGAGGTTCATAAACACGATAATAACTCTTATCTTGCAGAATTGCTCTATCGGCAGCGGTTTCCTCGAAAGGATTTTCTATTTGGTATTTATCTACAAAACTATCTTTATTCACATAGCGTTTGGCTACCCCTCCCAAATCAAAGAAAAGCAAGACTAAAAGTGCAATTTGCATTCCCCTAAGTGGGATTTTTTTGTATTGATAGAGAAACAAAGCTAAAGCGGTGAGGAGAAAAAGCACGGTACTTCTCAACACATCGGCAGTATAGATGCTCTTGCGGTCTTCCACTATAGCTTGAAGTATTTGTTGGTTTGCATAGTAACTATCATTAGCACCTTGAAAATCTAAGAATCCTTTGGCTAACAAAAGTACCCCCATTAATCCTAAGCAGATATAAAGGGTATGGAGCAAGTATTTTTTGCGTTGTTCTTCGTCTGTTTTAAGAAATTGCTGCAGTCCGACGATTGCCAATACTGGCACGCAGAGTTCCAAGAGCACTTGTATAGACGATACGGCTCTGAACTTGTTGTAGAGTGGAAAATAGTCAATCATAAAATCGGTAAGGATACCGAAATTTTTACCCCACGAGAGCACGAGCGCCATCAGTGAACCTGCTAAGAGCCACCATTTGAGTCGGTTTTTCACCACAAAAAGAGCTAACACAAAGAGGAAGAACACTACTGCGCCTATATAGGCAGGAGCGGCTACTAAAGGTTGGTCACCCCAATAGGTAGGCAAATGTTGAGCTTGCGGTAAGGCTTGTTCAGGTGGTGCTCCTAATTGCAATAAAACTTCGTAAGTATGAGAATCTTTACCTAAATCTTCACCGTTAGAGCCTCCTAACAAGCGAGGTACAATGAGATTCAGCGATTCGGTGATACCATAACTATATTCGGTGATATAATCGTGAGAGAGTCCGCTACTTTGTTTTTTAGGAGTTCCTTCTGGAGTAAGAGTGAGTGTAGATTTACTGCGCGTACTCCAATCGGCATATTCACGGGTAGTGAGTAATAGGGTTGCATTGGCAAGTACACTCACCACTACTGCCCCTACAAGTACAGCAGTTGCTTTTGCAAAATCATTGAGTTGTTTTTCTTTAACAGCTTTATAGAGAAGACCTGCGCCTAAGAGTAACACTAAAAGGAGCAGGTAGTACGTCATTTGGAAGTGGTTGGCAGAGAGTTCTAAAGCCAAAGCCACTGCTGTGAGCAAGCCTCCCCAAAGGTATTTCCGCTGAAAAACCATCAAGATACCTGCCAATACGGGTGCAAAATAAGCAATAGCGTGTGCTTTGGAGTTATGTCCTGCTCCTAAAATGATAATCAGGTAAGTAGAAAGCCCAAAAGCAATAGCACCCAAGAAAGCATTTTTGTAATCTACTTTGAGCACCAAGAGCAAAATATAAAACCCTACGAAGTACAAAAAGAGGTAATCGGCAGGACGTGGCAAGAAGCGTAGTGTTCTATCCAATTGTTTTACAAGGTCGTTAGAGTACTGCGCCCCCAATTGATAGGTAGGCATACCACCAAAGGCACTATTCGTCCAATAGGTTTCTTTGTTTTCTGTTTGGCGGTAGTCGTTGCGTTCTTTCGCCATACCCGTGTACTGAGCGATATCGCTTTGGAATATGCCTTTCCCCTGCAATACGGGGTAGAAAAAAGCGAGCGCAATGACTGCAAATAGCGCAATTATAACAATGTGGGGGGTAATTTTCTTTGCCATTGTGAATTAAATTTCTTCGTAATCGATATATTCGCCTACTTGCTTGGTAGCTTGAGGGTTTTTAGAATGAGGATTATTATTGATAATTGTTTGTTCTCCAGCTTGTCGCTGAGAGCGATTTTGCTGGTAAGCATTTTGTTGGTATTGATTTTGAGCGCGTTCAAATTCCTTTTGCATTCTCTGGCTCATTCGGGTGAGGAAAAAGCGCATTATAGAAGGAGCAAAAGCGCGCAGGAGGATTTTCAGTCCTAAAAAGACTAATATTATAATAAGAACAGTTTGTACAAATCCTGTAAAAGAAGCTTCTGCCATTGTTTTATTTTTAGTTTTATTGCGGCAAAGGTAGGAATAAATTAGCAAATTAACAAATTTGTAAATGGCTGTATTTTTTTGCTTATTATTCATTGTTAGTTATTAATTATTTTCTATCTTTGCCAAATCAAATTATAAAACAAAGAAATACAATGAATATCCAACAACTTACCGACCTTACGACGCAAGTGCGCAGAGATATCCTCAGAATGGTTCACAAAGTAAATTCAGGACACCCAGGAGGTTCTTTGGGCTGCGCCGAATTTCTCGTTTGCCTCTACAACGAAGTAATGGACATAAAACTTCCTTTTACAATGGATGGCAAAGACGAGGATTTATTTTTCCTCTCTAACGGACATATATCTCCCGTGTTCTACAGCGTATTAGCCCGCCGTGGATTCTTCCCCCTAAGTGAACTGAATACTTTTCGCTTACTCAACTCTCGTTTGCAAGGTCACCCTACCCCTCACGAAGGTTTAGAGGGAATACGCGTGGCTTCAGGCTCCTTAGGACAAGGACTTTCGGTAGCCATTGGGGCAGCTCTTGCTAAAAAGCTCAACGGCGACAAGCACCTTGTATATACCCTTCACGGCGATGGCGAACTACAAGAAGGACAAATATGGGAAGCAGCAATGTACGCAGGCGGTAAAGGGGTAGACAACCTCATCGCTACAGTTGATTACAACCACAAACAGATTGACGGTCCTACTGATGCTGTAATGCCTTTAGGTAACCTTCGCGCTAAATGGGAAGCCTTTGGTTGGCAAGTAATCGATATTGAAAAAGGCAACGATATTACTTCTATCTTAAAAGGATTGGCAGATGCCAAATCCTTAACCGGCAAAGGTAAACCCGTGTGTATCTTGCTCCACAGCGAAATGGGTAATGGCGTAGATTTTATGATGGGCACTCACGCTTGGCACGGCAAAGCTCCTAATGACGAGCAATTGGCTAAAGGTTTAGCACAGAACCCTGAAACGTTGGGCGATTATTAATTAGCAGACTAGCAAATTAGAAAATTGATATTTATGGCTGAAATTACAGAAAGATTGGCTGATAGTGAAGAAAAGGAAGAGCTTTTAGCTTTGAAAAAAAAGCTATTGACTTGCTAAAAGAGAACAATTTTGCTTGTGATGAAAGCAATCCTAAAGAAGTTGCTACTTCTTTGAGGCATTTTATTGATGCTTATAAAGAGCAAAAAGTTACTGCCGATACCTTAGCATACGACAAGGTAGATTTAGCTTATGGTTTAGGAGAATTATTTGCTAATGCAGTAATGAATTTCTATCAATGGGAGTATTTCTATCTTGACAAAGGCAACGATGTCGCTGGTTTTGCAGTAGTAAATCCTAATAAAAAATGGTATATCTTTGTTCATCATTATCTCTACGATTTACTTTTTGATGAAGAAAAGGAAAACAACCTATTGTTAAACTTTAATACACTTAATCCAAGCGAGTTAAAGCCTTACGAAAAACCACATATTAATTATATGGGGTTAAATTAAGAATTATAAAAAGAGCAAATCAGCTTATCGCTACGAAAGTAGAGGAAAGTCTGGACACCACAGAGCATCATAGCGGGTAACACCCGTCCGCCGCGAGGCGAGGACAAGTGCAACAGAAAGAATGTATGGGTAATGCCATAGTGAAATCAGGTAAACTCTATGAGGTGCAACGCCGCGTAAACCAGCGTTTGAGGGTTGCTCGCCCGATGTTGGAGGGTAGGCGGTTAGAGCTAATGAGCAATCATTAACCGAGATAAATGATAAGCACTTATCAGCAATGATAAGTACAGAATCCGGCTTATGATTTGCTCTTTTTTTATGGTCTAAAAGAAAAGGGCTATCTCCCGTGTGGGAGACAGCCCTTTTTCATTTATCTATACTTCTTATTTCTTAATATACAACCAACCTACTTTAGATTCTTTGTAGTTATTGTGGTCGTAATATTCAATTACATAATAGTAAGTTCCTTGAGGTAATTTTTCAGGAGCATTTACAGTTACACGTCCGTTAGAAATACCTCTGAACACGCGGGTAACGTTGTCATAGCCTTCAGTCTCGAAGACTTTCACGCCCCAACGGTTGTAGATACGCACTACATTGTTAGGATAGCTTTCTATACCTCCGATGTGGAAATGATCGTTCTTACCATCACCATCTACCGACATACCATTGTATGGTATAATAGTATTAACTACTTCTATTGTAACAGTAGCGCTATCGCAATTGCCTTGTGGATTACACAATTCATATACAAAAGTATCTGTACCTGTAAAGCCAGTATTAGGGCGATATTCGATAGAACCATTGAGGTTCACTATCACAGTACCATTGGCTGGGTTTGCTACTACATTAGGTGTTGTGGCACCATTTAAAGTATCGTTAGCAAGCACATTCACTACTATTGGCGTATTGAGTGGAGTAGTAGCGCGATCGTCTACTGCTATAGGAGCTATAGTAGGCGTTGGCGTTGCTGCCGGTACGGTTACTTGTACAGTAGCTGTTGCACAAGCCGTTGGCGTTGCTACAGTACAGATTTGATAAGTTATTGTATAAATACCTGCTGGGGTATTATTTGGTACAATTACATCACCATTGGTTGTATCAATACGTGGTACTACAGCACCTGTTGGCGTACTTACTTGGCTAATCGTTACATTAGAAGTTGTAGCCGAAGTCGTTCCGCTAACAGTATCGTTTGTCAATACATTACCTACAGTTTGAGTTGCTGTTCCTGAATATGTAAAGGTATCAGGAGTTGCGTGAACGGTAGGCGTTGGCGTTACTGCCGGTACGGTTATTTGTACGGTAGTTGTTGCACAAGCCGTTGGCGTTGCTACAGTACAGATTTGATAAGTGATTGTATAAATACCTGCTGGGGTATTGTTTGGTACAATTACATCACCATTGGTTGTATCAATACGTGGTACTACAGCACCTGTTGGCGTACTTACTTGGCTAATCGTTACATTAGAAGTCGTAGCCGATGTGGTTCCGCTAACGGTATCGTTTGTCAATACATTTCCTACGGTTTGCGTTGCTGTTCCTGAATATGTAAAGGTATCAGGAGTTGCTTGAACGGTAGGTGTTGGCGTTGCTGCTGGTACTGTTACTTGTACAGTTGCTGTTGCACAAGCTGTTGGCGTTGCTACGGTACAGATTTGATAGGTAATTGTATAAATACCTGCTGGGGTATTGTTTGGTACAATTACATTACCATTAGTTGTATCAATACGTGGTACTACAGCACCTGTTGGCGTACTTACTTGACTAATCGTTACATTAGAAGTCGTAGCCGAAGTCGTTCCGCTAACAGTATCGTTTGTCAATACATTACCTACAGTTTGAGTTGCTGTTCCTGAATATGTAAAGGTATCAGGTTCTGCGTGAACAGTAGGTGTTGGTGTTACAATTGGTGATGTTACATTTACTGTAACGGTAGCTGTATCGCAGTTGGTTGTAGGAGTTCCTGTTTGGTCTTTTTCACAAATGCGATAAGTAATTGTGTAAGTACCCGTTGGAGTTCCTGTAGGTATCACTACATTACCGGTTGCAGGGGTAAGATAAGGAACTACAGTTCCTACCGCAGGAGTTACTACTGCAATCGCTACATTAGCAGTTGTTGCTTGGTTACCATTGAGAGTATCAGAACCTGATGGAGGGTTGTTCAACACATTACCTACCGTAATATTAGTTGTACTTACTACTCCTGAGAAAACATCATCATTAGCAATGATTTCAGGTTGTTTTACTATAGTAAGGGTTGCTGTATCACAAACTACAGGGGTAGTGAGTGTACAAATTCGGTATTCTACATTATTATAAGTACCTGCAGGAGTAGAAGCAGGAACATTAAGTGTTCCATCACTATTTACTGTCAATCCTGAAATACCACCGTTATAAGTAATGGTAAGACTTACATTGGCTGTAGTTACTGAAGTTACTCCAGTAGGTGCACCATAAATATCATTATTTAATACGGTAATATTACCACCTGTTTTAGGCAATACTTTGGTGCCATCATTCACAGCATCAAGTGTAATTACTTTTACAGTAGCTGTAGCTGTACTACAATTTGTAGGATTTGCTTTTTCGCAAATTGTATAGCTAACGGTATAAGTACCCGCAGGTGTGTTAGGTTCTACAGTAAGTGTACCATCGTTATTGGTTGTAATACCTGACGGAGGAGTCCCCCAAGTAAGGTTCACATCAGAAGGATTGATAGGTGTTGTACCTCTCAAATCATTATCGAATACTGATTTAGTAGTGGTACCTCCAACAAGACCTCCCAAAGTACCTAAATCGTCATTTTTAGCTTGGAGTTTAGGAGCTACAATCACAGTAACTGTAGCAGTAGCACAATCTACTGAACTACCTTTAGCGCACATTCTATATGTAATTTGATACTGACCTATAGGGGTATTGGCAGGTACTTCTACATCACCATTAGGTTTTACTATAGGCACTACACCACTTCCTGCTAATGAGATATTACTAATATCTACGTTAGCAGTAGTAGCAGTTACTCCTCCTACTTTATCATTGTTTAGTATATTACCTGTAATGGTTGCTGTAGTAACAGGATCAAACACTTTATAAAGATCATCTTTAGCTACTACATTACATACGGTAACACTTATAGTTACATCAGTTTTTTCGGTTTCACAACCTGAAGATTGTAATAAACTCACTTTATAAATTCCTGATTGCAAGAAGGCTGTATCTGATAGTAGAGTTCCTCTGTTGTAAACTCTCACTGAGTTAGCAGCTAATGGATTGATTCTCAATTTCAAGTCTAACACTGTAGCAGGGGCACAGAATTGTTGTGGAGTAACTACTGGTGCATTAGGAGCAGGTGTAACAATCACTGTTACAGTTTGGGTAGCTTCACAAGCATTGGTTCTCTTTACTTTCAATAAATAAGTAATAGTTTGGAGAGCAGTAATATCAGTTCTTGTATATTCAAACACAGGATTTTTGATATTAGTTGCTGATAAGTAAGCCAGAGCACCTGAGGTTATAGCTTCCCAAGTATAACTTTCGTATTCTGGAGCTTGTGAACTGTAAGTTATTTCTGTTTTACCTATTTCACAAGCTGTTACAGTAGTTACTAAACCAGAGATAGTATTAGGAGCGTTTGCTTTTACAACTCTATTATCACATAAACAAGGGTTGAATGTATTTCGGATAGACAAATACAAACGGCATAGCTGGTTTTGATTGAGTAACAAGGTTTCTGTTTGTGTAGAGGTAGCTCCTGGAGCTAAGGTCAAACCATTGATAGAAAAATCTTGTATTTTATTATCAGTTGTTTCCTCTATAATTCCGTTGTTATTAGTGTCATTATACAAACTTACTTTTAGGTTGCCAGAATAAGTCATCGTAGCAGTTGAGGCGTTTTCGATGGAGTATTGAATTGTAACTTTTTCTTTATTATTTTCGGCAACGGAAGTGAGTAGTACATTTTTAATATTCAAATCAGCTCTTTCTAAAGGTATTAGTACTTCACCTCTACGTGCTGTAGTTTCTACAGTAATAGAAGGGCAAGGGTTTGAAGGGCCATAGGGGCAAGCAATACCATCTACTTTGTCAGTAGTATAATATTGTAATTTTCTTATATCGCTACAATTTGTTAGAGGAGTATTAGCTTTTTGTTTTACTTGAATAGTATATTCGATGTAATCATTACCTTTCATACCAGAAGGTATTTTGATACTGAGTTCAGTTTCATCATTTCCTATTGGTTTTGTAGCAGGTACGACCAGTGAGGGATTTGCAAAATAGTTAGCACTTTTATGAAGTGGCGTAAAGGAACCTACGACATATTCAAATCCTTTAGGAATTCGAATGATTATCAACCCATTAGTTCCTGTTTCAAAGTTTCCGCTAGGGGAAATATCGATTATTTCGTGTTTACCTTTAAAAACGGCATAGGATGAAGCGCAAGCATTGGCATTACCACCTTGACTAACAATAGAGTTATTAACTTTATACTTATTAATACTCACTCCAGCAATACCAGCAATAATTACTTTATTTTTATCACCTTCTGAGGGGTCACCACATAAGTTATTACCTTCTACATCTATATCGAAAGAAGATCCTGCTGTAAATTCGCAATCGGGTTGTACATTAAAGCTCAATTTCAAGTTGCGTTTAGTTACATCAGAAGGTTGAGAAATAGATCCTGGGAGGGTACCATTGGGTAAGATGGCAGTAATATCATAAGTAACTTTATTACCTACTTGAGCTACACTGATAGCAGGTGTAGAAGTTTGGGAATATTTAACGCCACTACCTAGAGGGTATTCCACTTCCACGTCTGATATAGTAAGGCCAGGTTCTTGAATTACTACTAATTTAGTATCGAAGAGATCGCCTTCGTCACCACTATTGATAGTATATTCATATTTTGTTTTTTGGCACATTTGTAGGTTGCCTATTTTATCAGGATTATTTTCACCAGGGTTATTAATGCTAGGTTTGATTTGTTTTAATGTTTTAGCAATCTTCACATTGTATGTGATTTTTTGGTCGTGGCAAGTTTTGATATATCCTTGTGTAGGATTACCATTACAATTCCAACCAGCATATACATCAAAAGATAAATTGTTATTAGTACAATTGGTTATTTGGTATTCCAAACGATATTTTTTAATTGTATTTTTGACAATTATACCATTATTACTAGCATCACTTAAGAAAAACATTTTTTCTCCTGAAATATTTTGAGCGGTAAAAGTTCTTACGGCATTGCCAGAGTTATCAAGTTCTACAAGGCTCAAAACATTTACACCTGTTACATCAGGGATTGAAATCCATCCATATGGAGCATCTGATACGCTAGTGTTAGTAATATTGAAATCTACAGTTTGTATTTTTTTGTTTGCTGTAATGTTTTGAGGAGTTTCTGTAAGAAGGTTAATAGCAGGTTTTTCAGAGTATCTTATAGGTTCGTTATGAGATTCAGCTGCTATTTTATTTCCTGTATTTGCTGCATAATGGTAATAAAAATCTTCAAATTCTATATCAGTAAATACTAATTGGTTTTCTACTCCTGCTTGTGTTTTGGTGACGAATATTTTTGAGTCACAAGTAGCTTGTACAAATGTTCTCAAGGTTGCTTCATAAGCATTTTCTACGGAGAGTTCACCTGGGTACAGGTACCCTGGAGATCCTTTAGGAGGGTTTACATAGGTATAGGTTTTATAAGTTCCATCATCAGTAATAGTAAAGTTTGCCAAAGGTATTTTTACTTGATCGGCATCAGAAGCCCAAGAAGTATATTTTCTTCGGTATTCATATTCTACATCTTTTACTATATTATAAGATGATGGAATTTTAAATTTGACTGTTTTTATAAGTCGAGCAGGGCGGAATTCGTCCATAAAATAGTTACCTGAAGTATTAAAACGTCTTGCAAGATAAGCTTGGTTATGCCCTATATTAGCGATGTCGCATGCTTTTACATTATAGGGATTAGTACCTATAAGGGTATAGGTTTCTGCTATATAGAAGATAGGAGTTTGTTTAGCTCCACAATGGATTTCGTTTGTATGATATCCCTCAGTATTAACATTAGTATCATTAGCATTAGCAAGCGTATAGAAGAAAGATTCATCTGCAGATTGAATATCATACACACGATTTCTATTATTATTGCTATTGCTATTATTCACCTGATAAGTAGCTATTACTGTAAACTTTTCATTAGGATTTATACTTCCAGAAGGTAATGCTGAAGATAGATTCCAACGGAAAAAGTTTCCACTAGGATCAGAACCTTGGGTAAGTACCCCTGGAGTACTGGCTTGTAGTGTTATTTCAGGATTAGTACCTACTTTTAGTACTATTTTTTTAGGCAGCAAATTTGCTTCTTTAATTACTCTTGCGTAATAGAAAAGGTTATTAGCAGAGGCATTTCCTTGTTGTCCTTCAGCAGATACTTCTATATCATCGAGGTATAGAGCTCGTTGGCGTTCTGTTTCTGAAACCTGAGAACGGGTCACGCGAGTGTTCATTGTATAGTCTGTCCAACCATACGAATTATCAGCACGTTCTGTTTTTGTACTAAGCATTCTAGGTCCATTGGTAGCACATGAATCTGGACAAATGGCTTTAACTTTGTATTTGTTGCATAACAAAGGTAATTCGCAGTAAGATCCATTCCCATTTTTATCTAAATGAGCAATAGTATATTCTATTTCTATATCTCCTGATACACAAGGTGTTGAGAGCACTAATTCAAAAGTAACATAGCCTTTATCTGCACTTGGAGTAGTATAAGAGAATATACCCCCTGGAGTTACATTAGGTAGGTTTTCAGGGACAGTAGTAGCGGCCCCATAATCATTTCCTTTATAAAACTTCACATTTTGCATAGCTACTCCTGCAGGAAGTTTTATTTCATATTTAAAACGTTTATCATTATCTGTACCTGCTTGACCTTTTAATCTTTCCATAGCTATATAAGTATGGTTACCAAAGATAAGATATCCAAATCTTGGGGTATTCTGAGGTAATTCTACAGGGAATTTAGCAGCATCAACAACAGATAAGATCAAACGAGTGAAAGTATAATTTGTAATTCCATGAACTTCAGATTCTTTTTCAGTTCCACAAGCATCCTTATATATAAAGCTACTATGAGGAGATACGCTAAAAGCTTTGTCGTCTTGTTGTAAACAAGTAATAGGTTGATTTCTCACCATATCAAAGCGTATTTTAAATTTAGCATTGATAGGGAAGTCATCACTGAATCCATCACCATCTATATCTTTAAGTCCTATATCTTTAGTACCTAAAGTAGTATTAGCCAATTCAGTTAAATCTTTAAAAGGTATTTTTCTTGTTTCTAGCTCATTACCATTAGGAGTCATTGAATTGATAGGGATTTCAGTACCATCAGCAGCTACAATACGAAAATTAGTTGGTTTATGAGGTTTAAATCCTTTCCAAGTTACATAAGGAATGATATTCATCTGCAAGTCATAAGCAGTTGCATTACCTCCTCCTTTATTTATGTATTGAACAGTGAATGTTCCTAAAGTATTACCACAGATACCATCTTGCCATTCAAAGTAAGTATTATTACTATCAGTATCTAATACAATATTAGGAGTTCCTGTTTGTATATTGATAGTTCTAGCGGCATCGCGTACTTGATAGAGTTGTGTAGTACTCTCGCCCCAATAAGCTTCATACTCTATTTGACGGTTGACTTGACAACCTGTAACGGTATATTTTTCGGTGATAGTAATTTCGTCGTTTAGTTTAAATCCATTTGTATTACTCACTTTATACAATGAAGTTCCTACGTTATTACCTATTCCTGTAACTGTACCTATAGGAGTAAGGGTTGTACCGTTATAAGTAAATTCACTACCAGTAACTCCTATTGGATATTTCACTGAAAAGTAAATATCTTTTACTGTACCATTCCCCGTATTTCTAAGATTGAAAGTTTTTATACTTGTTCCTGAAGCGTTATTATGAGTAGGTTCAGAAAGCTGTACAACTATATTAGGTATTGGCAAAGCATAAGTATTAGATTCTTTTTGATCAGTAAGTGAAGCTGAAGTTACTAGCACTTTATCTTTAAAAATAGTGCCTGTGGTTTGTAGGCTATTCAATGCACTTTTAGTTACTTTTCTTTTAATAGTAAAAGTAATAGGGGCAGCCCCTGAAACATTGAATACAGGAGCATTGGCTCGAGAAGAAGCTACGTGAGATATAGTAGCAGCTCCACTTGATTTCTGAAGAGAATTATCTATATACTCTATACCTGTAGGGAGAGTGATTTTCACATTTGCAGACGAAGCAGGTAAAGAGGAGATTGTTACGGTAAGAGTACCTGCCTCAAAGTTTCTATTTGCAAAGCTCACAGGGTCTTCAGCTATCACGTGTGAAAGCATAGTTGTTTGAGCTGTAACTTTACTTAAAGAACTAAAGAGTAAAGTACAGAGCAAAAATTTAAAAAATACATTTTGCATATTCTTAATCATATAATACTTTTTTTATCTATATAGGCATTATTAAAAAAGGGGCGCAAAGGTAGTGTATAAAATATTCCATTACCTTTTATTTTGATTATTTTTCTGATTATAAAATCAAAAAAAATTATAATTTAAAAACATTTATTGAAGTAAATTCACATTCTCATATTTCAAATTGGGCGCAAAATTAGATATTCTTCATGAGTTTCCAAAAGTATTCTACCAATTAACATATTTTTAACAAAGCACTGTATTTATAAGTAATAATAATAAAAAAAAGAACTATTCTATTTAGGATAGTTCTTTTTATTAAATTATTTATTATAAACTACTTATAGTTTATAAGTTGTTTAATTGCGCTTATTTCTTTGTATTTTTCGCGAGCTTCTCCTGCGGGAGATCCGAAGTAGGATTGTCCTCCTTCTAGGGACTTAGAAATACCGCTTTGGGCTAAAATCACTGATTTTTCACCTATTGTAATACCACTAATTATACCTACTTGTCCCCAAATGGTTACTTCGTTTTCTATCACTACACAACCTGCAATGCCTGTTTGTGAAGCAATGAGGCACTTCTCTCCTACTACTGTATCATGACCTATATGTACTTGGTTGTCGATTTTTGTTCCTTTTTTGATTGTTGTATCGGCAGTTACGCCCCTATCGATAGTGCAAAGGGCGCCTAGATCGACATTATCTTCTATTACTACACGTCCTGCTGATTTGAGTTTATCAAATCCATTAGGGCGTTTTTTATAGTAGAAAGCATCAGCTCCAAGTACTGTACCTGCGTGAATAGTTACATTATCACCTATGATACAGTCATCATATATAGTGACATTAGAATGGATGCAACAATTATTACCTATTACCACATTATTACCTACAAAAGCACCTGGTTGTATTATTGTATTTTCGCCAATGCGAGCTGAAGGAGCGATGAGATTTGTTGCTTTTTGGAAAGGTTTAAAAAAGTCGGTGAGTTTATTGAAATCACGAAAAGGGTCATCTGAGATTAAAAGAGCTTTCCCTTCAGGACATTCTACTTCTTTATTAATCAGTACAATGGTAGCCTTAGAGTGCAAAGCTTTTTCGTAATACTTAGGATGATCTACAAATACTATATCACCAGCTTGTACGACGTGAATTTCATTCATCCCAAGTACTGGAAAATCACTCGCTCCGACGTATTTCGCATTGATAATAGTCGCTATTTGTTCAAGAGTATAAGGTTGTGGAAAACGCATAATTAGTCTTTCATTCTTTCGACGTAAGTACCTTTTTCAGTTTCTACTTTAATGCGGTCACCTTCGTTGATGAAAAGAGGTACATTCACAGTAGCTCCTGTTTCTACAGTAGCAGGTTTGGTAGCATTGGTAGCTGTATTACCTTTAACACCAGGTTCTACATGTGTAACAGTAAGAATAACATTGGCAGGCATTTCTACAGAAAGAGGAGTCTCGTCTTCGGCATTGAAGATAACCATCACTGTTTCGCCTTCTTTAAGCAAATCAGGATAATCGAGCATATCTTTACGGATGTGTACTTGGTTGAAGTCGTCGTTATTCATAAAAACGAACTCATCACCTTCAGCATATAGATATTGGAAAGAGCGAGTTTCTACGCGTACATCTTCAATTTTGTGACCAGCAGAGAAAGTGTTGTCGAGGATTTTACCTGTGGTAACACTTTTCAATTTGGTACGCACAAAAGCAGGGCCTTTACCTGGTTTTACGTGTAGAAATTCAATAATTTTGTAGATATCATGATTGAAGCGAATGCACAATCCTTTTTTAATGTCTGCGGTTGTTGCCATTTATTGTATTTTAAGTTATTTGTTTTTAGTTTTAAGTTCTTAATCTTTTATTAATTCACCGTGATAGCCTTTCATAATACCATGTTGTGAACGACGGACAAATTGCAAAATTTCATCACGTTCCACAGTAGCTTCCATTTCGGCTTCTATATATTCCAAAGCGTGAGATGTACTGAGTTTTTTCTGGAAAAGTATGCGGTAGATATCTTGTATCTCACGTATTTTCTCGGTAGAAAATCCGCGACGATGTAAGCCTATAGAGTTTACCCCTACATAAGAGAGAGGGTTTCGAGCAGCCTTCACATAAGGAGGAACATCTTTGCCTACAAGAGAACCGCCAGTTACAAAGGCATAACTCCCGATAGAACAGAACTGATAGACAGCTGTCATACCAGCCATCACAGCACAATTACCAACAGTTACGTGCCCTGCAAGAGTAGTCCCGTTAGAGAAAATACAATTATCCCCAACAATGCAATCGTGAGCGATATGAGAGTAAGCCATTATTAGGCAGTTATTACCAACTACCGTTCTCATACGATCTACAGTACCTTTGTTGATAGTTACACACTCTCTAATAGTAGTATTATCGCCTATGTGAGTAGTGGTTTCTTCACCTTTATACTTGAGGTCTTGTGGAATGGCTGAAATTACAGCTCCAGGGAAAATTTTACAATTTTTCCCGATGCGTGCGCCCTCCATAATGGTTACGTTAGGTCCTATCCAAGTGCCTTCACCTATTTCTACATTTTTACTGATAGTAGTAAAAGGTTCAATCACTACATTCTTAGCAATTTTGGCGTCGGGATGGACATAAGCCAAAGGTTGAATCATATACTTTTATTTTACTTTAACAATTTGAGCCATTAGCTCAGCTTCGGTAGCTAACTTGCCATTTACATAAGCATAGGCTTGCATGTGGCAGATACCACGGCGAATAGGGGTTAGCAATTCTAATTTAAATATAAGGGTATCCCCTGGTACCACTTGTACTTTGAACTTCGCATTGTCGATTTTCATAAAGTAAGTGAGGTAGTTTTCGGGGTCGGGTACGGTACTGAGTATCAAGACGCCTCCCGTTTGAGCCATTGCTTCAATTTGGAGCACTCCAGGCATTACAGGAGCTCCGGGGAAATGCCCAACGAAGAAAGGTTCGTTCATTGTTACGTTCTTCAAACCTACAACGTGTTTATCGGAGAGTTCGAAGATTTTGTCGACCAACAAGAATGGTGGACGGTGAGGTAACAATTTCATTATATCAACAGTGTTGAGCAAGGGAGGTTGATTGATATCTATAGAAGGAACGTTGTTACGGCGTTCATTTTTTATAATCTTAGAAAGTTTTTTAGCAAATTGGGTATTAGTGAAATGCCCCGGCTTAGTAGCGATGACTTTACCACGAATGCGAGTTCCTACTAATGCCAAGTCGCCTATGACATCTAAAAGTTTATGGCGAGCAGCTTCGTTAGGGTAATGCAAAGTAAGATTATCAAGCACTCCATTAGGTTTTACTGAAATATTATCTTTGTTGAAAACCTTTTTGAGTTTTTGCATTGTACTATCGGAGATTTCTTTATCTACATAAACAATAGCGTTGTTCAAATCTCCACCTTTAATCAAACCGTGGTCGAGCAAGGCTTCAAGTTCGTGCAAGAAGCTAAAGGTACGAGCATCGGCTATTTCGGTTTTAAATTCAGAAAGTTTATTGAGGTAAGCGTTTTGAGTACCCAATATTTTAGTACCAAAATCTACCATTGTAGTTACTTGGTATTCTTCGGAGGGGATTAGGGTGATTTCGCTACCAGTTTCTTCATTCACATAGGTAACGACTTGTTTTACTACATATTCGTAACGATCAGCATCTTGAGGGGTTATGCCTCCTTTTTCTATAGCTTCTACGAAGTATTTAGAAGAGCCGTCCATAATAGGGGGTTCTGAAGAGTTGAGTTCAATAATGACATTATCCAAATCCATTCCTACGAGTGCAGCTAAGATGTGTTCACAAGTTTGGATTTTCACTCCTTTTTTTTCTAAAACAGTGCCACGTTCAGTACTTGATACATAGGTAGCATCAGCTTCTACTACGGGGCATCCTTCCAAGTCAGTACGCACAAAGGTAAAACCATTGTCTACTGGCGCTGGTTTAAGTACCATTTTCACTTGTTTACCGGTATGTAATCCAATACCTTCTAAGGTAATTTCTTTGGATAAAGTATTCTGCTTCACCATAGTATATTTAATTTATTTTATTTTCTAATTCTTCTAAGCGTTTTAGCAAGTTTGGCAACTTTCTAAAAATGACGTAAGCTTTGTTATATTCGGCGTGTCCTAGAGCAGGGGATCCTTGTATAGCTTCGTCGTCTTTCAAATTTCGACCTACGCCAGTTTGGGCTTGTATTTTGACGCGATTTCCGATGATTAAATGGCCTACAATTCCGACTTGACCACCAATCATACAATTTTCTCCTACTTTGGTAGATCCTGCGATACCTGTTTGTGCTGCAATCACTGTATTTTTACCTATTTCTACATTATGAGCAATATGTATTTGGTTGTCTAATTTCACTCCTTTTCGAATAATTGTAGATCCTAATGTAGCGCGGTCGATAGCTGTTTCAGCACCTATATCTACGGAGTCTTCAATGACTACATTGCCTATTTGTGGGACTCTGCTGAACTCTCCTTTTTCATTAGGTTGGAAGCCGAATCCATCGGCGCCTAATACGACTCCGCTATGTAGCATACAATCTTTACCTATTAGAGTTTCGGAATATATTTTACATCCTGCAAATATAATAGTATTATTTCCTATTGATGAGTTATCGCCTATGTAAGTGTTAGGATAGATTTTTACATTATCGCCTATTACTACGTTTTCACCTATGTAGACAAAAGCGCCTATATATACGTTTTGTCCTATTTTAGCAGATGAAGCTATAAATGAAGGTTGCTCTATTCCTACTTTATTCATTTTCACTTGATTGTAGAACTCTAAGAGTTTGGTAAAAGCTGCATAAGCATCATCCACTCTCACTAAGGTTGCTGATATTTTATCTTCAGCCTCAAAGTCCTTATTTACAATCACTATGGATGCTTGAGTAGTATAGATAAAATGTTTGTATTTAGGATTTGCCAAAAAAGATATACTCCCTTCACTTCCCTCTTCAATTTTTGAAAGTTTATAGACTTCAATTTGGGGATTTCCTTCTACTTCACCACCGAGTACATTGGCTATTTGTAATGCTGTAAATTTCATTTAATTAGTTTATAATCAAAACGATATAGGGCTATATTTATATATTTTTACCTTGCAAAAAGGTTATTTTTCGCAACAAAAGTATAAAAATTATTTTATATAACACTCATTTTACTATTTTTTTTCTCTATTAGGTAATTTTACCTCCTCGCTTTTCACCCTATTTTGGATAGCAAATATAGTATCGTTCGGTTACTTGTGAAAGAGGTTCTAAGTTGATAGCTTCAGAGGTTTTACTAAGCTCTACTACTCTACCGTTTTTAGTGAGTATTTTTATAATTTCTTTTTCGGGGTTGTAGGCTCTATTAGTCATCACACCTGTAAAGACAAAGTATTTCATATCTTTTTCATCTATTCCTTTAGCAAGTGACAATTTCTGCAGCCTCTTTATCTTCTGTTCTTCAAAATCGTTTAAGCGGACTTTTATTTTCGGCAAATCGCGGTTGAGTAACATTTTGCTAAGTTTAGAAAGAACTATATCGGGGTGGAACTGCCATTCTTTCATTGCTGAAATGATATCGGTATCGTCTAAACGTGCAAACATTTCAAGCACTTCTTGTGAGAAGTTCTCTTTGGATATTTTGTTTTTCACAAAGAAAGCTAAAGCTGTAGACATTGTAAGTTTTTGACCTTGTTGCTCCAGCTCTTTAGCACGTTTGAGCAACCTGATAAGTATCTGCTCGGCTGCAACGCTAGTTTTGTGCAGATATACTTGCCAATACATCAAGCGGCGAGCTATCAAAAATTTCTCTACTGAGTACAAACCTTTTTCTTCGACTACTAATTCGTCGTTACGGACATTGAGCATTGAGATAAGGCGTTCAGAATTGATATTTCCTTCGGCAACTCCTGTATAGAAACTGTCACGTTTGAGATAATCGGCTCTATCCATATCCAACTGTCCCGAGATAAGTTGATGCATAAACTTACGTGGGTAAGTACCTTGAAATATCGCTATAGCCGTCTCTAACTTGCCATTAAACACCTTGTTAAGTTCTTGCATAAAGAGAAGTGAGATTTCTTCGTGCGAAATGCCCTCGACTATACTATGCTCCATAGCGTGAGAGAAAGGCCCGTGACCTATATCGTGTAACAATATGGCAATATAGAGCCCCTCGGCTTCTTTATCAGAGATTTGGACACCTTTAAAGCGCAACATTTCGACTGTTTTCTGCATCAAGAACACACAGCCAAGTACGTGTTCAAAGCGGGTGTGTTTAGCTCCTGGAAATACCAAATAGGACAGCGCCATTTGATTGATACGCCTGAGTCGTTGAAAATAAGGATGTTCAATGATATCGAACACTAAAGTGCTAGGAATATGAATAAACCCATAAATAGGGTCGTTGATAATTTTTAGCTTATTTCTTGACCGCATTGTACTGTTTGTTTTTTAACCACTCGGCAGTAGCTTGATAAGTACCAATACAAGCATCGGCTTGTTCTTTGTTCAAGTTATTTTCTTTTACTTGTTCATAAAACAAAGGATACTCTTGTGAAGGTTGTTCAGCTTCTTTGTGCAAACTGTATTGAGTAGTTTTTCTCAAAGGTGATATAATCGTGAGTTTATCGGGGGTTAAGTAACCTAAATCTTGATAAGTAGCGATATAGGCACGCGGTTGATAGCCTTCTTTTAGTACATCTTGTCCTATAAACTTAGAGGTATAATTGAAGTTTAACAAACCGAAAACAGTAGGCATCACATCTATTTGCGACATCATCACATCTATTTTTTTAGGAGTGATAAAATCGGCGACAATGAAACAAGGGATGCGATAGCCATCTAAAGGCAGTTCGGTACTACCTGCACTTGATGCACAATGGTCGGCTACAATCACAAAAATAGTATTTTTATACCATTTTTGTTGTTTTGCCATCTCAAAAAATTGTTTGAGCGCATAATCTGTATATTTTACCCCCCCTGCTCTACTCTTTTCGGTAGGAGGAATATCAATTTTACCTTCAGGATAAGTAAATGGACGGTGATTGCTAACAGTCATCCAATGATTGAAGAATGGTTTGCCAGCTTTAGCTTGTTCATTCATCACCTTTATAGCTTTGTTTGCCATATCTTCATCGCAAACACCCCATATATTAGAAAATGTTACTTCTTCAGGAGTAAAGTTTTTGTTATCTATAATATCGTAACCATTACCGCCAAAGAAATCCTTCATATTATCAAAATAACTATCGCCTCCATAAAGATATTTCACATCATAGCCTTTACTTTTGAACACGCTTCCTGTGGTAAACTTATCTTTATTGTCTTTACGCTTCACTACACTTTCACCTGGAGTAGGTGGTATACAAAGGGTTAAGGCTTCTAAACCTCTCACTGTACGGTTACCTGTAGCATATAAATTAGTGAAAAACAAGCTATTATTAGCTAAACTATCTAAAAAGGGTGTACGGTTATCGGTATTACCATACATTGTAAGGTATTCTGCCGAAAGACTCTCTATTGAAATAAGGAGCACATTGCGGTGTACCTCAGTAGTATCGCCTACAATCTGGCGTTCGAGCGCAGGAGCATTGAGTTGTTTGAGCACAATGCTTTCAGCCTCTTTTTCTGGCAAGGTAGGATAAAACTGAAAGAAATCTAACTCACTATGGGTAAAGGCATAATAAAACTTATATACGCCATTACTTTGTATTTCCTGAGCAAAAGTATTCTCGGCACTGATGGTATCAAGTCGTGGCAAACTCCACATTCCTACAAGAGCAAGCAATAAATAGACTATTAATAATGCTGCTTTTTCTAACAGTGTAGGGATCGTTTTTAAAATACTCTTAGTTTTTATAAACAAGAAAGTTGTAAGTGCCAATACTACTACAAAAACAGCAGAAAACAAGGGCACTACAGGGTAGCTTTCCATTATATTCCCTATCACCTCATTGGTATAGATGAGATAATCTACCGCTATAAAGTTGTAGCGGATACCAAATTCATTCCAAAAGAAATACTCGCTTACTGCATTCATCACTATGGCAAATACATAGATTGCTAACGTTATGAAATACAGAATATTGCGCAACTGTATTCTATATTTAGGGAAGAAGAGCAGAAGAGCAAAACAAAAAGCTTTAAATCCAAAGAAAGCTAAGGCAATCTCGGGAAGAACTCCTCCATATTGTGCAAAAATATTATTAGGATAAAATTGTATGTAGAGTAGTATGAGAATAAAAATACCTAAAATGATTCCTCCATAAGGTTTTTTATACTTTACATTGGCAATAAAAATGAGGTAGATAGCCAGAATACTACTTGCCAACAATATAGTAAAGACATCGGATATCAAGCCTATAGTAATCATTTTCACCACACTTCCTGCGGAGAATGTAGAGGTTGTAATAGGGTGTAACATAAAAATGATTCGCATGACGAATGATACGAGAAGATATAGCACTGTTATATAGGCAAAAGGCTTTATTTTTTCTAAAAAGGATTTCATAAATTGTTTTTTAGTTATTAGCGTTGTATTTGGTATTTCCTTTTAAAAAAAGAAACGCCTTAAAAAGACTTCATAAGGCGTTTCATCTTTAATATAGAAAAGATTTTTATTTTATTGATTCGTATTGAGCATAATAGGCATAGCCAGCATTAACACTTTCTCTCCCTCATCAAGACCATCTACAGGAGTGATGAGTCCGGCACGATTTGGCAAGGACATTTCTATTAAGATTTCATCAGAGTCTAGGTTATTGATCATTTCTTTCAAGAACTTAGAGTTGAAGCCTATTTCTAGATCATCTCCCTGATAGTTACAAGTGAAGCGCTCTTCACCTTTATTGCTATAATCCACATCTTCAGCTGAAATTACCAAGCTAGAACCTGCTACTTTCAAGCGTACTTGGTGAGTGGTTTTGTTAGAAAACAATGACAAACGGTTGATAGAACTATAGAATTGTGAACGATTTAAGATTAGTTTATTAGGATTTTCTTTAGGGATTACCGCGTCATAGTTAGGATATTTACCATCTATAAGGCGGCAGATAAACTCCATATCGTCAAAAGAGAATTTTGCATTGCTTTCATTGTATTCGACAGTTACTTCAGTTTCACTTCCTGCTAAAATACCTTTGAGAATGTTCAATGGTTTTTTAGGCATAATGAAATCGGCAGCATCATTTGCTTTGATGTCTAAGCGTTCGTATTTCACTAATTTATGAGCGTCAGTGCCGACGAAAGTAAGTCCATTTTCGCTAAATTGGAACAAAATACCACTCATTGTAGGACGCAAATCGTCATTTCCTGCTGCGAAAATAGTTTTCTGTACAGCTGTAGCCAAGACATCGCCTAACATTGTTACTTTGCTAGCTTCGGGTAAAGTTACAGGGCGAGGGAATTCCTCTCCATCTAAGTAAGCTAAAGTATAATTACCTGTAGTAGAACTAATTTCTATTACATTATTTTCTTTTACCAAAAAGGTAAGAGGCTGCTCTGAAAAGGTTTTAAGAATATCTATTAATAATTTAGCTGATACGGCTATACTTCCTTGAGAGTCTGACTCCACTTCCAAAGTACCTCTTACAGTGGTTTCCAAATCGGAAGCCGAGATAGTTAAAGAATTGGTAGATAGTTCAAACAAAAAGTTATCGAGTATAGGCATGGTGTTGTTGTTATTAATAACACCACCAAATACTTGTAACTTTTTCAATAGGTAAGAACTCGATACTATAAACTTCATATTTTTTATTTATTTTAAATGACAAATCACACCCCTTTACGGAGTAATAATGGCAAAAGTAGTAATAATATTTATTACGACCAAATATTTTGGGATATTTTTTATCTGGCGAATTATCAATGATTTTTTGAGTTCTCGGAGAATCTTGGAGAAACGCAAGGAAAATTGATTATTAGATTTTGAATAACTAAGGCACAGATAAAAGTTATAATGTACACAGGTTGTAATTGAAATACAATTAATTTTATTGATTACTCAATGGTTTGCATTTCTACTAATCGTTTGTACATTCCATTTTTTTGTATTAGCTCGGTATGAGTACCTTGTTCTATAATACGTCCTTTTTGCATCACCACAATCAAGTCGGCATTTTGTATGGTTGAGAGACGGTGTGCTATCACTATAGAGGTACGGTGTTTCATCATATTTTCTAAAGCATTCTGCACCAAACGTTCGCTTTCGGTATCGAGTGCGGATGTTGCTTCGTCGAGCACCATTATAGGTGGATTTTTCAGTACGGCACGGGCAATGCTCAAACGTTGTTTTTGACCTCCACTGAGCTTGCTGCCTGCATCACCTATGTTAGTGTCAAAACCTTCGGGCAAGTCGTTTATAAACTCATAGGCATTAGCTATTTTGGCTGCTGTTATGAGCTCCTCATCGGTAGCATCGGGTTTGCCTATTAGTAGGTTGTTCTTTATAGTATCATTGAAGAGTATAGAGTCCTGCGATACTACCCCTATGAGCTTGCGCAATGAAGCCGTTTGCATATCTTTCACATCCACTCCATCGATAAGAATTGCCCCTTCGTTTACATCGTAAAAACGAGTGATTAGGTTGGCAATAGTACTCTTACCACTACCTGACTGACCTACCAAAGCTACTGTTTTTCCTTTGGGTACTTCTAATGAAAAATTGGTAAGCACGGGCTGTTCGGCATAAGCAAATGTAATATCTTTCAGACTGATAGCAGTAGTAAAATCTTTCATTACCACAGCGTCTTTTCGTTCTTTGATAGGATTCTCGTAATCGAGTATTTCTAAGATACGTTCAGCGGCAGCATTTCCTCGGCGCATATCGTACGAAGCCTTGCTGATAGCCTTAGCAGGGGTGAGAATATTGTAAGCCAATCCCATAAAGGCAATGAACTGCGTTCCTTCCAAAGTCTTGTCTACCAACACTAAAGAACCTCCAAACCACAACAAAATAGCTATCATTAAAATACCGAGGAACTCACTCATAGGAGATCCTAAGTTTTGCCTATTCATTACCTTGTTACTCAGCCTATTAAACGTTTGACTCGATTCTCCAAAACGTTTTGAGAATATCTGTTCGGCATTGAAAGCTTTGATTATACGCAATCCTCCTACAGTTTCTTCTATCAACGATAAGAATCTACCTTGTTCTTGCTGTACTGCTTTAGAGTTTTTTTTCAGTGATTTTCCTATTTTAGAAATCACAGCGCCAGCTATGGGGATAAACACAAAGGTAAAAAGAGTGAGTTTCATACTGATCCCTAACATCACTAAGATAGAAAATATGATCGTAAGAGGTTCACGTATAAAAGCTTCTATTGCTGATAGCATTGAGTTTTGGACCTCGTTTACATCGCCTACCATACGCGACATGATATCGCCCTTGCGTTGTTCTGAGAAAAACGCTATTGGTTGGGTTATAATTTTTTTATAGAGGTTATCTCGCAAATCTCTCAGTACTCCGTTTCTCAAATGCGTAATAAAAAACGAGGCTAAATAGCTAAACAAATTTTTGAGTAAGAAAAGAGAGATTACTAAAGCAATAACAATCCCTAATGCCCAAATTGTATTTTCTCCTGCAATGCTTCCTACTTTGTAGTTTAGATAAGCTTTTCCATAGCTTCCTAATTCCAACAAATTTCCTGAATACGTAGGAGCTTTGGTTATTGATTGTGTTTTTCCAAAAAGCACATCTAACATTGGAATCAATGCAACAAACGACAAGGCACTGAAAAGCGAATAGAGTATATTGAAAAATACATTCAAAAATGCCTGTCGTTTATAGGGCAATACGTAAGGGATAAATCTCTTTAGTTTCATTCTTATTTTTTGTATTTTTTAACGGTTTCGTCCCTTCTTAACTTTTGATTATCAGTATATACAAATTCAGGAACAAAATAGATTTGGCGAGGTACTTCATACTTCAGCATATCCTTATCCATATAGATATCGTGAGCTAAAGTAGGATAATCTTTTTCATCGCCTTGGACATATAACACAGCGCGTTGTCCTAATTCATCATCAGGTTCTTTGGTTATAAAATAATCTCCTTTGATATATTTTTTGATTTTTCGCTCCACACTTTCTGGGAATACTTTAAATCCACCTGAGTTGATGATGTTATCAAAACGTCCTAACCATTCGAATTCGCTATGAGAGATGAGTTTTACCATATCATTAGTAATGACGGGGTGATCGGCAATCAAAGGAGCATTGATTACCAAGCAATTACGATCATCTTGTGTGAATATGACATTAGGCATCGCTTTGTAAGTAGTTTCGTGTTCCTCGGTATGATTTACCTTTCGCATTGCTATATGTGAAATAGTTTCAGTCATCCCATAAGAAGAATATACTTGAGTAGAAATGTTCTGTAGCTTAGCTTCTAAGTCACCATCTATAGAGGCACCTCCTAAGATTACCTTTTTGACACGAGGCAAATCGGTAAGTGATTTTGCAGCTTGTAAAGGGATCATTGCACAGAAGTCATAATCTTTACTAGTAAGAGATAGAGGCATAGAGGAAGGTCTAATGATATCTATGTGTAAGCCTAAAACAATAGCACGAATAAGCATCATTTTACCTGCAATAAAATCGGTAGGCAAACACAACAAAGCGCGATCTTTAGGAGATAGATTGAGATATTCGCCTGTTGCTAAAGCGGAGTTTACCATACCTTGTTTTTTGAGGTGAATTTGTTTAGGAACACCTGTAGAGCCTGAAGTTGTAGCTTCTATATAATCTCTGTCGTCAAGCCAATCTAATAGGAATCTTCCTACCGATTTACGATAAGGCAATCCGTCCTTTACGTAGGCTACAGCCAAAATAATCAAACGTTCTCTATCAATAGGAAAACCATTGATTCTAAAATCTTTATGTACAAATTTATAGTCTATTTCTTCCATATAAAAATAAAATTATAGTTTAGATAGCAATTGCAAAATTACGATATTTAAACGAAATGCACAAAATTAAATAGAAATATTAGAAAATTTTTCCATTTAGATTTATAAAAGGGATACTTTAAGCTAAAGCCTCAGGTTGTCTTATTCTGTAAAATGTTTTTTGTTTAGAAAAAAGTACTGATTCTCGAGTAAAAAACAGAAAAAAACGTATCAACTTTTATTTTGTACTTTTCAGCTGTTTTTGAGTGTTTTACGGAAATGGAAGTAAAATATTTTGTTTATTTTTTGTATTTATATCAAAAAATATTTTTAATTTTACCGCATCAAATTCATATATTATGTACCAATTAGACCGCATAGATTTAAAAATTTTAGATGAACTGCAAAAAGACAGCAAGCAATCTGTTAAGAGTTTAGCTGAAAAAGTAGGATTATCTATTACACCTGTTCACGAGCGCATTAAACGGATGGAAAACACAGGTGTTATTCAAAAATACGTTGCAGTTGCCGACCCTAAAGCTCTTGGAAAAAGGTTAGTAGCTTACTGCCAAGTAAAGCTTTTGAGACACAGCGGTGAATTATTTGAAGAATTTGAAAAATACATAAGCGGACTTGATGAAGTACTTGAAGCTTCTTATATGGCAGGGGGCTATGATTTTCTTCTAAAAGTTATACTTAACGACATGGAAGATTATCAGAAATTTGTGGTACAAAAACTCTCTAAAATGGAAATTATTTCTAACATTCAAAGTTCTTTTGTAATTCAACAAATCAAAAATACCTCTCTGATTAAAAGTATAAACGAAGAAATTGAAAAAAAATAATCTAGAAAATGCACATAGCTATCGCAGGAAATATAGGTGCAGGCAAAACGACCCTTACCTCCCTATTAGCTAAACACTATCAATGGGAAGCACATTTTGAAGATGTGGTAGACAATCCCTATTTAGATGATTTTTATCATCAAATGGAGCGCTGGAGTTTCAATCTTCAAATCTACTTTCTCAATAGTAGATTTCGTCAAATTCTTGACTTCAGAGAAAAGGGCAATGACATTATTCAAGATCGTACCATCTATGAAGATGCGCATATTTTTGCGCCTAATTTACATGAAATGGGTTTGATGACTTCACGTGATTTTGATAACTACAAATCACTATTTGCACTGATGGAACGCCTTGTTCTTCCGCCTGATTTACTTATTTACCTAAGGAGTTCAGTACCTAACTTAGTAAGTCAAATACAAAAAAGAGGTAGGGAATATGAGAATTCTATCTCTATAGATTATCTCAATCGTCTTAACCAGCGATATGAACAGTGGGTAAAAGGCTACACTAAGGGCAAATTACTGATTATAGAGGTAGACGACATTGATTTTGTAAACAATCCTGAAGACTTAGGTTATATTATCAATAAAATAGATGGAGTTCTCTACGGATTGTTCTAAAAGCAAAAAAGACACTCATTGGAAAAGAGTGTCTTTTTTATCTTTTTATATTGTACTAAAAGAATTTATTAACATGGAAAGCAACTAAGCCATCAATAGGTTTTCTAAGTACAGTTCCTAACTTAAGATTGTTCTCAGCCAATACTTCTTCCAAAATATCTTGGAGGAAGAAAGCGATACTACCTACAAAGTTGATAGGCACTTCGTAGCGATCTTCATATTGAGAAATCCAGTGGTCTACAAATAGTTGCATACCTTTTCTCACCATATCGCGGCAATATTCGTGATTTTTGTTTTCAACCACAAATTTTGCAAAAGTAGCCAAATAACTATTAGGGTTAGGCATTTTGTACAAGTGGTTTTTAATCACATCTGAACCTAATTCATATTGGTTTTCAAATTTTTGTACAAGATCTGATGGCATTTTCTTGAAGTAATAGTCGATAATCAAACGTTTGCCATAGAAGTTTCCACTTGATTCGTCCATCAAAATATAGCCTAATGAATCTACTGCTTGGTATAATTCTTTACCATTCCAATAAGAGCAGTTAGCTCCTGTACCTAAGATACATACAATAGCTTTATCAGTAGGGGCTGTAGTAGCGAATACAGCAGCATAAGTATCTTCTTTTACTTCTATTTTAGCATTTTTGAAGATAGTTGCTAAGCTACGTTCTACAAAGTAACGGATGCGCTCAGTACCACAACCAGCACCATAGAAATAAATTTCGGATACTGAATTTCTATTTTCAAACAATTGATAATTGGTGGTAATACGCTCTACGAGAATTTCTTCTGTAAGTACTTCGGGGTTCAACCCTAAAGTTTGCGTAAAAAATATTTTTTCACCTTTGCTATTTAAGGCAGTCCAATCTGCCTTAGTAGCACCACTGTCTACAATTAAAATCATATCGTTTCGGTTTTTAAATTATTATTATTTTATTAAAAAAAGGTGAGTTTACCCCTAAGTTGGGCAACTCACCTTTTTTAAGAATTACAATTTAGCAACGTGTTGTGCTAAATCTACTAATTTGTTTGAATAACCAGTTTCGTTATCGTACCAAGAAACTACTTTGAAGAAGTTAGCACTCAATCCGATACCAGCTTTAGCATCGAAAATAGAGGTATTTTTGCAACCTACGAAGTCTTGAGAAACTACAAGGTCTTCAGTGTATCCAAGGATACCTTTCAATTCACCTTCAGATGCTTTTTTCATAGCAGCGTTGATTTCTTCAAGTGTAGTTGATTTTTTAGTACGGAAAGTCAAATCAACCACTGAAACGTCGGCAGTAGGAACGCGGAAAGCCATACCGGTAAGTTTACCATTGAGTTCAGGGATTACTTTACCTACAGCTTTAGCAGCACCAGTGCTTGAAGGAATGATGTTGCAAAGAGCAGAACGTCCACCTCTCCAATCTTTTTTAGAAGGACCATCTACTGTTAATTGAGTAGCGGTTGTAGCGTGAACTGTAGTCATTAAGGCTTCTTCGATACCGAAGTTATCGTTCAATACTTTAGCGATAGGCGCCAAGCAGTTGGTTGTACAAGAAGCGTTAGACACGATAGTATCAGTAGGTTTTACTGATTTGTGGTTTACACCCATTACAAACATAGGAGCATCAGCTGATGGAGCAGAAATTACTACTTTTTTAGCACCAGCATTGATGTGAGCTTGAGCTTTTTCTAAAGTGGTGAAGATACCAGTACATTCAGCAACTACATCGGCGTGTACTTCATTCCATTTAAGGTTGTTAGGGTCTTTTTCAGCAGTGATACGTACTACTTTACCATCTACTACTAAGTGACCATTTTCTACTTTCACGTCACCTTTAAAAGTTCCGTGAACTGAGTCGTATTTCAAAAGGTAAGCGATGTAATCTACATCTAAAAGGTCGTTAATACCAACGATTTCTACGTCGGCTCTTTCATAAGCAGCACGGAATACTAAACGTCCAATACGTCCGAAACCGTTAATTCCAATTTTTACTGACATAATTCTGTTAAATTTAATTTATTCGTTATTTAATTTCAAATTTTTTACGTTACTAAGTTGCCATTATTTCGGCTACACGGAGGAGTTCCATATCGATTTTAGAACTACCTTTGATAGCTTTTTCAAGCGGAGTGAGTTCCATTTTATTGTTACGGATACCCACCATATAGTTAGATTTACCTTCAAGGAGTGATTCTACGGCTTTAACGCCCATACGGCTTGCTAAAACGCGGTCGAAACAAGAAGGAGCACCTCCACGTTGCATGTGACCTAATACAGATACACGTACATCGTAATCGGGGTGATGTTGTTCTACGTATTCTTTAAGTTCAAATACATTTTTACCAATTTTATCACCTTCGGCTACTACCACTAAGCTAGAAGTTTTACCTGTGCTACGGCTTTTTTCCAAAGATTCGAGTAGTTTTTTGAGCCCTATATTTTCTTCAGGAATCAAGATTTCTTCAGCTCCTGCTCCTACTCCAGAGTTGAGAGCGATATGCCCTGCATCACGACCCATTACTTCTATGAAAAACAAGCGGTTGTGAGAGCTTGCGGTATCTCTAATCTTATCGATAGCTTCGATTACAGTGTTGAGGGCAGTATCATAGCCTAAAGTAAAGTCGGTACCATAAATATCATTATCGATAGTACCTGGGATTCCCATTACAGGGAAACCAAATTCTTTGTTGAACAAGAGCGCTCCAGTGAAAGAACCATCGCCTCCTATTACTACCAAAGAATCTACTCCTGCAGCTTTTAGTTTTTCGTAGGCTACTTTGCGCCCTTCAGGAGTTCTAAAGTCTTTAGAGCGGGCAGATTTCAAGATAGTACCCCCTCTGTTGATAATATCGCGAACGCTACGAGCGTTCATTGGTTCGAAATCGCCTTCTATCATTCCCTGATAGCCGCGATATACACCTACCACTTCAATATTGTGGTATGCACAAGTACGTACCACTGAACGAATGGCGGCGTTCATACCAGGAGCATCTCCTCCTGATGTTAATACTGCTATTTTCTTTACTGACATTGTCTGTTTTTAATTTTTCGCCTCAAAAGTACAAAATATTTTTGATATGGCAATAATTTTATGTTTTTTTTTAACACTAAAAAATATAACTATTTATCTTTTTAGAAGTTAGGAAATAGGAAATAGAAATTAGGGATTAGGAGTTATTATATTTTTTTAGTGCATCAGCTAATATGTGAATGGCTTTTACTATTTTCTCTTTTTCAAGCACATAAGCTATACGCACTTGATTGCGCCCTAACCCTTCGGTAGCATAAAAACCTTCGGCTGGGGCTAACATTACAGTTTCGTTATTCACTGAGAAATTATCTAAAAGCCATATACAGAAGTCTTCTGCATTCTCTACGGGCAATTCGGCAATGCAATAGAAAGCCCCTTTGGGCATTGATACACGAACACCTTGTACTTTTTGGAGTTCCTCGATGAGCACGTTCCTACGCTGAGTATATTCCTTTAACACCTCTTCAAAATAGGTTTCGGGTACATCAAAAGCACGTTCTGCACCTATTTGAGAATAGGTGGGGGGAGACAAGCGAGCTTGTGCGAACTTCAAGATAGATTTCATCACCTCTTTATTCTTAGACACTACCCACCCGATACGCGCTCCGCACATACTGAAACGCTTAGATACAGAGTCTATCATTATAGCATTTTGTTCAATACCTTCAACTTGCATAATAGAATAATGGGTAGCTCCATCGTACACGAACTCGCGATATACCTCATCAAAAATAAGGAAAATATCGTGTTTTTTGGCTATTGCTGCCAATTGCAAAATTTCCTCTTTAGAATATAAATATCCTGTAGGATTTCCTGGGTTACAGATGAGAAAGGCTTTAGTTTTAGGGGTTATCTTTTTCTCAAATTCTTCTATAGGAGGCAAAGCAAAATTATTATCAAAAGAAGATGTAATAGGTACACATATAGCATCAAAGGCTTCTGAAAAGCTAATGTAATTCGCGTAGTAAGGTTCGGGAATGATAATCTCATCATCGGCATTGGCAACAGTAGCAATTACATAGGTAAGCGCTTCAGATCCACCATTGGTGATGATGATATCATTACTATTAACCTTAATATCGTGTTTTTTGTAGTACTCCACCACTTTTTCTCTGAGAGAGTTGATACCCTCACTTTTGGTATATTCCAATACCTTAGGGGTAAAATCTTTTACTGCCTGAATAGCTATTTCAGGGGTTTTAATATCGGGCTGACCGATATTAAGGTGGTAAATAGTTTTCCCTTCCTTAGCCGCTTTTTCAGCATAAGGAGTCAATTTCCTAATCGGCGATTGAGGCAATATTTGTGCTCTATGTGATATTGTAGGCATAAGTTGATTTATCAATTAGTTAATTAACAAATTAGCCAATTTATCAATTAATAGACAAATCGGCTAATTATATTATTTTTTTGCCACTAATTCAGCTATGCGAATAATCACTTCGGTAGCTTTTTCGAGGTTTTCAACGGGAACAAATTCGTATTTGCCGTGGAAGTTATGTCCACCTGCAAAGATATTAGGACAAGGCAAGCCCATAAAGCTAAGTTGAGAACCATCGGTACCACCGCGGATAGGTTTAGTTATAGGGGTAATACCTAATTCTTTCATTGCACGTTCAGCTACTTCTACAATATGCATTACGGGTTTGATTTTTTCACCCATATTGTAATATTGGTCTTTTATTTCGGCTACTGCCACATTAGGGATTTGTTTGTTCAAATCGTCTACAATTTGCTGTACTACAGCTTTGCGTTTGTTGAAAAGGTCGCGGTCGTGGTCGCGGATGATAAGCTGTACTACTGTATTTTCTACATCTCCAGAGATATCGGTAATGTGATAGAATCCTTCGCGACCTTCGGTGCGAGCAGGAATTTCATCGGCTGGTAGCGCATTGATAAATTGAGTAGCGACGAGCATTGAGTTCACCATTTTGTTTTTAGCAGTACCTGGGTGTACGCTTTTTCCTTTGAAATGAATTTTGGCTCCTGCTGCGTTAAAGCTCTCATATTCAAGTTCGCCAATTTGTCCGCCGTCCATTGTATAAGCCCAATCAGCAGCGAATTTTTTCACATCGAATTTATGAGCTCCACGACCTATTTCCTCATCAGGGGTAAAGCCTACACGTATTTTTCCGTGTTTGATTTCGGGGTGTTGCACGAGGTATTCCATAGCGGTTACGATTTCGGCAATACCTGCCTTATCGTCAGCTCCCAAAAGGGTAGTTCCATCAGTTGTGATAATGGTATTGCCTTTGTAGAGCAACAAATCCTCAAAATAAGAAGGTGATAATACGATATTTTGTTCTTTGTTGAGGACGATATCACCTCCATCGTAATTTTCTACAAATTGTGGATTTACGTTTTCACCAGAGAAGTCAGGAGAGGTATCGAAGTGAGAGATAAAGCCAATGGTAGGTACTGGATAATCTACATTTGATGGCAAAGTAGCCATTACATAGGCGTTTTCATCTACTGTTACATCTTGCAAACCAATGGCTTTCAATTCTTCTACCAATAAGTTTGCCATATTCCATTGTTTTTCGGTACTAGGGGTTGTTTCACTCTCAGGATTAGATTGAGAGTCTATTTTTATGTACTTAATAAAGCGGTCTACTAAATTTTTCATTATATTATAGTTTTTAGTTATTTTAGATATTAATAAGTTTCTAAGGATAAAGGTTCGAAAGTTTTTAATAAAGGGTGTTCTGCAAATTTCAAAATAGTTTTTACTTTTGTTTCATTAGTGAGGTTGAGGATAAACTCTTTGAAGGTATTTCCTGCCAAATATATTCCTGTAGAAAAATCTACCAAATAAATAGGGCATTCTCCCTTATCATCCCGATTTCTACTATCCCAAAACACAACCTCTCCATTTTCACTAAACAAAAAAGGTTCGGCATTAGCTAAGCGCTCTTTATTATCTGCTTCTTGTTCGATAAATAACATATCTGGATATTCCTTTAGATACATCTGAAAGATACTTTTCCAATATGCATTTCTGGATTCCAAAGCATCGCAATAAGAGGAATTTTCACCCAATGGGATATAGGTAAGAAATAAACCTAACAATCTACCAAAGCCTATTTCTTGAACAAACTGCAAATAAGAAGGGGGAATTTCAAAACTTCCTATTTGGGTGATATTGCGGGCTGTTGTTAAGTTAGCAGCTGATATGTTTAAAAGTTCTTTATACATTTATTTTTACCCTTCATAAACATCTCTTTGCCATTTTCCTCCTATAAACTCCCTATTGGCACACTCCCCATAATCAAGGTCAAAAACATCATTGAGAGTAGGGTCAGCTTTTACTAGTTCTTCCAAAGGCACCATCTTCCAATCGAGTTCTCCTAAGGGAAGGAAAAACCAATAGCCTTCTTTATCGTGTATTACATCTACAATTGGATCTTGACTTTCTAACCAAGCCGAAGTTGTAAATACGGGACGGAGTTTGTCTTCTCTAAATTTAAAATCGGCATTTCTATCTAAGAGCGGTTGCAAGTAGATCAAATCTTCTCTAAAACCTGTTTCATAAGGAAATACACCTTTGTCGTCAGGCCATATCAATTGTAATGCAGGGAAGTCGGCTGTTTGGTAATAGTTGATTGCTTGTCCAAAATAATCAGGTATATTACGCTTGTCTACTGTTAAGAATTGTACAGGGTGTTTTTCTAATACGCCGCGATAATTCTTACCTATTTCTATAGATTTTCCTTTTTTTACGCCTTCAAACGCTACCGTATTGAGTAGGGTATGGAGTATATCTATGGGCATTCCTAAAGTAATAAGTTCAGGGCGTTTGTAGTTTTTCCACAAACCTACTGTATAAGCAAAAGATGGCAAATAATCAGTTTGAGGTACCATTATCACCCCAAAGCCATACTTTTGAATATCATCTACCAATTTGTCTATGTGTTGATTTGCCAACGTGTTAATTTATTGATTTACTAATCTTCTAATATTTTCTTGCGTCTCAACTCGAAGTTTCTTCCAAGGTATACTTTTCTTACCATCTCATCGGCAGCTAAATCTTCAGGCACACCTGATTTGAGGATTCCTCCTTCAAACATCAAGTAAGTACGATCGGTAATGGCAAGAGTTTCTTGCACATTATGGTCGGTGATAAGAATACCTATATTTTTATTTTTGAGTTGTGCTACAATGCGTTGGATATCTTCTACTGCAATAGGGTCTACCCCAGCAAAAGGTTCGTCGAGCAATATAAAATTTGGACTAGTAGCCAAAGCACGGGCAATTTCGGTACGGCGGCGTTCTCCCCCTGAGAGCAGGTCGCCACGGTTTTTGCGGATATGCCCCAAGCTAAATTCATCAATCAACTCATCGGTTTTGCGTTGTTGTTCCGCCTTAGAGAGTTTGGTGAGCTGCAACACACTTTTGATATTGTCCTCAATGCTCAACTTTCTAAATACCGAAGCCTCTTGTGCCAAATAGCCAATACCGCTTTGGGCACGTTTATACATAGGGTAATTGGTAATATCGGTATTATCTAAGAAGATAGTACCGCCGTTGGGTTTGATGAGTCCCACTATCATATAAAAGGAAGTAGTTTTTCCTGCGCCATTAGGCCCTAGGAGTCCGACGATTTCTCCTTGGTTTACTTCTAAAGAGACGCCTTTAACGACCTTTCTTCCTTTGTATATTTTGATGATGTTGTTTACTACTAATTTCATATAGTTAAAACGAAAAGCGATAAGGCATTTCGTTGAGTTCTGTTTCTAAATCTACCCAGTCGTGCACTTCGGTTACGATGCTATATACCATTTCCTCGGTGAGCACTTTCCCTTCATAAAGATCTGTAATAGTTTGTTCGTTCATCACTTCTTGTAAGAAGCCTTCATCACTGATATAATCTATAGCCCATTCTTTATATTTGCTCGGGTTGGTAGTGATTTGTTCAAATTTATCAATATGTTCTTCCACAGGAAAGTTTTCTACGCATTGCCACGTTTCACCATCCAAAGAGTATATCACGAAAGGGATATCACTTTGAGAGAAATTTTTGCGATAGTAGGGCAAAAATACTTTGGGGATGCGTTTTTCGAAATCGCGGTTATCGCCTCCTTTGCTGTCTTCGGCACTAGAAGAGGGAACTATCAAGCAGGCTTTATCAATAAAATAGAACGACAACGAAGTGCCATCTTCATCTTCAAAGCCGTGCCCCCACTGGGCTTCATAGCCATCGTATTCTTCTTCATTGGCTTTGTAGTAGGTGTGATAAACTTCAAACTCGTGACCACAAATAATCCAGTCTAACACGGCTCTGCCTTTGCAAAGCTGTTTCAACGTTTTCACGTTGGGTAAGTGCTGTAAGTAGGTATTACAATCCATTAAAAAATATTAAATTACCTTGTTTTGTTCTTTTTTTAAAACATAAGCTGAAATAAAAATACTTATTTCGTATAGGAGCATAATCGGTATTGAGACGATTATTTGGCTAGCTACATCGGGTGGGGTGATGATAGCAGCTATTATGAGTACTACTATCAAAGCGTGACGCCTATACTTGCGCATAAAATCAGGGGTTACAACTCCTAATTTGGTAAGAAAATAGATGATAATAGGCAGTTCAAAAACAATGCCACACGAAATGACAGATGATCGTACTACTGAAATATACGAATCTATATCTATTTGGTTTTTCACCTCAGGACTTACCGAGTAAGATCCTAAAAAGTTCACTGAAAGTGGTGTTATAAGGTAATAGCCAAACAATACACCTATAAAAAACAGCAAAGAAGCAATGAGGATAAAACCTCTAGCCAACTTACGTTCATTTTCATACAGTGCTGGACTGATGAATTTCCAGACTTCATAAAGCACATAAGGAAATGCGATAATCACTCCTGCCCAGATAGACGTCCAGATATGAGCTGAGAACTGTCCTGCCATTGTACGGCTTTGGATGGTAAAGGGAAGTTGTTCAGTACAAAAATCACTCTCAAAACCCAAAAAGTGTCCTATTTTACAGAACATTCTATAAGTGAAAAAATCGCCATTTTTAGGAGCAAAGATTATTTGAAAGATAAAATCCTTACAGATAAAAGCTACAACTCCCACTATTAAAACGGCTATAGTAGAGCGTATTAGATGCCAGCGCAAGGCTTCCAAATGGTCTAAAAAGGACATTTCATCTTGTGATGCTCCCATTGTGAGTGTATTAATTTCTTTTATATAACAAATTTAATGGCGCAAAGATAAAAAATAATTCATAATTAGCAATTATTGGTCATAAAAAAACTGCTTGGTTTCCCAAACAGTTTTTTTACTTATTCAAACATTGTTATTCCATACTCACTACTATGAACTCGCTACGGCGGTTAGCTTGATGTTCTTCTTCGGTACAAGGGACGCCATTAGAGCAACCATTTACCAAACGAGTTTCGCCATAGCCTTTAGCTGTTAAGCGTTTGCGTTCAATACCTTGTTTTACTATCCATTCAAGGGTTGATTTTGCGCGTCTATTGGACAAGGCTAAGTTGTAAGCATCTGAAGCGCGGCTATCGGTATGTGAACGGATATCGATTTTCATCTTAGGATATAGTTTCATTACTTCTACTATCTTAGCTAGTTCTATTTCGGCATCAGGGCGTATATTTGATTTATCTAAATCAAAGTAGATTTCTTTGATATCAAAGACTTGGGCTAAGTCAGTATTTTTAGAGATAACAACTTCTCTTGGTTTAAGGTATATTTCGCAGAATATTTCATCTTCTTTATTGTTATTTACTTTAATCTCAGCAGTTTCATATTTTTCTTTTTCACCACGTAGGTAGTAATATAATTCTTTACAATCAATTTGGTTAAATGCGAAACTTCCGTCTTTTTCAGAGTTTTGTTTAGAAACTTCTTTCATTGTTCTATCGGAGAGAACTATAAGACCTTCTGGGATTATTTCCTTAGTTTTGGCATCTTTAAGGACACCTTTAAGAGTTTTTTTGCAATCAAATGGTAAAGGTTTTTCTTCTAAGAAGCTATAGATGTCATCTTTTCCTTTTCCTCCAGGGCGATTAGAAGTCAAGAACCCTATTTTAGAGTCGGTATCTATAATAAAGCAAAAGTCGTCATCGGCACTATTACCAGGGCGCCCTATATTTATAGGTTTAGTAATAGGATTACCTTCTTCATCTAATTTCACTGCGAAGATATCTAAACCACCTAAGCCAGGGAAGCCATCAGAAGAATAGTACATTACATTATTTTTAGAGATAAAAGGGAAAGATTCACGACCTGCAGAATTAATAACATTTCCTAAATTTTCAGGTTTTCCATATTTATTACCATCTAGTATTTGAACACGGAAGATATCAGAACTTCCTAAAGATCCTCCCATATTTGAGGCGAAGTACAAATACTTTTCATCAGGGCTAAGGGCAGGGTGAGCGACGCTATATTGATCGCTATTGAAAGGCATCTCTATTACATTATCCCACTCACCATCTTCATTTTTAGTAGCGCGAAGAATTTTTAAAAGGATGGTATTATTTTTATCAGTTCCTAACTTTTCATTCACATAGTTATTACGTGTAAAATAAATTGTTTTTCCATCTTTAGTAAAAACGGCAGTTGATTCGTTGAATTTTGTATTAATTGTAGCTGATAAGGATTTTTTATTAGATAATTTTTGTTTATCACGATCGGCTATATAAAGGTCATAGAATCCTTCGCCTGTCCATTGAGAAACTCCTCCTTTAGAGATTTTTCCGCTAGTAGCAGCAGCAAATACAAGTTTATCGCCATAGAAAGCGGGGCCATATTCAGAGTATTCTGTATTTAGGGCTATAGGGTTCAATTTAAATCTTCCTGAATTAGCTTGAATTACTTCTTGGTAATTTTTATTTTCTTCAAAAAGAATAGCACGAGTATCTTTATCACCTGTAAGTTCTACAAATTTTGCCATGATTTTATCGGCATCATCATACTTACCGACTGATTTTAAAACTTGTGCATAACGGTAATAATACTCAGGTTTAATGCTGTATTTTGGGTTTTCAAAGAGTTGTTTATACCAAGGGAGGGCTTTTTTGTATTCGGCATTGTAGTAATAGGAATTTCCTAAACTTTCAAGCATTTCTTGGTTTACAAATCCTTTCTTGGCAATACTTTCGTATATTTTAATAGCATCTACATAAGCAAAGTTTTTATACATTTGATTTGCTTTTTCTAATTCCTTTTCAGGTTGTGCTAATAGCACTTGTGCACCACATAACAATGCGAAAATAAAACTTAATAATCTCATTTTTTATACTTAAATAATTAAAAAATAGGGTTTAAAACTTAAAAAAGTGATTAGGTCACACTAAAAGAATCGAGGAGATACGATTTTTTTATAGGTTTTTAGCAATTCGTAACG
>NZ_CALGWU010000059.1 GCF_937936315.1 uncultured Capnocytophaga sp. | reverse complement strand
TAGATTATCAATTGAAGAAAAATAACAAAGGGAAATATATGATTACTAATATTTTGAGCGATAAAAATTTCTATATCAAACCTAAAAAGTAATAGTTTTAATCCCTAACACTTGATATCTGACATCTGAATTGAAAACTTTTTTAGCACATATCAATAAGGCTTTTGACCACCGTATTCGCTTAGCGATTATGTCGGTGTTGATGGTCAATGACAGTGCCGACTTTAATACCCTAAAGGAACTCTTAGGGGTAACCGACGGCAATCTGGCAAGCCATACCCGTGCCTTGGAAGCTGAAGAGTATATCACTATTGAAAAATCGTTTATAGGACGCAAAACTAATACAGCTTATAAAGTAACTGAAAAGGGTCGCGAGGCTTTCCAAGAGCATTTAAATGCACTCGAGAAGATTATTGGGAAATTAGCAGATTAGTAAATTTGCCAATTTGCCAATTTGCCCCCGAACCCCCGAAGGAGGACAATCCATAAAGGAGGAATATTATCTCCTTTCTTTTTTATATATGCACTTTGAATTACAAAGCGCTTTAGTGTTAATTGTTAATTATTAATTGTAAATTTAAATATTATGTATCCAGAAAAACCATCAACAACATCTAATGTATGGCAATCAAACACTTTTCGTTTGATGCTTATTGGGGCACTTACTTTGGTATTGCTCATTCCGCTCTTATTAGTGCAAAACTTAGTGAGAGAACGCAAAGAACGTCAGCAGGAGGTTATCAATGAGATTGATAGCAAGTGGGGGCGCGAGGTCTTTTTCTATGGACCTATTCTCAAAATCCCTTATAAGGTGTATAGCGACAAGAACAAAAATGTTTTTGAAACTCAATATGCTTATTTCTTCCCCGAGGAATTGAAAAATACTTCAAATGTAAAAACTGAAGTGAAGAAGCGCAATAACTATGAGTCGGTGGTATTTAATGCAACTATGGATTTTACAGGTAGTTATGTAGCTCCTAACTTTACAACTAAAGGAATTGCTAATGAGGATATCAGTTGGGATAAGGCTACAATTCTCATCCGCACTACTAATCTTGCAAGTATTAAAAACGGGGTAAGCATTCAATTAGGGGGTAAGACTTACGCTTTTGAACCTATCTATGAGCAAAGTGATAACGAGAATTATTACTCTGACTATGAGAGTAAAGCTAATGAGGTGTCCTCACTTGAAACAAGTTTTATCAACTATCAGGAGTTTTTGGCTAACCCGTCGTTTAGTTTTACGGTGCAGTACGATGGTAGCAAGAAGATAGCTATTGTACCTATCGGGAAGACGACCGAGGGCACACTTACCTCCAATTGGGCTGACCCCAGCTTTACTGGTAGCTTTTTGCCTTATACTAAACAGATAAATACCAATGGGTTTAACGCTTCGTGGAAGGTGTTGCACATCAATCGTCCGTTTGCACAACAATCGTTTGGAAGTTTGCCAAGCATTGCGCAATACACTTATGATGTAGATTTTATCATTCCTGTAGACCAATATCAACAGAATGAACGTGCTACTAAATACGGTTATTTGGTTATCTTTCTCACTTTCTTGATATTCTTCTTGACACAAAGTATCAGCAAGATAAAGATTCATATCTTTCAATACTCAATGATAGGTTTATCCCTTATCTTGTTCTATACCTTACTTATTTCTATTACTGAACACAGTAGTTTCTCGTTTGCTTACTTTATATCATCGGTAATGACTGTAGGACTTATCAGTTTGTATTCGGTTTCTATACTGAAAAATAAGAAGTTTCCTATTTTTATAGGACTTTCGTTAGCAGCACTCTACGGATTTATTTATGTGATTATTCAACTTGAAAACTATGCTTTATTAGTGGGCAGTATTGGCTTGTTCACCATTTTGGCAATCGTGATGTACGTATCGCGAAAAGTAGAGTGGGAGAGCAGGGGGTAGGTATGAGATAAAAGGTAAGAAGTAAGAAAGACTTTGCCAAGAGTTGTAGCAATAAAGGCTATGACTTTTGGCAAAGTTTTAAATGTTTTGTAAAATACTATCTCACAGTAATAGAGTTTAAAAAGCTATTCATCTCGGTAGTAGCTTTGGAGCTGTTGTTCATTGCTATACATTCTACCGACACTACTTTAGCACGGACAAAAAGCACTATACTACTGCGCTGGGTAACCTCACCCGTAGCGGGATTCACAGCGGAGTAGTTTATTTTTCTACCATAGTGAGCTCCCTTTTTGATAGAGCTTATTTGTGCAGTATTGCCTGAGGAAGCCATCACCCCTTGAGTATAGTTGTTGAGAAAACTATCCGCTACCTCTTTTTTTTGAGTTTCTGAAAAGTTTCTTTCAGCAACTAAGTACTGAGAGCGTTGAGGTAGGTCTACACTCTGCACCATACACACCGCGTTGTCTGTTTGTGCGATATACTGTCGCGCCCCTTGTGCCACACTGTACTGCGGATTTTTAGGGAAGGTTACCCAAATACCATTTTCTACTTCTTTTATTACTTGTGAAAAGAGAGATAAGGAGGTGAATAGGGTAATGATAAGAAAGAGGTTTTTCATAGGGTTTAATATTTGATTGTAAATCTTGTTTGCTAATCCATAGTTATGAGCCAAGCAATTTCTAAGACCAAGTAAAGCTTCTTGATCTTTTTAGTAATACCACTATATTTCTTTAATACATTATAAAAAACATCCTAATTGGTTTAATAAAGGTAAAATACCCCATAATTCCTGAGAAAAAGGAATGGTACAGTTTGTTTTTTAAGTTCAAATCGTTAATATTTAAATGTTTGTTCTCACCTGTTTCTAAGTCATTTCCTGCCAAAAATCGAGCTGTTCTCCGCACTAATATAAGTACAGAATTAATAGTACTCAATAGTTCGGTTCTGTAAGTATTTCTGCTTTTTCTGTTTGAATTTTAATGATATTTTTTAGTGATTGTAAAATAACATCATATTTAGCGTTTCTATAATTTTTCTCAAAAGCTTCGATTTGCTCTGGAGTATTTACATCCCAATAAAAATAGTAATATTGTTTTTTATACAAAATTGAAACTACTTTTATAATCTATTCAAAATAAAGAAGATACAGGAATTACAATAAGAGTAGGTAACGATTTAGTAATGGTTCTTATTTCATTTGATTATACCTATTTTCTCAGTAACTTCTGGGTGCAAAGGTACAACATCTTGACAATATAAACAAAAAATTTTACCTTTGCACCCGCAAACGTGCGCTGCTGCATAGGCTTCTACAGAAGCCTATGCAGCAGCGCACGTTTGCGTGGAGCTAATTGTAAATCTCCTGCAAACCAGTTGTTTAAAAAATGAAGATTTTTTTTAGTTTGCGTATGTCATTGTTTTTTCGTAATATAGCACAAATTTAAATACATTTATCATGTTTAACGTGTTTTTACACCAATTGGCTGTAAGAGAACGCCAAATCACGCTGGATGGATCCGCCGTGGTTAAAGAATCTTTACAAATGGTACAATTCCTAAAAGACCTCTTAAAGAAGGCTAAGGAAGAGGTACAGCAACGAGGTTTTACGGACCAAGCAGAAGAGATACATTTCTTCCGCAAGGTACAACCTCAAATTGTTAGCAGACTCATTTTCTACAATGAGGTTTACCAGATAGAAAGTAAAGCAACTTTACTCTCTACTGAGGCTGCTAAAAAGTTTCTAAAAGACAAAGAAACCCAATGGTTTAAAGAGTCAGAGACTTTAGAAGCAACCGATTTCTTTAGTTACATTGCTTTAGGAAGAACCAATCGTGATGTAGAGTATTTTACTCGCAATTACGACTACCTTCCTCAAAGCAATGAGGGGTATTTGTTTTCTTTTGATGGAGCCTTTTCTACTTTTCGTAGCTTTGAAGTTGCTAAGATAGGGGCTGCCAAGGAACTCTCCGATTATCTTTTTTTTTCGTACTGAAGTTAAAGAAGAAAAACTACTTTTAGAAGCACTAAATCTTCAGTGGACAGGCAAAAAAAGCCAACTAGTAGAACTCATCTATGGATTACATTCTGTTGGATGTATCTCTTATGGAAAACTCCCTATTAGTCAGATTACCAAAGTCTTTGAGAAGCTCTTTAAGGTAGAATTAGCAGAGCAGTACCATGTTTTCCATCGTATGAAAGGACGTTCAAAAAGTCTCACCCCTTTCCTTGATGAAGTAAAAGCCTCTTTACTGGTTTATATAAACAACTCCGACCAAAAGTAGTTTTGCTAACTTCAAATAAAAACGTTTAAACATTATTTAATCAGTTTTTTAGGGAAATAGACAGTTTCCCTTTTTTAGGGAGAAGGATTTATAATCAAATATTATATTCATTATTTTCAATTTAACTCTTCTATAGAAACTCCCTACACACACTTTTTCCTCTATTTCTGAAAAAAAGCCCATTATAGCCCATTGGCATTTTTTAGACATTTCTTCCTATAAACATCTCTAATATCTTCCAAAACACCTATTAATCTCTTTACAATCAACGTAATAAATAAAAATCACTTCAACTGCGTTAAAATGCACATTTCAATGGGTAGTACTTGGCAGTTTATGTTTTGTATTTGTCAGAACTTTGCCGCCGAGAATTTAACCCTATACGCAATGAATTTAATCACCATTGAAGAATCCGCTTGGAAAGCCCTTATGGAGCAACTCCAAAGCATTGAAAACCGACTCAAGCAAGAGCCTATTGAGTGGGATAGTTTGTGGCTCAACCAAAAAGAAATCTGTCAATATCTCCACCTAAGTGAGAAAACCCTATGGCGAATGCGCAAACGCAATGAAATCACCTACTCCAAAATTTATGGACAGTATTTCTATACTTTGGGAAGCATTCGCAAACTCCTTATCAGTCAATCGGTAGAAAACACTGAAAGCTACTTGCAATCTCTCACTCAAAAAGCCAAAGGTTATGTTGAAAAAGCAAGATATTTTAAGTAGAACCGAAGGAGGACTACAGGTCTTCCAGCACTATCTACAAGGCAACTGGCGGGTAGGTAAAAACTTTAAAAACCCTTTCTATGACGATAAAAATGCTTCCTGCAATATCTATAAGGACAAACAAGGCATTTATAAAATGAAAGATTTTGGCAATGATACTTTCAGGGGTGACTGTTTTTTCTTAGTAGGTTACCTCTATCAATTGGACTGCCGAAATGCCTCTGACTTTATCGAAATCCTAAAAATTATCAATAGAGATTTACATCTGGGGTTAGAGGAATCCACCTCTATAATTACACAAAAACCTCAAATACCACCTACTATCACCATAGAAAGTACTACCCCAGAAACCAAAAAATCTATCTCTTATCAATTTACCCAAAAACCTTTTACCCAAGAAGAATTAGCCTATTGGCTGCAATACGGCATCACTCAAGAAATCCTGAGCAAATACAACGTGATCTCTCTGCAAAGCTATTCAAGCACCAATAAAGACGGCAAACCTTACACTATTTTCTCCACCTATAAAGAGTGGATGTTTGCTTACCTTTTTAAAAAGCATTTAAAAGTTTATCGTCCCTTTTCTAAACTGCGCTTTCTCTATGGAGGTAACCCTGAAAACTATTGCTTTGGTGAGTCTCAGCTACCTCTACAAGGCGACATTCTCTTTATCACTGCAGGTGAAAAAGATGTAATGAGCTTAGCCAGCAGGGGCTTTTCGGCTATCTGTTTCAATAGCGAAACAGCCCACATTCCTTTACAAAAGCTCCAAAAGCTAAAAATGCGATTCCGACATTTAGTCCTTTTGTTCGACAGCGACGAAACAGGTAAAAGAGCCTCTTTAGAGCAACAAGCCCAATTAGCACCTTTAGAAGTATTTCGTTTGGTCTTACCTCTTTCAGGTACTAAAAGGGATAAAGATATATCCGATTATTTTGCACAAGGTAAAACGGGTAGAGACCTATTGCAACTCTTTTATCAGACCCTTAGCAAACACTATGAAGAAAGCCTATCACTACTTAAAAACTGCGAAATCCAATGGGATAAACCTCCCCAAAAGCAAGAAACAATCATCTCCATTGGCAAAACTCCTGTAGGAGTACAGAGTAGTTTATTGGGTATTACAGGAGGCGAAGGTACAGGCAAAAGTCATTATGTAAGTGCCCTCATTGCAGGTTGTCTTAACAGTAAGAACCTTCCTATTGACACATTGGGCACAACGCTACTGCCTTGTCCCAAAGATAAAGTGGTGCTATTTTTCGATACAGAACAGTCTCAAGACCAGCTTTATCAAAACATCAGCAAACTGCTTAAAAGAGCTAAACTAACCTCTCTTCCTGATTTGCTACACGCCTTTTGCCTCACCCAACTCCCTCGCAGAGAGCGATTAAAGGTCATTCGTGAGGGCTTGGAGAGTTTTTACTACCAATGTGCAGGCGTGCATTTGGTGGTTATAGATGGTATAGCCGACCTTATTGGAGCTGTGAATAACGAGCAAGAAAGCGTGGAACTCATAGAAGAGCTTTACCTTTTGGCAGGTAACTACAAAACCTGTATTGTATGCGTATTGCACCTCACCCCCAGTGGGCTTAAACTCCGTGGTCATTTAGGCTCTGAACTACAACGCAAAGCAACGGCAGTGCTTTCCATCGAAAGGGAGAAAAACAGTCCTATCTCAGCGGTCAAACCGATGAAAATTCGCAATGGTAGCCTTAGCGATACCCCACAAATACTTTTTAGATGGAACAATGAGCTGGGAATGCACAGTTATGTAGGCAATCAGAAAAACGAAGACCAAAAACCCAATAAAGCCAGTACCTTAGCCTCGTTAGTTTCTCCTCTTTTTAAAGAGCGAACTTTGTGGACAGTTCAAGAGCTGAACATAGAAATTCAAAAACGAACTGATGTAAAGGAACGCACCGCAAAAGGTTATATCCGCACCTTAAAGGAAATGGGCATTTTAGTCCCTCAAGAGGGTAATGACCAACTCTTAGGAATGGGCAGTGTGCTAAAAGAACTTTTGGAGGATAACAAGAACTCACAAGGATAAGAAGAACTTTTAGGTGTTCTAAGATTAAGAGCTAACAATCGAAGTATTAAACAAATATAAATATAAAAAATGGAAATCGACAGAATAGAATTTATAGCGTGGATGGAACGCATTATGGATCGTTTTGATTTGCTTAAAGAGCAAATAGATAAAGCTGAAAAACGCAAAAACAGCTTGGATGGTGAGGAACTCTTGGACAATCAAGACTTGATGCTCACCTTTAAAATCTCTGCACGTTCCCTGCAAAGGTATCGCTCCAATGGCAAACTGCCTTATTATACCATATCAGGCAAAATATACTACAAGCTCTCGGATGTACATCAATTTATCCGAGAACATTTTAGTGTGCCAGTAACAGCCTTAAAAGCCAAAAACGGAAATACTATGCCTAAAAAGGACAGCCTCTCTTAGACGTCTTACAAAGGGAGTAATTTTACCCCCAAATTAAAAAAGATGTTTAAATAATGGCAGAAAATCAACACGCCGATACGGCAAATTACGACAATCAAATCCCAGTGGATGAACAACTATCTGATATCCTACTGGTATTTGACAAAGAAGAAAAACAGCTTAAGGCTGTAAAAGGAATTGATGAGAAAGGAGAGTTAAAAATGGCTCCTGCTGACAGCAAATCCTTGGATGACTTTATGAAAGTAGACAAGCAAGGTAATATGCTGTCTAATTTCTTTAGCAACTTTATGCGCCAAGCCCAAAACCCTTCTCGTTTTTCTTTCTTTAAAATACCGATAGAAAAATCGGTAAATACGATAGAAAAACTCCAAAACCATCTGGCAAAGCTCACTGAAAAGGGTAAGGAATACCTCAAGAAGTACGAAGTATCTCCTGAGCAGTATGTTCAAAAAGAGCAAAAAGCAGCTACTCTAAAACAAGATGGAGAGACTGCCGTGACTCAGACCCCTCAGAATATTCCTGAAGCTCCTGCTCAAGCGCAAGCACAAGAAGCTCCTGCTCAGGCACAATCCCAAAGTACTCCTGCCCAAGAGGAACTCAAGTACAACCCTGATGCTATTGATTGGGAAACGCTACAAAACTTAGGGGTGAGTCGAGAGTCTTTAGAGAAGAGGAACCTATTAGAGCCCCTCTTGAAAGGTTATAAAACCAATGAACTGGTACCTATTAGTTTCAATTTAGGCTCTACAGTAACCCGTTTTGATGCTCGTTTGTCCCTAAGGGAAATTGATGGAAAAGTAGCAGTAGCCATTCACGGGATGCGTAAGGAACCACAATTGGATTATCCTTTCTTTGGTCATGAGTTTTCAGAAGAGGATAAAAAGAACCTGCTTACCACAGGAAATATGGGACGTACAGTTGAGCTTACCAATAGTAAAACTCAAGAGAAAATCCCTTCTATTATCAGTATTGATAGGCTCACCAATGAAATCATTGCCTTGCGCAGTGAACATATCAAAGTCCCCGATGAAATCAAAGGAGTCAAACTCTCCCAGGAGCAAAAACAAACGCTCAAAGAAGGCAAGCCTCTGTTTGTCGAGGGAATGACCTCTAAAAAAGGAGAGCCTTTTAACGCAACCGTGCAGTTCAATGCCGACAAGCGTTATGTGGAATTTCTTTTTGAAGACAAAGCTCCTAAACTTGCTAATCAAGAGAAACTCACTGAGGCTCCTACAGTCATACGAGGGGTAACTCTTACCGAAGAGCAACACAAGGAACTGAGCAAGGGTAATCCTATTTATTTAGAAGGTTTACAGAGCAAAGCCGGTAAAACTTATAGCGGTTATTTTACTTTTGACAAGGACAAAGGCAAGGTAGAGATGAGCTTTAACAATCCTCAAAAGGACATTACTGATAAAGTTTCTTCTACCAAGCAAAAAGCTGAAACTTCTAAAGCCAAAGAAGAAAAACGCCCTCAAAAGCAATCAGAAAAAACAGCTCAAAAAGAAACTGCTAAGAAGTCCAAGGGACGCAAAGTATAACTCTAATTTTTAACCTCAATACACGTAGAAAAATGAAAGTTATATTAGCAGAAAAGCCCAGTGTGGCAAGAGAGATTGCCGCTATAGTGGGGGCAAGTGAAAAACAAGATGGATATTTGTTAGGTAATGATTATGCTGTTACTTGGGCATTGGGACATTTGGTGCAATTAGCCCTTCCAGAGGCGTATGGTTGTGTAGGATTTCACAGAGAACACCTACCTATTCTACCTCGCCCCTTTATCTTGGTACCCAAACAAATTCCTGAGGATAAGAAAGGTTACAGGTCAGACCCTATGGCTTTAAAACAGCTTAAAATCATTGATAGCCTTTTTAAGAAGTGTAGTTCCATTATTGTAGCCACCGATGCAGGTCGTGAAGGAGAACTGATCTTCCGCTATATCTATGAATATTTGCAATGTCAAAAACCTTTTCAAAGGCTTTGGATTAGCTCCTTAACCGAAAAAGGTATCAAAACAGGACTTGCCAATCTGCAAGAAGGAAGTGCTTTTGATTTGCTGTATGCCTCTGCTCAAAAGCGTAGTGAGGCTGATTGGCTGGTGGGTATCAATGCTACCCAAGCCCTAAGTATAGCCGTAGGTGAAGGGATTTATTCCTTAGGTAGGGTGCAAACACCTACCTTAGCAATGGTTTGTAAAAGATTTTTAGAGCACACACATTTTCAAAAGAAACCTTTTTATCAATTACGACTCAAGCACCAAAAAAGCTATACTGATTTTTTCAGTATCTCAGCTAAAATTGAGGATAAAAAGGAAGCTGAAGCCTTACAAAAACAATTAGAAAAGTCTCCTATGGCCGAGGTGATTTCCACTGAAAAAGAAGTGGTAAAAGAACAACCTCCTTTGCTCTATGATCTAACAGGTCTTCAGAAAGAAGCTAATAAAAAATGGAACTTTTCAGCCGATGAGACCCTGCAAATCGCTCAAAGTCTCTACGAGCAAAAATACATTACTTACCCACGTACTGGTAGTAAGTACATCTCAGAGGATGTATGGGAAGAAATCCCACAGCTGATACGTTTGTTACAAGAAAGTGAGGCATACGCCAACGAAGCTAAACTTGTGAAAATCGGGGCGCTGAATAAGAAGATGGTTAATGATTTGAAAGTAACAGACCATCACGGACTTCTTATTACAGAGCGCTTTCCTACCAACCTTACGGCAAAAGAAAACACTATTTACAAGATGATTGCCACCCGACTTTTGGAAGCGGTATCTGAACCCTGCGTAAAAGAAGTGCAAAAGACTCTACTGGAGGCTCTGCACACTGACTTCTTGGTAAAAGGTGTTCAAGTGTTACAAGCGGGTTGGCGCGCTATCGGTGGTTTTTACTCTGATGAAACTGCCAAAGATAGTGAAAAAGACAATGAAGGTGATAGCAATCAAGTGCTGCCTGAACTTGTACAAGGAGAAAGCATAAAGATTAAAGCCGTTGAAATCCTTTCTAAAACCACCCAACCTCCCGCTTTATATACTGAATCAGGACTGTTGGGGGCTATGGAAACAGCAGGAAAGACCTTAGAAGATAAGGCGCAACGTGAACTATTGCAAGGAGCAGGTATAGGTACTCCAGCCACACGTGCCGCTATTATCGAGACGCTTTTAAAGCGTAATTATATTGAGCGCAAACAAAAGTCTCTTATTCCTACCGATAAAGGAATGCAGGTATATCAGTGGGTAAAATCACTTACTATAGCCGATGTAGCCCTTACAGGCGAATGGGAAAGTCAATTGCAAAAGATAGAACAAGGAGAGCTCTCTCCCGATAGTTTTTCTTCGGATATGGAAGCCTATACCCATAGTCTTACTGATATGTTTTTGGCTATGGACATACCCCAAAGAGAAAAACTCAAAATCACCTGTCCTAAATGCAGAAATGCTTCCTTATTACTGTTTGAAAAGGTAGCCAAATGCCCTGATGAAGACTGTGGTTATGTGCTTTTTAGGAATGTATGTGGCAAACCTCTTACTGATGAGTTGCTCAAAACGCTCTTTGAAAAAGGAAAAACACCTCTGATAAAAGGAATGAAAAGCAAATCAGGCAGCACTTTTGATGCCTATATACGTCTGAAAGAAAATGGTGAAACTGCCTTTGAGTTTCCTGAGAAAACTTCCAAAAAGCGAAAATACTAACAAAGATTAGGTAAAAACTTTCAGTAAAGAAAGTCTGTGAGCTAACACAACTGATTATGTACCATATCCTAAGTGAAGTTTAGTCCTCCTGTTGATAACTTTTTGTTCCAATATATTTGATCTTTAAAAATAATATAGTACTTTTGCAAATGTTTTGCAATGATATATATTTTTCAATATGAAGGGACTAACCATACGAAAGTGGATACAATCATTGGAGGAAAAGGGTATTTACAGCTTTTCTATGCAGGAGCTAAAAGAGGTATTTGCTCACCTTAAAGAAAAAACTATTCTCAATACTTTAGGGACACTTAAAAAGCAAGGAAAGCTCCTGCCACTTTGGAATGGCATCTATAGCATCGTCCGTTTTGTGGACATTGGTAATGCTATTGATAACAAAGCTATCAGAGAAGAGGGAAAACCTTATTTCTACATTGAAACACTGATGCAACACCTAAAAAGGGAATACTATGTAGCCCTGCTCAGTGCAGTAGAAGTACATCTATCTCCCAAAGAGGCTTTACAGGCAAATGAAATTACAGTGATAACCTCCTTACCTCCGCTGAGGGGTTCCTTTAGGGGACAAAGTAAGATTCGTTACCTTGTCAAAAAGGATATCAAAAACTTAAGAGAGATAGGAGTAAAAAGAAAAAACTTACCTTTTTCTATAGAGGAAAGAACTTTACGGGTAGCCTCTTTGGAGCTCACTGCGGTTGATTTGCTCCTCTATGAAAAAGAGATAGGAGGCATTCAAAAAGCAGTAGAGGTAATTCAAAGGATTAAAAAGCACCTGAGTTGGCAAGAACTTCCTACAGAGGTAATCTTCTCTACACCTGTCTCTATCTTCCAGCGCTTGGGCTATATTCTTTCTTTTATCAAGGAAGAAGAACTGGCCGAGGGGCTCAAAGAGAGAGTTCTTAACACAGGGAAAAAATTTAGAAGAACCCTTTTAAAAACAGATGTCCCTGAAAAGGGAGGAGAACCTTTTTGCCCTATTTGGAAAATCGTGGTAAATATATCTTTGCAGAACGACACTTTGTAAAAATTAAAATTTGTTGAACCCATTAAAAGTAATTTTAACAATGAAAGAAACACAAACCAAACCCCAGAACACTGACAGTACCTTAGGGTCATTGTCTTATTACGAGTTAAGACTCAAAGAGCTGTTACAAACGAGCTTCCCTAATCTTTTAGCTGACACTGTCTTTATCAAGGACAGAAGTGAGTATGCAGCCCAAGCCTACCAAGAAGCTTTTGAGTCGGGTATCAGTATTCCTGAATGTGATAAAATAGCCTCAGGAGTACTCTTCGATGGGCTCTTCTTCTCTCCCTTTGATATGGTTTTTGAGGTCGTTTCTCAGGAGTTCGATACTCAATTAGCTGATGAGGATTTGCGCCCCTTTGCCCTAAAAATCTTCCCAGAACTGGTTCCTTACTTTAAAAAGTACGAGGATGCAATCGATGAGGATTTTCAGCACTCTGCTGCCTATCAATCCCTCTACACAGAACTTACGGGTGCCATCGAACTATGGATAGAAGAAAATGGCATATCTTAAACGACTGAACTTTAATCGTAATGCTCGTGCACTGGCGTTGGCTTTCGATTTAGAGAAGCAAAAGCGCACACTTCTAAGCCAAGAAGAGCGAGAACTCTTGCAACACTATTCAGGCTTCGGGGGATTGAAGTTTATACTCAATCCCCACCAGTCTGAAGCTGATTTAAAGTACTGGGCAAAAGCTGACCAAGTCTTTTGGCAAGATGTAAGGAGTCTGTATGCCCTTATTAGAGAACATTCCACTGATGAAAGGCAATACCAAAACTATGTACAAAGCCTTAGAAATTCTGTGCTAACGGCTTTTTATACCCCAATGCGTCTTACCTCGGCTATCGCTTCAGCAATAAAGGAAACAGGCGTACCTCTGCAAACAATGTTAGAACCCTCGGCAGGAGGAGGCAATTTTATCCGTGCTTTTAAAGAAGAGCATCCTTCTCTTGTGGTTACTGCTTTTGAAAAGGACTTGCTCACAGGCAAGGTGCTCTCTCATCTTTACCCAGAGGAGCAAGTACATATTGATGGCTTCGAACAAATCAGCCCACTGAAAAGAAATCAGTTTGATTTGGTAACCAGCAACATCCCTTTTTCCGATACCGCTGTCTTTGATTTGAGTTACTCTCGCAGCAATGACCCTGCTAAGGTACAAGCCTCCCGTAGGGTGCATAACTACTTTTTCTTAAAGGGCTTGGATATGGTAAAGGAAGGGGGACTCCTTGCCTATATCACCTCCCAAGGGGTAGCCGATAGTCCTCAAAATGAGATTATTCGCCAAGCGATGCTCTCCAATGCGCGTCTTGTCTCTGCCGTGCGCCTGCCTAACAACCTCTTTACCGATTACGCAGGTACCGAAGCAGGAAGCGATCTTATCATCCTTCAAAAAGACAGTCAAAGAGGCGCTTTAAACCCTATAGAAGAGCAGTTTTGCAATACAGCAAGGCTACCACAAGGGATGCTACAAAACGAGTATCTTTCACAAAGAGAAAACGTTATTTGTACGGATGCTCTTGCAGGCACCAACCTATACGGACAGCCTGCGATGGTCTATACCCATAGTGAAGGAGTAGAAGGTATTGCCAAGGAGGTAAAAGAAAGAATCCTAAGCGATTTTAAAAAACATTATCTATCGCCTGAAACAGCACAACAAAGCCAAACAACACAAATTAAGCTACAAGAGGTTAATTCACAAAAAATTGAGGTAAAGGAAATTGAGGTAAAAAAGGTTGAACGGCAAGAATTTATTGAAATTGAAAGCAAAATCAACGAGCCTTCCTTTGCTATTTCCAATACTAATCTCACCTCTAAAGAGTCAAAAGAAATTAAGAATCAAAAAGTTGAACCCAAAGTCGTTCAGCTAAGTCTCTTTGATTTTCTATCAGAGCAGGAAGCCACCGCTACTTTAGCGAGCCCTCCCAACATTTCAGCAAAAACAGTCCCTACTATACCCACAGGAGCTAAAAAGAAAACAAAGAAGAAAACAACTACCTCTCAATTAGGGAATGCTCAAAAGTTGGACTTGTTTTCTTTTACTTATCCTGTCAATCAAGGGAATGAAATAGAGGTGCTTTCAAAAGCTTCTCCTGCTTTGTATTACACGCCTCCTGCGGTATCATTACTAAAAGAACCTGTACCTTTTGAGGGAGAATATTTACCTCATTTCAGAGAAGATACTTTGGTAGTACAAGCCGATACGGTGGGCTTTTTGCAAGATCTCAATAAGAACAAAACAGCTGCTACCTTTGTGCCTCTTGCGCTTTCTTCTTTGGAAAGACAAAAAGCCATTGCCTATATCGCTCTGCGTGATGCTTATTCTGACTTGTACCATAAAGAGGCTACCACCTATACCCCTTATCCTACGGAAAGAGAAAATCTTAATGCCCTTTACGATACTTTTGTCAAGAACTATGGTCGGCTAAATAGTGCTGATAATATCAAGCTAATAAAAACCGATGCCTCAGGCGCTGAAATTCCTTACTTAGAGCGTATCAAAAACGGTGTTTATCAAAAAGCAGATATCTTTCACAAGCCTGTGGTATTCTCTCTGAGGAAGAATGAAAACATTTCTGCTGAAGAGGCACTACTCACTTCTTTAAGTGAATTGGGGCGGGTGGATATTCCCTACATAGCTGAGCTTTCTAACACCAATGAGGAAGAAGTCAAAGCACAGTTACAGGGCAAACTCTTTTACAATCCTATAGAGGACGAATACCAAATTACTCAAAAGTGGCAAGCAGGGGATGTCTTTACTAAAATCAAAGCCGTAGAAGCATATCAAAATACTCACCCTGAACATCCTAAGCAATCAGAAATTGAGCACGCTTTAGAGGGACTCAGGCAGGTAATTCCTACCCCTATTCCTTTTGAAGAGTTGGATTTTAACTTGGGAGAGCGTTGGATCTCCCCACAAATCTATAGTGATTTTGCCTCTTCGCTTTTCGATACCAAGGTAGGTGTGCAATACAGTGCTCAAACCGATGAGTTTTCAGTAGAATGCCGACAAAAGAACTTACATATCTGGGAGAAATACGCTGTAAAAAGTGAGAGCAGAACCTACGATGGTATTACCCTCTTCAAACACGCCTTGGTAAATACCACCCCTGATATTACCAAGAAAATCAAGATAGACGACAAGGAAGTCAAGGTGCGCGATATGGAGGCAATTCAACTGGCAAACAGCAAGATTGATGAAATACGCAATGCTTTCCCTCTGTGGCTCTTAGAGCAGAGTCAGGAGTTTAAAGACCGCTTAGCTGAGCAGTACAATCAGTCTTTTAACTGTTTTGTACGTCCGCAGTACGATGGTTCTTTTCAGTCCTTCCCTGGACTTGATAGAGAGAGTTTAGGCATAGAGGATTTGTATGATAGTCAGAAAGATGCTATTTGGATGATAAAGCTCAACAATGGGGCGATTTGCGACCACGAGGTAGGAGCTGGTAAAACCCTTATTATGTGCTGTGCTGCTCAAGAAATGAAACGCTTAGGATTAGCGCACAAACCGATGATTATAGGGCTTAAAGCCAATGTACACGAAATAGCCGAAACCTATCGCCGTGCCTATCCTTTTGCTAAAATCCTTTACCCTGGCAAGGAGGATTTTACCCCTCAAAAGCGTTTGCGTATCTTTGGAGACATCAAAAACAATGATTGGGATTGCGTGATTCTCACCCACGACCAGTTTAAGATGATACCGCAATCCCCCGAGGTGCAACAGAGCATTTTGCAAGAAGAACTCCAAGATGTTGAAGAGAGTCTTTGGCAGTTGGAAAAACAAGGCAGTGAAGTCTCTCGTGCGATGATTAAAGGAATGTATAAGCGTAAAGAAAACCTAGAAGTAAAGCTCAAAACCTTAGAACACGACATCAATGAGCGCACCGATGATACAGTAGATTTTAAGATGATGGGCATTGACCATCTACTAGTAGATGAAAGTCATAAGTTCAAGAACTTAATGTTCAATACAAGGCACGATAGAGTGGCGGGATTGGGAAACTCTCAAGGCAGTCAAAAAGCCCTCAACCTGCTTTTTGCCTTGCGAACTATTCAAGAGCGCACTGGCAAGGATATGGGGGCTACTTTTCTATCGGGCACAACTATTTCCAATTCACTTACTGAGCTTTATTTGCTCTTTAAGTACCTGCGTCCTCAAGCCTTAGAAAAGCAACAAATTCACTGTTTCGATGCGTGGGCAGCAATCTATGCCCGCAAGACCACCGATTACGAATTTTCAGTGGCTAACAACATTGTGCAGAAAGAACGCTTCCGCTACTTTATTAAAGTACCCGAATTAGCGCAGTTTTATGCCGAAATAACCGATTATAGAACCGCAAAGGATGTTGGGATAGACAGACCCGAAAAGAACGAAATTTTACACAATATACCTCCTACCCCCGATCAAGAGGTGTTTATTCAGAAACTAATGGAGTTTGCCAAAACCGGTAATGCAACCCTCTTGGGGCGTGCGCCACTATCCGAGTCCGAGGAAAAAGCCAAAATGCTTATCGCAACTGATTATGCCCGTAAAATGTCCTTAGATATGCGAATGATCTCCAATAAGTATGAAGACCATCCCGATAACAAAGCCTCTCATTGTGCGATGAAAATTAATGAATATTATCAAAAGTACAAAGCACAGAAAGGGACTCAGTTTGTCTTTTCTGATTTGGGTACTTACAAGCCCAACGAATGGAATCCCTACACTGAAATCAAGCGCAAATTAGTAGAAGACTATGGTATTCCTCCTAATGAAATTCGTTTTATCCAAGAGGCTAAAAACGATAAAATGCGCAAACAACTCATCAGCGACACCAACGAGGGCAAGATACGGGTACTCTTTGGTTCTACCGATATGCTTGGCACAGGGGTCAATGCACAGAAAAAAGCCGTTGCTGTACATCACTTAGATACCCCTTGGCGACCCAGCGATTTGCAACAAAGGGACGGACGTGCCATTCGCAAAGGCAATGAAGTGGCCAAATATTTTGCTGATAATAAGGTGGATGTGATTATCTATGCTGTTGAAAAGTCTTTGGACTCTTACAAGTTTAATCTACTGTTTAACAAACAGCTCTTTATCGACCAGCTTAAGAACAATAAGTTGGGCAAACGAACCATTGATGAGGGTGCTATGGACGAAAAGTCGGGAATGAACTATTCTGAATATGTGGCTATCCTCTCAGGAAATACCGATTTACTCGAAAAAGCGAAGTTGGAAAAGAAGATTGGAGCTTTAGAGAGTGAAAAACAAACGTTCTTACGCTCTAAATATACCTCTAAAAACCGTTTAGATAACCTCTGTAGTGATTTGAAAGCCCTACAAGATCGCTTACATCGTTTTCAGACGGATTGGCAAAACTTTTCAGATAAAGCGGTGCGCCGAGAAGATGGCTCGGTAGTCAATGCATTGCGTTTGGATGGATTAGACGAAAAGAGCAGTGTAAAGCAGTTAGCGCAGAAGTTACAAGATTATGCCCAAAACGCCCGTACCAAAGGCGAATATCAAGAAATAGGAAGTATCTATGGTTTTCAGATATTAGTTAAGACTGAAGTCTCCAAAAAAGACGAACTTGACCTAAAAGAAAATCGTTTTTTTGTACAAGGGGAAGGAGGTATCAAGTACACCTATAACAACGGACGATTGGCAAGTGACCCTAACTTGGCTGTGATGAATTTTGTCAATGCCATTGAGAAAATCCCTGCAATGATGGAAAAGGAAGAAAAAGAGATTGCCCTTATCCAAAAGGACATTCCTCTTCTAAAGGAAATCATCGAGAAAGTATGGGGTAAAGAAACACAGCTCTCCGAACTTAAAACTGAGCTCTCAGCCCTCGATAGGAAAATACAACTTTCGCTCTCCTCCGATACTCCACAAGAGGCTCAAGAAGAACAAGAGGAACAAGAGGCAGAAGAACCAACTAAAGAGCTATCACAAGAGAGTCAAAAAAGTGAAACTCAAGAAGTTCCAACTCCCACAAAAGAGTTTGTAAGAGAGACTCTTAACAGAAACTCAAGAGGGTTTAAAATGTAGTATTTATTCCTTAAAGAACCTGTATATCTCCATTTTGAAAATCAGCAGAACTGATGTTTTGCTGGTTTTCTTTATTTTTAAACGTGTTTAAACTTTTTTGAGGAACTTGGATATAAACCCTAATAAGAGCATTCCAATCCAAGTTACATCAAGATACTCATATCTCATTATCAAACCTTTATATCCGTCAAGCCAACCATTTGCTTGTTCAATCTTAAACCTATTTTTGTACAATTCTTCATCAAAATAAACATCTGGTTGCTCTCCATTTCGGGGATTAGGTTTAATATTTGCTATAATTTCTTTGCTTTCTAAAAACTCTCTAAGAGATTTGCTATCAAATCCTGCATCAGCATTGAGAAACAGTCCTTTGTGTTCTATTCCTGCTTCTTCTAATAAAGCTAAGATTTCTTTTAGTACTTCTTCTATTTCATATAAGTCATTGTGATTTCCAGCTTTAGGACTCCTCATTGCTATCATTTGCCCTTTATTATCACACAAAAAAATACTATTTGTGGTTACGGATTTTTTTTCTTGCTTGATAGCCTATAGATTCTCCTTTTTGCCGACAATGTGTATGAGTACCATCCAATTGAACGCAAGACATATCTAACTTTCTTTTCTTCTTACTTAATAGATTCAACCATACTCGCTGAAAACTACCATCTTTACTCCATTTATTGAAGTAGTAGTAATAGACATTTTACCAAGAGATTTCACCTTTTTCAAAATAGCTTTCAATTGGAAGTTCTCTCCATTGTACCCCTGTTTTTAATCTCTTGAGAATCAATAAAAATATTGAAGCTAAATCAAAATTACTTTTAAATCCTCTTTTTCCTACACTTAAAAAGGGAATAATCCATTTATTTATTGTATCTTTGTCCAAAGTTCCTGAATTTTGGTGTTTTTTCTCAAACACAAAATTACTAATTTTTGGGAACTTTTACTTTATTATAGGAAAAGTTTAAACAGCTTTACAAATAAAAAACCATACCAACAAAAAAATAACCATTAACCATTGCCCATAGAATAGTATTTTGTATCTTTGCCGAAAATTAAGAACACCACAATAAGCTATGCCCGACGAAAAGATAAAAATAACAAAAGGAACTCCCTCCCATACTTTAGGAGAAAGACTAAAATTTAAAGTGATAAACCCTATATCGAAAAATGAAGGATATTATCTATGGAACGTTTTTACGTACAATGATGAAGAAAAAGAATGGAAGCCTATAAGAACTACAAATGGCAAATCATATAAATTTGAATGCCATTTTGAAAAAGAGAGTAGTGATGGCGTTACTTTTCAAGTAAGAGTTTATAAGAATGACAAAAAGCCTAAAATAGAAGAAAATACACTTTTAGATTTTATTGAAGTTACCCCTCATAAACGTATTGAGAAAGCCCCTAAAATCATCTCAACACACTTCTTCCCTGAAGGAGAATACGATACTAACAACAAAGTCAGTGTTTATGATTCCCTCCATCTACGTGCTAAAACAGAAGGCTTAACAGGTAAGGAAATACAATTCCACGTGTGCCAAGAAGAAAACGGAAAAGAAATAGTAAAAGATACTGTTTCAGCTCGTGTAGACCATACCGATTACGCCACTACAAAAATAAAACTACCCATCGACACTATCAAAAGCATACTTACTAATAAAAACCAAGGAAACCAAAAAGATTACTACATTAAAGCCAGCTTTGGGCTTGATAAGAACGGAAAGAAATCAACAGGAGAGATTACCAAAACCTATTTTATTGATAAACAGGGCAACCCAATCGAGAAAATATCCATTGGTGATACTATACGTGTGTGCATTGACTCCAGAGGAGAAATAACGGATTATCTACGCTATACTATTTACGAAAAAGACAAGCGTACATCTGATGACCTTATCTTCCAAAGTCCTAAATTTAAACTCAACAACAACCACTTCTTTTGTAGAGAAATAGTAGTAACCAAAGAACTCTTTAACAAAGGTTACGGAGTCTCTCACGCTACCTTCGATTCTGATTATAATGTACAAGATTACTACATCAAAGTAGAGCGTTTTAGCGGGAGCGCAAACTCCAAAACCTTTGCAGTAACTTCCGATACCCTTAAAGTTCACTATGGCAAAAGCGCTGTAAAAGTAACGGTAGATGATAAGAAAGAAAAGCAATTACCTTTCTTAAAAGATATTTTTCTACCTGCACTTAAAATAGAAACAGCTAATAAAATCTCATTAGAAAAAGAACCTTTACATATAGCTATAGAAAAACAAACCTATCAAATACTTTCCTCAAAGAGTATTATGGATATAAAACAAGATGGTAGAGCAAGATATATTGATATACCTATTACAAGAATTGATAAAAATAGTATGTACATACACTTTTCCCTTTTTCATCTTGGAGAACGTAAATATGGCTATATTTATCCCATAATAAGCACTATGCCTAACACTGAAAAGGATTATAGAGATCATCAGCAAATAGAAAAGAGTCTTACGGGTAAAATCTTTGTTGATAGTAAAGAAAGAACAACACCTTTTGGTGATTTAGTATACAAAATCTATCCCACTACCACTTATATTGACTTTGAAATTACAATTACAAGTAAAATTGATAAAGATATTTATATAGATTTCTTCTATTCTGACTTTTCTTCAATAATAACTCCTACCACAGATGGATTAATATTTAAAATTAAACTACCCACTAAAAGATCTGGCTTTGATATTGATGCTGCAGTAGCACACTTAAATGCAGCAGCTAAGGAAAAATCTACTGGTTATTGCGCAAGATATGTCAGAGAAGCCATAGAAGCAGGAGGAATGAGTACAAATGGACGTCCTGATTATGCTTGTAAATATGGTCCTTTTTTACTGAGAAAGGGATTTGATCAAATAAATATAACAGACCCTAATGATTATACTCCTATCAAAGGGGATATTGTTGTTTTTGACACATACCCAGGTCAGCCAAAATATCCTGCTGGGCATATCCAAATGTACAATGGAGAGAAGTGGGTGTCAGATTTTGTGCAAAGACGTTTCTGGCCTGGTACTGCTTATGAAAATGATTATAAAAAGAGAAAAGAAGAAAAAAGAGAAATTAATTTTAAAATATTCAGATGGTAAAAATTTATTATTTTATTTCAGCGTGTTTATTGTTGTTTTCTTGCAATAATAACAATACCCAAGTATCATCTTCTGATGATATTAGAGATACTATTTCCTCTATCAAAAGAGATACCATAGTAGAAAAAGATACAATTGCACCAATTCAAGTGCCTAAAGAAGAAACTGATGAAGCTACAAAAATGATTTTAGAATTTTATGACAAGTATATCAGGCAGCAAGATAAAATGCCTTGTCTTGATAAAAGGGAGTTTTGTGAAGAAGAATTGATAAGAATTAAGAAAAAATATTTATCAAATAAATTAATAAAAAAAATAGAGCCCACTGAAGATAGAGATATGGATTTTATTGTAGATGCCCAAGATATTTTCATAGAATGGTTGGACTCTATTAAGGTAAAGAAGATAAATTCAAAAAGATATAATGTGTATCTTTTTAACTTTTATGATAACAGATATGATAGCATACAATTAAAAGTTGCTAAAAAGAAAGACAGGTACATCATTGATGATATTATATTTTAAAATATTCAGATGGTAAAGATTTATTATTTTATTTCAGCGTGTTTATTGTTGTTTTCTTGTAACAATAATAATAAAGAGGGCAATGTCAATGATACAATAAATGACACAATAGTAGAGAGACTAAATAATCCTCTTGCAGGTAAAAAGTTTTATTACTTAGAGAAAGATAAAACAGGAACTCTAAATATTAAAAAAATATCCTCAGTTTGAAGGTGATTTTGAGATGCAGAAAATTGTATTTACAGATACAATGCTCATTGATGGTTGGAATGTTATGAAACCATATGAGTGGAATATAGTAAAAATTGCTAACAAATCTCCAGAATTGATATATTATGTTGAGATGGGAGATGTTGAAACCGATGATAGTTCACGCGACACATTATATTTTCGGTATGATAATGAAACAGGTTTTTTATACAATATACTGGAAAATACAACACTCATTTTAATAGATTCTTTACATAGTGATAAAGTTAAGACAAAGAAAGTCAAGGTAAAAGATGATTGATCAAAATAATTAGGCATATCTGTAATATAGATTATTACAGTCCTACTTGAAGAATTTGAGAAAAAAACTATAGAGATTGCTAAAAATATAATTTACCCATATCATTTTAAAAAATATGAATATGAGAGTAATGAATAACTGTATTTTTTTAGAAGGTAAACGTGTTTAAACTTTTTTGAGGAACTTGGATATAAACCCTAATAAGAGCATTCCAATCCAAGTTACATCAAGATACTCATATCTCATTATCAAACCTTTATATCCGTCAAGCCAACCATTTGCTTGTTCAATCTTAAACCTATTTTTGTACAATTCTTCATCAAAATAAACTTCCTGCTTCTTCTAATAAAGCTAAGATTTCTTTTAGTACTTCTTCTATTTCATATAAGTCATTGTGATTTCCAGCTTTAGGACTCCCCATTGCTATAATTTGCCCTTTATTATCACACAAAAAAATACTATTGGTGGTTACAGCTTTTTTCCTTGCTTGATAACCTGCTGACGCTCCTTTTTGACGACAACGTGTATGACTACTATCCAATTGAACGCAAGACATATCTAACTTTCTTTTCTTCTTACTTAATAAATTCAACCATACTCGCTGAAAACTACCATCTTTACTCCATTTATTGAAGTAGTAGTAATAGACATTTTACCAAGAGATTTCACCTTTTTCAAAATAGCTTTCAATTGGAAGTTCTCTCCATTGTACCCCTGTTTTTAATCTCTTGAGAATCAATAAAAATATTGAAGCTAAATCAAAATTACTTTTAAATCCTCTTTTTCCTACACTTAAAAAGGAAATAATCCATTTATTTATTTGTATCTTTGCCCAAAGTTCCTGAATTTTTGTGTTTTTTCTCAAACACAAAATTACTAATTTTTGGGAACTTTTACTTCTCTAAAAAGTTTAAACAGCTTCAATATCAAATTGGTAAAACATTAGTAGTTTTGTTGTAAAACACAAAAAGATAAGAACGTCTAAAATGTTTTGTATCTCACTGATTGTCAGTAAATAATAAAATATATGTAAAAATATTTTGAAAAAACTTGTTTTTTATTTTGCAATACACGAAATTTTTAGTAATATTGCCGCGCAATTCATCAATTTTCCTGTTTTATGAAGAAAAGCGTGCTAAAATACTTCCCAAAACTCGATACTACAGTCTTTCTCACCTTTGGCGGGATACTTTTGCTCGGGCTCATAATCTTAATATACCAACTCAATCACCGCACAGACTGCACTGAAGCCAAATATATTATCCACACAGACGACTTCATCACTAAAAATCTCATTGAGTTCATCGATAACACCAAAGGAGCTACTTCTTGGAAGTGGGATTTTGGGGATGGCTCTGCCGTAGATTACAACCAAAACGCACTTCACTCTTACAACAAAGCAGGACAATACATCGTTACCCTTACCATCAACAACACTTGCAGTTTTCAAAAAATAGTAACTATCACAGACCCTGATGCCGATTCAGGCTATTTGCCTGTTATCATCGCCCCCAATGTAGCCTTTGAGGGGGATACCATCAAGTTTAACGCCCGCAAAGAAGGTGGCATTTCTTTTGAGTGGAGCTTTGGCGAGGGTGCTGGTACTGATGCCCTTGGTGAAAAAGTTACTTATAGCTTTAAAACCACTGGCAAAAAGACCGTTTCCTTGATTGTCAATGGCGATATAGAGCATATCGCCACTAAAACCATCTACATTGCCCCTAAACATATTGCTGCTAAAAAGAAAAGCGATGCATCCTCTTACGAATTTGAAAAACCTCATTCCGACTTTGAGTTGCCACGGGGTAAGGCTCAAAAAGACCCTTTAGTAGATTTTATTGGACACCTACCTGTAACCCCTGCACCCAAAAAGGAGAAAGACAGTATTCCTTCCCCTAAAAAAGCACCAGATATCTCAGTAGAACAGTTCCAACTCTTGCTGGGTCAAGTAGCCGCACAATCTAAGACAAAAGACGATTTTAAAGAGTATCTCTGTGGTAATTTCAGTACTCCTGTGGTGGTAAACGACCAGAAACTCGTGCCCTTTGAACAGCTTTGTAGGGATATTGCAGGCAAGAAAATCAAAATCTCCACAATGCGCCTACAAAAAGATACTAAAAACTGCATTCAGAATATCCATATCTACTATAAAGTCAAAAAATGGGGCGTATGGATAAAGGAATAAAAATCAAACTACTAAAAATACAGCAAAATGGCACAGAAACATTTAGTATGTCAAGGGGCAACCTGCCAATGTCAATTTGGCAATGCTCCCGATAAGTTAAAGGTACTTACACAGACCAAGGCATTCATCAATGAGGAAGAGCCACAAGAGAAATTGGTAGCTACAACTGCGGATATAGGAGCTACTTTTGAGAAAAACACCTTTGGACTATGTCAGATGCAACCACTGCCAGGTGGGGGCTATAAACCCTGTCAGGCAATGGTAACTCAGTGGAGTGGTGCTTATGAGAATGTTACCTATGAGGAAAACAATGGGCACCCCCTTTTAGAGGACAGCAAAGCCACCTGCCCCATAGGTGGCAAAGACTGCATCAGCATCATCAACCACGGACAAGTCTCTGAGATAACAAACCGCAATCTACATAGTGCTGACCCTATTAAAATGGATATGATCAATCCTTTTATGGATTTTAGTAAGTTTGTAAATGATATACTTACCAAACCAGATATTACAGAAGCCTATTTCACAGATTTACAAGGTAATAAAATAGAACTTGGAGAAGATGAGCAAGATATTTATTTAGTAATTGAAGGCAAAAATCTATTAGGACTAACAATGGATTTTAACCTCAACAATAAAGATCTTGACTTCAAATATAAGGACAACATCTTAGAAAATGACACATTAAAAGATTACACCTTTACAAATGACACTCAAGAACAAATACCGCTAACCGTTATAAACACTAAAAAATAACTCCTATGGCAACAATAACAATTACACTTAGAGAAACAGGCAAATCCGTAACAGCTACCCTGAGAGCTGCAGGAGGAACGTCTCCTATAAAGTTAGTTATAACCACTGAAATAACAGGATATACTTGTTTATTTATCTATGGAGATGTTGCTGAATTAAAGTATGAATCAATAGTTGTCCCAACTTATAAAATGAATGTAGTAAAAGAAGGAAAAATTATTGCATCATACAATGTTACAAGAGATTCTTGGTACTCAAGAGGAGTAAAAGAAGACGGTACTATAGCATTATCTAATAGATGTTTTGAACCTGCTGACGAGAAAGTCAACTTATACGCTACTGTTCCTACAGCATACCCTCCCAGCGCAGGAGTAGATGCATTTGCACTAAGACAACATAATTCAGAGGAACTAAATGCTGTACCTCATACTAAAAGGATGCAAACTTTTGTGAATGGGGAAAATATTGATGACTATAGAAAAAACTTATCCATAGCTAAAGGGGTTATGATACATATAGGAGGTTGGTTCAAGGGTGCTGAAGGAAATAAATTAGCAGGTTCTTATGGATGTTTTGGAATTGTTCCAAAAGTTCAAATAAGTACTACAGCAGCAGAAGCCGAAAGAGTAAGGAAAGGCAGTTTATACCAAAATTATGAGCCTGCAAACAAGGCATACAAAACAGCAATAAAATATATTGTAGGACAAGCAGAAGGGAGAGCTATACAAGTGGTTGTTGAGAAAAGAGGTAAAGTAGAAGAATTAAGAACCTTAAAAAATCAATAAGATGAGGAAAATTATAAATTTAGTAGCAATCACTTTGTTGTTTATTAGTTGCAACAACACTTCTAAGAGATTAGAGATGCTAAAAGAAAATATATTTATTTATGAAAGAGAAAGAGTTTTTGAGAAAAAAAATATTACAGTTGAACAATCAAAAATAGAAATGATAAGAGGAACTAAATATGTTGTTGAAGAAAAAGTTATTTACGATAGTTTAGGTATTTTGCAAATATATGATGGTGCTGCAGAGGGTTTTATTATTCACACAAGAAATAAAAGTGATGGAAATATTATATTCAAAAATAGGGGGTATAGTAATAAAATATTAATAAATAGAAAACTGGATTGTCTTATAGACGGAAAAGATACAATTAGGAACTTTGAAGTGTTTTTAAAAGATAGGCTTATAATGGTCTATCCTAAAGAAGATGATAGAATTTATGTATACAAATTTAAATAATTAATATATCTTATTTTAAAACCCTATGCAACAAAAGCCCTATACTCAGGAAGTCCAAAAAGCCCTTCAAATAGCCCAAAAGATAGGCAAGGAGCATATCCACGCTCATTACTCAGGAGCGCATTTGCTGAAAGCAATGCTCAACCGCGATTTGTCTTTGCTTAAAAGTTTAGAGGCAAAGGGTATTGATGTGTTTTACTTAGAGGAATGGGCAGAAGTGCGTCTTGAGGAACTTCCTAAATCTACACACACTTATAGCTGCGAACCCGATGAGGTGATTGATACCATCTTCACAGAGGCTAATGAAGTCGCCGAAAGCCTCTTAGAGGAAGAAATAAGCCTCTTTGCGGTAATAGTAGCAATCAGCAGTCCAGGGGTAGCTTTTAGCTTTGACCAAATGAAGACCTTTCCCGTCTCTCGTGCTGAACTCCTGAAAGACCAAACCGTAAGCGGTACCATCTTCTCTAACAACACTCCTAACGAACCCTCAGCAAAAAAGAAAAACAACTTCTTACAAAAATACTGCATCCACAAAAACGCACAGGTAAAACCTCAAAAAGAAAAAGACCTTTTAGTAGGGCGCGATACTGAAATCAACAAAATCATTGAAATACTTTGCCGTTTTAACAAGCCTAATGTGCTGATTATCGGTGATTCGGGAGTAGGTAAAACAGCGGTTTTAGAGGGGTTTGTCCAGAAAGTGGTATGGCAGCAAATCCCAGAACTGCTCGCGGGCTTAGAAGTCTTCGAGTTGGATATGGGGGCTATCGTGGCTGGGGCTTCTTATAAGGGCGAGATTGAAGACCGCTTAAAGAACATCGCCCAAGAACTTAAAGCTCTCCCAAAAGCGGTGCTTATTATTGAAGAAATCCACTCTATTTTGGGCGGACAAGGTTCAGACTCCTCTATTGCAAACTTGCTGAAAAGCGAACTCTCCAAAGGCTTACGGCTTATTGCGACCTCTACCATTGAGGAATACACCAAAAAGATAGAAAAAGAACAGGGACTATCGGGTATGTTTGAACTTTTAAGGTTAGAAGAAAGCGATGACGACACTCATTTTAGGATGCTCAAACAAGCTTTAGCCGACTATCAAAAGCACCATAACATCAGCATTGACGACCTGACCATTAAAGAAGCGATTCGCCTTTCCAAGCGTTTTATGAAGGAACGCAGTTTGCCTGCTTCGGCAATTGACCTGATAGACCAGACAATGGCATCGCTTAAAACAGCAGGGGAGTCATTCTTAAAAGAACGCAACTATTTTATAGGCAAAGTATTGGAGCTAAGAGAAAACAAAAAGCTCCTCAGCGAAAAAGACCGCCAATTGCTGGCTCAGTGGCTTTATAAAGACCTATGCCAAAAACTGCAAAACCTCAGTGGCTCAGAGAGTGAAACACAGAACGAGCATAATCCCATTGAAAACACCTCTACTGATGAACTTCTCAACCTATGCCGCAGTCTTATTGATCGCATCGAAGCCATAGCGAAGGAAAAGCGAAGCCATATCACTGAATACGACCTTGCTTTTATCATCTCTCAAAAGACCAACATTCCTATTGGCAAGCTTAAAGAAGAGGAAAAGCAGCGGCTCAATGATATGGAAAACGTATTAGCCCAGCGGGTAGTAGGGCAAGACCACGCCATTGAGATTGTCTCTGAGGCTATCTTGGAAAGTCGTTCAGGCTTAAATAAGGCAGGACAGCCTATTGGTTCTTTCTTCTTTTTAGGTCCCACAGGTACGGGGAAGACAGAGCTTGCTAAGTCGTTGGCTGAGTTTCTATTCCAAGATGAGAATGCGATTATCCGCTTTGATATGTCTGAGTTCAAGGAAGAGCACTCCGCTGCTTTACTTTATGGCGCACCACCAGGTTATGTAGGCTATGAAGAGGGTGGCTTGTTAGTCAATAAAATACGCCAAAAGCCTTATGCCATCGTGCTTTTTGATGAAATTGAAAAGGCGCATAGCTCGGTATTTGACGTCTTCTTACAGATAATGGATGAGGGTAAGCTTCACGATCGCTTGGGCAAAGAGGGTGATTTTTCTAATGCTATTGTGCTCTTCACTTCCAATATAGGCTCTGAGTTTATCGTACAGTCTTTTGAAAAGGGAAATATCCCTACTTCTTCTGAGCTTTTAGAGCGTATGAGTGGTTATTTCCGTCCTGAGTTCTTAGGGCGACTTACCGAAACGATACCCTTTGCCCCTATCAGCAAGGGGAATGCGCTTAAAATCTTTGAGATACACTTAAAGAAAGAGCTGTTGGACTTGGTAAAGAATATCAACATACAGTTAGAAATCACCGATACTGCCAAAGAACAGCTTTCAGAAGAGGGCTATGATATCAAATACGGGGCACGTCCTTTAAAGGGCGTCATCCGTGCCAAACTACGTCGTCCCTTAGCCAAAAAGATTATCGCAGGAGAGTTTAAAGAAGGCGATAGCATCATAGCGGATTGGCAGGACGGGAAAATCGTGTGGAACAGAAAATAAATGAAAATAATTGAAGTAAATAACATCTATTTTCAAAAATATTTTATATCTTTACCCCGCGTAAAGGTCTTAGAAAGAACTTAATAAGAACAAAAACCGCAATGACCTATAAGAGACTCATTTACATATCAGCACTCATCTTTACAGCCGCTTGCTCAACAGGTAAGTACATTCGTGAGGTGCCCTATCATTATTCTACGGATAGCTTTCGCAAAGCCGCGCAAGCTCATAAGGACAGTATAGACGCCAAATACACAGAAAGCAATTACAAGGATGAGCAGCTTTCAGATGAGGAAATACGGCTTAAAGAGAAGTATTCCATCATCTTAAAGATGATGCCACAGGATATACGCAATTATCCCTTATACGCTTATATTGATGCTTGGATAGGTACGCCTTACAAGCCGCAGAGCTTGGATAAGAAAACAGGCGTTGATGCTTCTTACTTTGTACAAGCACTATTTAGTGATGTTTACAAAGAGACTTTTCCTAAAACTGCTGATGGTATATTCCGCTCTAAATCTTTACAGCTCTTTACAGGAAGGGATTTTTTAAAAGAAGGTGATATATTGTTTTTCAGATATTCCAAAGAACAACCTATCTCAGATGTGGGGATATACCTACACAACGACCGTATCTTAGCCTGCACTGAGGAAGGGTTAAATATCTATGATTTTAACGACCCTTATTTTCAGTTGCGCTATGTAGCTGCTGGGAGACTAAAACAAGAGCAAAAAAAGTAATGGCAACAGACTTAGAACATATCGCCCAAGAAATCACTGCTTTGAAATACGACATCAAGGCAGAAGTCCTTGTCAGTGACCTGATACAACACAAACATATCAAAGAAAACCAGTGTATTGTAGAGAAAGAAGGGCAGTTTTCACGCAGTTATCGCTTTGATGTGTTGGATGCTTCTGTAAAGGACTATCTCTACGATGCTACTCAGATGCTTTACATAAGTCTCTCCCGTGATAGTCTGTATGATACCTTACCAGAAGGAATGGTACACAGCAAGAATGCAGATACCTCAAAGAAAGGTATAGAGACAATGGTTAAGGAGTATCGCCAGCAGAAGGAGGAAGAAAAAGCAGCGAGATTATTCTTTGCGCCTTTGGAGAATGAGCTGTTTCAATTCAATGTACAAACTGAAATCTTTGAGAGTTCGTTCTTAAAAGAAATCAATAGCACCCTTGCTCCTGATGTACTGTACACCCTATGGAATGTCCCTATGAGCTTTGAGCCAGTATTAGCCTCAAAGTTTATCAGCATATTACCCTATGCACATAAGATTATAGGCGACCTTGATAAGACTTGCGAGGTACTATCACTGCTTATTGGTGAAGAGGTCAAGGTAAATATCAGAGAATATGGCAACTATGCAGATACTGCCCAAGATACCCTACTTGGGAGTTGCTATTTAGGCTTGGATACGATTGCAGGTACTGATTATACAGATTACACCAAGCATTTGGACTTGCAAATAGGTCCTTTGCAGCAAACTGAGTTACCTCAGTACCTACATCAAGGAGCTATTAAGGAGCTTTTGGCGTTTTTCTATAGACACTTTTTCCCTATGGAGGTAGAGGTAACCACAGAGGTGCTACTGCCCAAGGAAAAGCAGTCATCAACCCTAAATGCAACAGAAAGTCCCTCCTATTTGGGATACAATACTTACCTAACAGAAATTAAAGCAGATTAATATTACAATATACTATGAACCATATAAAGAAATACTTTGGACACTTACTTGACCCGCAATTGATTATCATTGTGCTGGTTATCATAATGGGCTGCGTCGCCTTAAAGATGTTTTTTGCCTCAAAGGTAGATGGTTTTAAGGAAAAGTATAAAACCAAGTTCTATATCTATATAAGTGCAGCCGTATTTGTTTATGCAGTTGTATCTCTGATGGGCTATAGCCGCCTTTTTATAGACAACAACCTATATGAGTTTATCTTTTATCAGATAGCTTCATTAGGACTGGGAATACTCCACTGCTTTTTATACCGCTACTACTTTAAGAAGTTTGAGTCAAAAGAGGCACTCACAGAGTATCTCTTTGCTATCCTGATAGTAGCTTTTGCAAGCATTCCATTCTTGCTTATTTATTCTTTCCTCAATGATGTAATCTTTGCTTATTGGATGTTGATGCATTTCTTGTGGTTTTTTGTACCTACCTTGCTTAATGACAGTTTTAACAGAGCTATCAGCATACCTCCTGTGGAGTACGAGTCTTGGCAGTTCCCTGCTGATTACAAACAAAGAGGAAGTATCAAGGATGAGGAAATGCGTGATTTGGTACTCATCTCTTTAGTAGTAAAGAAGGAAGAAACAGATGAGAATTTCAGTTCTTTTAGAGCTAAAGCACCCTCACGTATTGATTTTGGGAGACTTTTCTACAGTTTTGTATTAGACTACAACGAAAAACACTTTAATGAACCCATACAAACAGAAGATGACAATGGCTTGTGTCATTGGATATTCTATTTGCAACCTAAATGGTATGAGAAAACGCGGTTTATTATCCCTGATGGCACACTTCTTTCCAATAACATCGTTGAGAACAGTGTAATATTCTGTATACGAAAAGAAGGCGTAGACAATAAACTTAAAGAAGAGGAGGAAGAGGAAGAAACCTATGAATTTCAATAGTATAACCCTAAAATGATACGCTTATGAGTAGAATATACAAGGTAAAGAAAGGGGATACCTTACAGTTGATTGCTGAGAAGCTTCAAATCTCAGTAAATGACTTACGGCATTATCACAATATGCGTTGTGAGTTATGGGAACTATTGGAACAAAAGCTAACCTCTAAGACAGAGCGCATTATAGTTCCTTCAGAAGAAGAACTCGCTATTTTGCAAGGACATCAAAAGGCTGTACAAAAAGAATTAGAGCGTCCTTCCCGTTATTTGGATAAGAAGTTTTATGCAAAGGACTATAAAGTAAAAGAAGTAGTCATCACCTCAGATAAGGAAGTAAAAACAGATTATTCCCTTTCTTTGCAGATGGAGAAAGCAGAGAAAGGGTGGAGTATGATTGTAAATACAACTTATGAGGAAGCTGATACCAAATTCACCGAGTTAGCAACGGCTTGTATGCAGGCGATGCAACCATTAAAGTACCATCTATCTATAAATGGAGGTATCACAGATATAGAAAACCACCGAGAAATCATTGAGCGATTTAGGCAAAAACGTACTGATATAGAAGGTTATTTTGAAGGAAAATTAACCAAAAGCTATACCAATGCTTTCTATGAAAAACTGATAGATAAGGAATATATGATAGAACGCTTACAGATGTCGTTCTTAAATCAGGTACTCTTTCCTCGTATGGAGTGGTTTCATAAGGACAATGAAAAGTGGGAAGAGGAGTTTTGCCCTGTGCAGGGCAGTGCTTTTATTCCTTATGAGTTAGAAGCAGAAGTGGTATTTGAAAAAGAGGAAATTGTAACAATTGTAAAGGGTGAGTTAAAGAGGAATTATAACCTATGGGATTTGTTGGACGGTATTAGAGCTATAGATGATATAACTCCCATTAGAAGTAGTTTTGAAATTACATATAGAACCCAAAGAGATACACAGCAACTTCTCAAAATAGATGCAGAGATAACGCTCTATAATGAAGGAAAATTGTATAGAAAGAATAGTATCAATCTAAAATCTATAAAACACTAAAAATATGCCAGACAAAATAGCAATTACATTCGATGAAAAAAATAAGCCAACAACCAAAGGAGGAACTTTTTACGTTACCATAAATGACGAAAAAACTTCTAAAAGATATAGATGGTGTATCTATAAGAAGGGAAATGGTAATCCTTTTATTAATGAGATAAAAGAAGATAAAAAACCATTGAAACCAATGAAATTTGGATCTTTTGGAAAAGACGGAGGTACATTTATCATTAAAATATATGATATTGAAAAAGTAAAAGAAAAAAAAAATTCTGAGCTAAGTAATTTCTCAGAAGAGGCTTCTCTTGAAATAGAGATTAAAAAAGAAGAAGAAAAGGTAACAACAAGGCATAATATAGAACCTAAAATTTTAGAAGTACACCTTATGAAAGAGGGTGAAGGTAGTATAACAAAAGTAAGTTATCAAGACACTTTGATTGCTTTTGCAAAAACACAAGGATTACAGGGAAAAAAGATACATTTTCATCTATGGGAAAATGATAAACAAGAAAATGATTCAAAACATAGTTATTCAACTAAAGAATTTTCGGCTGAAGTTGAAGCTGATAACATAGCAAGGTTAAGAATCCCCTTAATAACCCATCAGAAAACATTACAATATCTTGCAAATCGTTATTTACCACAAGGAGCAAATGGTGAAGGTACAGAACACGAGTTTTGTGTAACTGCAAGTTTTGGAATTTTAGAAAAACATAGTAATGAGGTTCAGGTAAAAAGAGAAATACAAAAGGCTTATTTTGTTGATAAGGATAAAAATAAAATCACTAAAATAGAAGTTGGAGATGTCATTCAAGTATGTATAGAGTCTACAGGTATGATAGGAGCTGCCGTCAAGTATACTATTTGGGAGAAAGATGGTAAAACAAAAAAGGAAAGAATGGAAGAAGACGATCCTGTATATCAAAGTGGTCTTTTCTATTTATGGGAAGATCAATATTATTGTAATAAAATAACAGTTGATAAAGAATTTTTTGAACGAGGTAAGTATCTCTGGGAAGGAGATTCTGAAAGTCAGAACTACTCCATAGAGGTACATACTTTTAGAGATAGCAAGAAAAGTAAACCTTTTGAACTTGTATATGAAGATGTAGAAGTCAAATATGGTAAAAGCCCTGTAAAAGTAGAGGTTGGAGAAGTAAAGAAGGAAGAAAAGAAAGAAGAAAAGAAAGAAGAAAAGAAAGAAGAACCATTAGAAGAAGGGGCTTGCCCATATTGTCATAAAAAGCATATTGATTTACGTAGTAAGATAAAATTTAAACCTCAAGGAAAAGGGAACTTAAATTGTAATCTAACTTGTAGAGAAATTTTAAGCGGTATAAAGGAAGTGAAAAAAGATGAAGATGAAAACAAACAAGTCGTAACAACAACAGTAATTATGCCAGAAGGAGCTGGAATAGAATCTAAAGCTTATCCTAATAATAAATGGTATGAGTGTGAGTTTCAGTTAGCTGATGAAAACAAAGAACGAAATAAATTAATTTTTAGAGATATAGAAAAAATAAATAAAGCTTATGAATATTTAGATAAATCCTTGGAACATGGACTTCCTGTTATGGTTGGTGTGAATCATACATTTAATTATAAACCGAAGGATAAAATAGATAAAGAAGGTAAAAAATACAAAGATTACATCAATGAAACCACAACAGATCATTATGTTGTTATAGTAGGAAGAGAATGTGATAATGGTAGTATAAAATACAGATTTTGGGATGTAGGTTCTTCAAAAGGAGATAACGATTGGTTTTTTGAAAAACAAGAAGATGGAATATTTACAGCCTCTAAAACACATAATTCAAAAGAATATACAATAACACAAATAAGACGAAATAGAAGAAAAATAACAGAAGAAATAATAAACAAAAAAACAAATGAAAAAACAAATGAAAAAACAAAAAATGAAATTATTACTTATTAGTTTATTTTTAATAGGGACAGTGAGTTCTTGTGAAAATGTTGTTAATAATAACACTGAAAAAGATCCACTAAATGAATCATTAAGTATCGAATCTGATACCAAAATAAACAATCCACTAGCGAACAAAAAGTTTTATTATTTAGATAAAAAAGAGGAGAATGGGGAATTGAGGCTCTTAATATACCCATATCTTGAAGACGATTATGATATGGCTAAAATTATTTTTACTGACTCAATGCTTATTGATGGTTGGAATATTATGGAACCACATGAGTGGAAAATAGAAAGGGTTTCCCAACAAGATTCTCTTTTAATCTATTACTTACAAATGATGTATTATCCAGAAACTCAAGATACTTTTTATTTTAATTATAATGAAAAAAAAGGTATTTTATATAGAAAGGATAGAGATACGACTTATATTTTAATAGATTCTTTAAAGAGTAATAGTGTGAGAAAAGTAAAAGCAGAGTTGATACCATGATTTATATCTCAGTTATGTTCTAAAAAAAATAGAATCTATATTTCTATAAAAAACCTTACCTTTGCAACAAAATTAACAAGATAGAACAATGAACAATCTACTCACCCATTATCTTGTGAATTGGATAGACGGAATGAAGCTAAGCAGCAGGCATTTTACTGCTGTGCAGGACTTTGTTACCGACAGCATTAGAGATGCCATAGCCTTGCAAACCACAGACCTTAACTACGGCTTACAGCCAGTGGAAGGCGATGCGGTAAAGATGCACGTGCTGATGGATCACTACAATCAGCTGCAACTAACCCTTGAAGAATGCCACGCTGTTACTCCTAATGGAATACGTATACAAATCAGTGCCTCACAAGAAGGACAAACCTTAACGCTAAGCAAGGATATGACAGAGATGAAGGGTAATGCCACCTTCTTCGTGTTTATCACCGCTGAATTGTTTAAACCAACTCCTTACGGAGAGGCAGCGGCACAAGAATACCCACCGCGTATTCCTTTTTTGCGCCCTACCTACTCCCTTTACCTCTATACAGATGAAGAATTAAAGAATAAGGATTTGGGTGATGGTTACCTTATGATAGGTAGGGTGATTATGGACAATGGACAAGTGCGTTTGGACGATACCTATATACCCCCTTGCAGCTGTGTGATAGCACATCCTTCCTTACAAACCCTCTACCATCGCATTCGTAGCTTTTATGCTAAGATGGAGAACTATGCCATACAAATCTCACAAAAGATCCATATCAAAAAGCAGAATAACGAGCTATCAGCAATGATAGACAAGATAAATGAGCGTATGTTGGTGTTTTTAGGGCAGGAAATCAATCGTTTTGAACTGCTGTCGCCTTATAACCCACCTTGCGAATTACTGCTTTCAGTAACAGCCTTTGCACGTATTGTGAAGAACTTTACAGATGCTCATTCAGGCGCAGGCAAAGAGGAACTGCTGAACTATTTTTCTGAGTGGTGCAACCTTACCCAAGGTGCTTTTGAGCAGGTATTCAATACCCTTATCAACACCCACTACAACCACAACCATATCCGCAAGCATATCAAAGTAGCAGAAGAGTTTATGGACTTGATAGAAGACTTGTACAACAACCTAAGCCGCTTGGATTATATCGGTAAAAAACCTGATGGCGGTATATTTGTGGCTGAAACAACCAATGAAAATCAAGATATAGTAAGGCGTACCCGCAGCCTATTGGTAGATTAATTTGTTAAATAATTAAAGTTATAAATACTATGGAAATAGTCAATAAAGAACAACGCACAAAAGCCTATTGGTTTTTCGTCCTCTTTTTTGTCCTCACAGTTACCATTGTGGTGGTAGCGATGTTTGCCAATGTGCACTTCCCTTTTGAGGAAAACAAATTGCTTAAGGAGAAGAACGCCAAGTTGGAAAAGGATATCGCCATACAAAACCATTTCGCTGCTGATTTAGAGAAGGTAAAAGTCGCGATGGACTCCATTGGGGTATCCAATCTTAAAGACGATTTTTTCAATGAGAAATTAGCTTTTTCTATTTTGACAGATATGTATAAGCCTTTCTTGAAGAGTGATACACTGACCAATAAGAATATGTACAACAACACCATTCTTATTTGTAAGCAGTATATTGATGCTAAAAAGCACATCAAAAAACTTACTGCTGATAGGGTTTTGTTGGATAGCCTAAACGACATCAATCAGATCCTACAAGAGGAATACGATAAGATGAAAGTAGACTTAGAGGTTTGTAAGCAACTATATCAAAATCAGTAAGTAAGCCAATGCCACAGAGAACGTATATCGCTATAGCTTTTGCACTTTTAAGTTGGCTTACCACAAAAGCACAGTCCTTACCTTTGCCACAACCTAAGGTGATGGAACAGTGCGATGTCAGTCAACCTAAAACCAAATTAAACGGCTTGCCGTATGTAAATGTCCCTCCTATGTACCTGAGAGTGGACAATGAGGAGTACACTTACGCCGCTTTGCAATTAGGAAAGAGGAAGAATAGTATCTTCCTATTTTTGAATATACTTGCCCCTTCCACTTGTCTGAAAAAGGAAAAGATTGTAGATGTCTATTTTGAGTCAGGAGAGATGATAAGCCTTAAGAATCAGTATCCACTCAATTGTGATGGTTATTTTGTAAGACAACTAAGCCGCTCAGAGCTTAAAAAGATGCGTAATGATAAGATTACAAAGATTTTAGTGTATTCATTCCAAAAAGTGTACGAGTTCTATCTGGGAGAAGGTGGAGATAAAGAACTCAAAGAACACTTAAAATGCCTTTATTACTATCGTTTAACCACTAATTAAGAGCCGTTATGTCCTTTATGGAACTTGACCTAAATATCCGAATGAGTGAAAACCCGCTGGCATTAAACAAGAGCGATGCGGGTGAGGAGGTAGTGGTAGTACGTGAGGAAAGCAGATTTAAACAGCATACCATCAGTATGCTTATCTCAGATAAGGAAGCAGGCAGTGTGCAGCTCAATATAAACGGTACTTTATTAGAAGTGCCTACCTACAAACTCACTATAACCGATGATAAAACAGAAGAGATAAAGGTGTTTCAGATAACAAGGGATATTCCTCACTTTACAGAAGAAAAGCAGCATAAAAGCCTACTTTCGTTTATAGGCATCAAGCGTTTTGATACGACTTCCTATTTGTATGAGAATATCTGCTTTGAACCCGACAAGGACGGTATCACTGAATACACACTAAGCAAATACCGAAGGAAGACCGAAGACAGCCTCTCTTATACTTTTACTCACGAGGGACAAACTGTTCTCTTATATGCTGGTGATATTGAAAACTTTCAAAAGCCCAATGATGTGGATTACTTCTTTATCATTGTAGATACGCATGATGGACAGAGTTTTATCGGCGATATACACTACCGCGAGCAGCTACTCAAACTCACCCCCAAGGTACAATTGCAGCTTATCAAGCGCAAACAACTCACCAAAGAGATAGAGTACACCCAAAAGGGACAGATAAAAAAGAAAATATATTTATGATGATGAAAGGCACTTACTACAAAACCCCCATAGACTTCAAGGCACTGATAGAGAAGCGCGACCTTGCTAAGACCACGTTAGAGACCTCCATTGACCAGCAACTCTTCCTACTGGCTACCACAGCTTGGGGAGAGTGTAAGTTTGATGAAGGCTTTGGCATAGGCTTTTGGGAAGCAGACTTTGATATGCTTAAAAGTGATGCCAACCTAAAACTCTTGGTAAAAGAGAGTTTAAAAGAAGCTATACAGCGATACGAAAAACGTCTATTCGTGCAAGAGGTTGAAGTAGAGGTAACCAATCAAAACCTGAGTACCTTAGAAAAGACCCGTACAAAGAAGAAAGTAATAATCTATATCAAAGGATTTATAAGAGAGACTAACAACCCTTATGAGTATAGAACACACTTGTTTATAGCACCTTTGTCTTATTAATAAACACATCTAAAAATGAATTAAAGATGAATCAAGATAGAATAAGAGACCGCATATTAAGACGTGCCTCACGTATGTGGGGCTATAGTGAGAGCGAAACAGAAAACTCCTTTGACCCTTTGGTGGGACTACTGATTTCGGCTTGCGCCTCAGAACTTGAAAAACTCAGCTTTGAACAAGAAAACTCACGCGCAAGGATTATAGACCGCATTTTAGAGGTGATGTTCCCTGAAGAAGTTGCTGGGGCACTCCCTGCACATACAATCTTGCAAGTATACCCTTCCCAAAACAACAAGCCTATCTCATTATATAACAGCTTTGCAACAAAGAAAAGAGTTCAAGATATCTATAACCCTCAAGATACTAAAGAAATAGATATCACTTTTTTTCCAACGATTCCCTTAAAACTCACTACTGCCAAAGTAAAATATATCGCTTATGGCAATGAACTGATAGAACAAGAGAGCTTTTTCTTTGATGAGCAAATAGCCAAAGGAATAAAACCACTCCCAGTAGGTGAGCTATGGATTGGAATAGAAAATACCAATAATGAACCTTTGGAAGACCTTCAGTTTTTTATCAATGTGAACAACAATGAACATAAAGAACTCTTCTATCACTATTTAAAATTAGCTACTGTAAGTGCTCAAAACAAGAAGTTTACGCTACTCAATGGATACAATGTTGCAGATAAACACCTTGATTTAGAGCATATCATTACCAAAAATAATAACTCATTAACCTCTATATACAATGAGGTCAATCAATTCTATCAGCCTAATTTCTATACCCTTAAAGGTGTATTAGAACCTATTAATTCAGATAGAGATGAAGAAGTGGTATCTCAGTTATATAGTCATTTTCCTAATATAGAAGAGCAGATCAAGGAAAACATTCAGTGGATTAAATTAGTGTTCTCCACGGTAGTACACTCAGAGGTTTTTCGCAGTGTCCGCTTTATGCTCAATTGTGTGCCTGTCATCAACATAGAACACAGAAAATTCTCACAAATACTCAAAGGAAGTCTTAATATATTTCCATTACCCACAGAGCATCACTTTTTGGATATTGATTATATTATTGATAGCTACCAGAATAGAATTGACTTAAAAAACCACCAAAGCAAAGAGCAAGATACCGTTGCAGTGGTCAGACGAGGAGGAGTTGCCCGACTTGACAACAGAGAGGCAACCGAGCTATTGCAATACCTTTTAGAGGTTATAAAAAATGAAGCTGCAGCCTTTGCTGCTGTTGGAGGCGATTACACTAAGGATGTGCTAAAAGAGATTTTTCAGCATATAGCCTCTTTGGAGCAGAGAAAAGATAAACAAGGTATCGTAAAGGATAACAATACATATCTTATCATTTCCACTACTAAGAGCGAAGAGCAAAATAACTGTGAGGTAGCTTTCTGGCATACCTCAGGAGCGGAAGGCAATGGACTAAGAGCAGGAACAAAATGTAGCCCACCTACTCAAACTTCTTATTTTACAGCACCTGCTACTATCCTAAAAACCTCAGTAGGCGGTAGAAATAGACTCACTTCTGAGGAAAAACTCTTAGAGCTAAGAAGTGCCTTGCTCTCACGCGGTAGGATAGTAACCATCGCGGATATAGAAGCTTTTGGGATGAGCCATTTTAAGAGTGCTATAACCGCCATTGAGGTAACAAAAGGCACTAAGAAAGAAGTATCTACTACCCAAGGCTTTAGCCGTACTATAGACATCTACCTTACAAAGAGTGATACTGTAAAGAATATGGAGAGAGAAGAATGGGACTACCTTAAAGAGAGTTTTATGCTAAAGCTAAAAAACGCCTCTGCTAATATGTACCCCTATCGACTTTTTGAGAGGGGGTAAGAACTCTCCCCTCACCCAATAGCTTATATGCACACTATATAAACACTATGTATGTAAATTCCGTATATAAGATGTATATAGGTTTGCGAGTTATCTACTTTTGATGGTGGAATATCACAAAAAAACTCACGAATCTGTTAAAGTTTTGTTAAACTTGATAAAAGCTCTTGTGTGTTAAATAATATTGCGTAGTTTTGCACCGAGATGCATCTATAGATTTATCCATTCTTGGATTTGAATGGGAAAGTAGGTGCGAAGAAGCGTAATAAAGAAACAATATTAACTTAATACATAAATACTATGGCAGTTAGCAGTAAAGGTATAGGCGGAAATGAAGTCCCCTTAGATGCCAATGAGGCAATTGCAGACATTCCTCAGAATAGAACCCTGATAGCACAAAAGCTAACAGCAGATGACCCCATCAAGCCAGAGCTGGTAGAAGGGCTTACTACTGTTGAAAAAGTGTTTGAACATTTTAAGCCACACGTAAATATAGATTTTGAGGATGCCCAAGGGGCAATGAAGAAAGAAACGCTTTCTTTTGCTAATCTGGGAGATTTCGGAGTAAAAGGCATTACAGCGCAAAGTAGCTTTCTTACAGGTTTAGAGACAGAAAAAGACCAATTGCAGAAAATTGTCAAGCAACTCAAGAGCAATAAAGTGCTCAAGGCAGCTTTAGAAGACCCTGAAGCCAAGGCGGCGCTGCTCAGTACCTTGCAGGGACTAATTGGTGAATTAGAAGAAAAGAAATAGTTTAGTGATTAATTTAATATATTAGAAACAATGGCAGATAATGCAGCTAAACAAACACAAGGTGCTCCCTTAGCGCAACAAGGGAAACCTGTTTCAATAGAAAAATCCATTGAGGCTTTAGCACGCTATGGCGGATTTGACCTTTTAGAGAGTTCTATTGAGAATATCCAAAATGTAAATCCTGAGCGCAAAGCGCGTAGAAATATCTTTTTATCAGAGGCTAACAAAGCCAAAGAGCGCGAGACCTTGAAAAAAACTTTAGAGTTATGGCTCAATGTACTTAGCGATAATGAAACAATCACTGATATGGTTGCCTCTTGTGAGGATCAGAAAAAAGCCTCTGAGGAATTACTCACAAAGAACTTGGCTTATGCTGTAGACGCCACCAAAGAATTAGAAGCTAACTATCGTACAGTAGCCCTATTCTATAAAAACACCGAAGAAGATAAGGTTAAGAATGTAACGATTGTCAATGCTACTCTTGACCAGTTAAAAGATTTAGACAACACCCGTTTTATTGATGCTGTCCACGCAGAACTTACTGATAATTACGATAGATTAGACCTTAAAAACAACTACTCTATCTTGGTTATACCAGGTTACTTAGGTTCTAATGCAGTACTTGAGAAATGGGCTAAAATAGCACATAGCAATAAGGTAATGCTCGTTACCGACTTCCAACACTTGGATGAACCAGATGATGTAATGGAAATGTTTGACGAGGCAAACCACACAGGAGGAGATGTATACCGCTCTAATGTACTGATGACTTGTAATTGGCTTGTAGGTCGTGGGCGTTTTGAAGAAATAGAAGAAGCAGATGATTTATTTGTACCCCCTTCAGCAGCTTTGGCTGGTAAGATTTACAAGACATTGATGTCTCAGGTAACAGCGGGTAAGAAATTTGGGGGTATCAATGAAGTAGAAGGGGTGAAGTTTGACCTTAAGAAGAGTGAGATCGCGAACTTAGAGAGTTTGGGACTTATCCCGATGGTCAATGAATACGGCAAGGTAATGGCATTTTCAGCCAAAACCTTATTCAATGGGGATAATATAGGTTTGCAGACCTACTCAGTGGTACGTGTGTTTGATTATGTAACCAAAGTACTAATGGATTTCTTGAACAGACGCGCTTTTGAGAACTATTCCTCAGTAACCCGTAAGGAGATTATGGGACAGATAGTTCGCTTTTTAGATAGCATCACAGGTCCTTATAAGCTGATTGAAAAGTTTGAAATCAAGCGATTTGAGCAAGATGCTATACAAAAAGACAAAATCCATTTGGATATTCATATGACCCCCTACTTCCCAGCAAAGAACTTCCTCATTAAGATGGATGGACAAAAGGGTGATGATGGCAACGAGTGGGATGTAGAATATGCACAGAATTAAAGAAGAATCAAAAATATATAATATACATAATTATTGTAATTAAGATGATAAATTAAGAAAAGCCAATTGAAAATTAATAGAGAGTAAGGAGAGAAAGAAGGCAAAATATATTTTCCATAGTTGGTAGTATTAAGTATTTAAATTTTAAAATATATTTAACATGGCATTTAAAGCAAAATTAGTGGTTGCGGGTAAAGAGCGCAACATTCTTTCCGTAGACTACGGAATGTTACAGGAAACCGATGCGTCAGGCAGACCATCAAGTATCTCAAGAGGTGGAAAGATCCACATCACTGTGGAAAGTACAGGGGATACCGACCTCTTTGAGTGGATGACCAATTCTTTTGAAAGAAAGGATGGGAGTATCGTCTTCTTAAAACGAGACAGTGAGGCAACTTTAAAAGAGTTGAAGTTTAAAGAGGCTTATATTGTTAAGTACCAAGAAGATTTTGATGCTACAGGAAATCAACCTCTTAAAGAAACCTTTACGCTTTCAGCTAAAGAGATTGAGCTTGGCACAGGCAAACACGTCAACGAGTGGGTGTAGCATTAGGTAATTTATTTTATTAACTCTTTAATTTTCTAAAATTATGGCTTTTAAGGCAAAATTAAAAGTAGCAGGCAAGGAGTTTAACATCCTTAAAGTGAGCTACGCGTTGTTCCAAGAGACAGACGCAACAGGAAGACCGTCAAGTGTTGCCCGAGGAGGTAAGATTGACATAGAGATTGAAGGCACTGAGTCGCCTGAGTTTTTTGAGTGGATGGTTAATTCGTTTGAGAGAAAAGACGGCAGTATCGTCTTCTTAAAACGAGATAGCGAGGCAACGCTTAAAGAACTCAAATTTACTGAGGGGTATTTGGTAAAGCACAGAGAGAACTTTGAGGCTTCAGGACAAAAACCTCTGACGGAATCCTTCACAATCTCTGCTCGTAAGATAGAGATGGGTACAGGTGCGTTTGAGAACGAATGGGTTTAGAAGTATAGAGAGCAGGTGTGAGCAGTTCATACCTGCTCTTTCTACAAGTATACAATAAATAAAGATACAAAGTATTAATAGAACAACTCAAAAATAAAAAGATTAGATTATGTCGTTTCTTGCAAAATTAGAATTAGATGATAAGACTTACAATGTTTTGGAGTGTGAATACGATTTCACTCAAAATATTGATGAAACAGGTAAACCCAAGGGAATGCCTTATGGTGGTGAAATATCCATTAGAGTAGAGAGTACAGGAACACCTGAACTGCTCAATTGGATGTTAGACCACAACCAAACTAAAGATGGTAAAATTATTTTTTACCGTAGAGATGCTATGAGTAAGCTCCAAGAAGTGCTTTTCAAAAAAGCTTTTTGTATTAAATACAAAGAACATTTTGATGCGCAAGGTACTGAGCCTTTGCAGATAGAAATACGACTCATCGCACAAGGATTTGATGTAGGTGGGGTAGCTCACAATAAGATGTGGAGAGGATAAAGCTATTTTAAATTACTAATACTAATATCTTAAAGAGCATTTTTTTATGGAGTTAAAAGATTTCAAATTAAAAAGTTTTACAGAGTTTCTTAATGATAAGACCAATCCTGTGGTTTATTGTCTGCTCAGTTCCAATGGCAAAGATTTCTTAGCCAAAGAAAGCTATAAAGTAGAGCTACACCAATACAATTGCCAGCACGATACCTTTACCATTGAAACCCCAGAGGACTCGTTTGATAAGTTCCACGAATACATTATGGAGCACTCTCGCGATCTGCTTGGCGATCCTCTTACCATTAAGTTTTATCAGTATGGCAAGGTAGTACAACACTTCTCGGGAATTATCACTAAGATTCATTGTAAACGAAAGACAGGAGGCGGCTATGGCACGCTCTATATCTCAGGCAATGCACCAAGCATTCTCTTAGATAGCGGTAAGGAATGTCAATCTTATGAGAATAAAACACTACAAGAAATCGTTGCAGCGGCTACCCAGGAGTATGATGAGTCCGCAAAAGTGGATACCTCAGCAGGGGTGAATACCACAAGGACGCTTCCTTATACGGTACAATACCAAGAGTCTGACTACGACTTTATTTGTCGTTTGGCTAAGTATTACGGAGAATACTTTTATTATGATGGCAGTAAACTTATTTTTGGCAATAAACTCCAAGAGACCATTGAATTAGGTGAGAACCTGAACCTGATTGATGAAGAGTTCTTCTTAGAGGTAAAACCACAGGATTTTCAGTATATAAACTATAATATACATCAAGGAACATCTGAAAATAATGACTCACGAGATGCTGCTAATGAGTATAAGAATAACCCTATACAAACTGATGCAAAGAATGCTTCTAAAAAAATCTATAAAAAGATCCCTCAAAAATATCACTCGGCTACTTCATTAGAGCAATCAAGTATAGATTTAGAGGATGTAGTACGCTTAGAGAAAGACAAACGCGAATTGTTGCTCAAAGTAAAAGGACAAAGCCGTGACCCGCGTCTCAGGATGAATACCTTTGCGTGTCTTACTGATATTAATGCACGTGCAATGGAGACTTATAGGGTGGTAAAAATATCACATTATCACAGTGGTATGGAGTATTACAATTCCTTTGAGGGTATCCCGATGATGCGTACGCCTGCTGATTTTGATGAGAATGCTTTTCCTCGCAGTGAGCAGCAACCAGCAATTGTAAAAGACAACAACGATCCTTTAGGAATAGGACGTGTACGCGTGCAATTCTTATGGCAGGCAAAACGCAATGAAATGACCCCTTGGATACGTGTAGTGCAACCTTATACAGGAGGTGGTAAAGGTTTTTATTTTATCCCTGAAATAGGTGAAGAGGTAATGATAGATTTTGAAGGAGGCAATGCCGAACGTCCGTTTGTGCTTGGAGCGCATTATAATGGTGAGGCAAAGAGTGGGTATCACAATGCTGATAACCGTGTAAAGGCAATTCACACCAAAAGTGGACATAAGCTCATCTTTACTGAAGATGAGAGTATCCTGCTTACTGACAAGAATGGCAATGTGATTAAGTTAGATACTCAAGGAAAAAACATTGAGATTTCTGCTCCTGAGACAATTAATATCACTGCTAAGAACATCAACTTAAAAGCAAGTGATAGCATTGATTTAGATGCCAGTGTAAATATCACCGAAACGGCTGGAAAGGCTAAGAGAAGTGATATTTGTGGGGATATGTTTGTATATGTGAATGGTGCTTTAACTGAGGTGATTGAGGGTGATTTGCATAGTGAAACAAAAAAAGGGAAAACTATGCTAAATAGTGGAGAAGGAATTGAAACTATTTCTGAGAAAAACATAAAAAGAAATGCAAAAGAACAGATAAAGACCAATAGCGGAGAAAAGTCAAAACTATAATAACTATGAGCAGAACAAGAATTGTAAAAGGCAAAACAACTGAAATCATTGGAGGAGATTATAGTATATATTCATTAAATGGAGATATAGTAGAAAAATCTCAAAAATTGATCATTGAAGATAGTCCAGAGATAATTTATGGGAAGTACGAAAAGTATACTACTACTTTTTCTAAATTAAAGAGAAGTAATTATAAGTTAGAAAGTTCTTTTGCTTTAGAACAACTTTTTTATTTTGCGGGAAAAGATAGTATGATAATGTTTTATTTTTTAATGGTTGATATTTTTGGAAGAGATATACCAATAGAGGCATATGAACAATTGTATAAGGATGCAAGTGATAAAAAGAGTAGTATAAATCCACAAATTATTGTGGTTGAAAAATTACTAGGCTCTTTTATGGCAGCATACTATATGGGAGAAAATGAAGATTTTAAAAACAAAATTCTTGTCTCAGAGTATTTTATAGATTTTGCCCTAAAAAACAATGAGAAAAGTCAAATGTTAATGCTTGCTCTTGTTGAAGAGTTTGGGCACCATCTTGATTATCTATTGCGTTATAAATACTCTTCTATAGGTGGAGATGCTATAGGTGATGAAGGAGCCAAATATACTTCCACTGCTAATAAGACATATAATAAGTTTTTTATTGATCCTTTTGAAAAAAAAGAACAACCTTATGCAAGACTGACAATAAAAGGAAAGATAAAACAACTTGTTTGGGATTTTTCTGATATTCATTTAGCTTTGAAAGAATATGTTGATAATCGTATAGAACTTGATGATAATGATTATGCTGATTATGAGTTTTTTTCAGCAGGAAAAGGAAATTCTATACATGGATTTGGACATAGATATATCGAAAACAAAGCATTTGAATCTATTAAATGGGAAGAGGAGAATGAGGAAACCTTAGTTAAAGATCAAATCTATTTAGGGAATTGGTTACGAGATTATTCCCAATTTGTAGATCCTATGGTTATTAGACCAATGGCAAACATTTTAGCTTCTGATATTTCACAATTTGATTACAAAAAAATTTCAGAAAAACTTAAAAATCTATTTGATGAAAATAAACTTAGAAAAGGAAATAACAATTGTGGATGTGATATAAAGGTAAAAAAGAGTATACCAACTGACTTCGAATTTTCTTTGTTTCCCCCTAATTTTTCTATAACAAAATGGGATGAAATAAAATTAAATCCAGTCAAGTTCAGTAGAGCTACTATAACAAACTTAGTAGGTTATCTAGCTCTGAAAGAATTTGGGGAAATAAAAATTAAAGAAGATGAAAAAGGGAATAAAAAACCCTCTAATTATTTTAAATATATAGAAAAATTTAGAAGTCGTTTCATTTATATAACTCCTGAAATTTTAGGAGTTTATCGACCTGAAGAACATATAGATAATCCTTATGCTTTAATAAGAAAATCAGGAGAAAAGAATGTTAATAATAAGTTAGATTGTGATTTTGTTAAAGACCCTATTGATGCTCAATGGGATAAAAATAAAACTCATGGAACAAGAAAATATATCCGTACTGATAATGAAAAAGATGAAGATATCTTTCCATTTCCAACATCTTTTAAATGTTTCAAAGATTTTATTAATAAATCTGATCCTAACAGCGTTATAGGAAGAATTAATTTTGGTGCTGCATTACATATCTTAGAAGATTATTACGCACATAGTAATTTCTGTGAATTAGCTGTTATGAAGGTATATGATCCTAAAGTTTATCCTTGGGATAATCCTAGTATGACTTCTTTAAAAAAAACAAAAAATTCCAAATTAAAGAAAGGAGAAAAAATTAATTATTCTAACTACTATATACAAACAGGTAGTTTTAATAGATTAGATACTATAGCAAGCATTTTACCTAAATTAAATGAGCATTTTTTCTCAGTTACTATTAAAGATGAAAAAGAGATAGAGAAAGGAGAAAGAACTTGGAAAGATGCTTTCATCTATGAAATACTAAAAGATATATCTTCTGCACAAGATACTGACGCATCAGAAAGTAATCCTAACTATAAAGGGAAAAAGAATGATTCATATACAAAAATATATGATAAATATTTGTGTATTAGAGATGCTTATGTTGAAAAACGTGATTTTGGTTTTTTTGGAAAACATTCTTATAAAGATATTTTGGAAATCTTTGGTATTTTTAACTTTTTAGAAGATTATATCCGAATAGCTAAAAATGCTCTAACTCATTTTTTAATTCTTTCAGCAACTAGTTTAATTGATGACTATCAGACTTTTTTATATTCAGAATTACTAAAAATAGAAGATGAAGAACATCCATTTTGGAAATTAAATGAATATGGACCTTCTCATACACAATTAGCAAAAGATAGTGGACTACAGCCTCTGCATGGATTAGCTATTGAATGTGCAACAGAAGCTGTTACAAAAGTTTTAAAAATTTTTCTTGATAAGAAAAAAACACTTGAAGATAAGAAAACAGAAATAATTAATATAGTAGGAGAGTATATGCAACATCCAATATATACAGATTCAATGGATGATATTGTATTAAAATGGTGTGAAAAGAATGAGTTTAAATTATCATTAACACATGAGCCTAGTATTCTTTTATGGGGAATTAAAACTTCTATAGATGAAATAGAATCTTTCTCAAATAAAATAATAGAGACAAAAGGTATAAAGAATGTGAATATCAGTAAGATAAATGACATTGTAAATAATATAAAATTTTTGAAAAATATGGAACTAAATGCTGATGAGTATTTTTCTATAAAAAATAATGCAGATGGAATAATTTTCTTAAGAAACAAACTTAAAGTATTATGGAAAAAAAATAATATGGATTCTAATCTATTAAATACAAAAGTCCATCATAATCATTAAAATTATATTGTAATATGAGAAATATTATATACCTATTTTCTATTCTATCTGTTAGTTGCCAACAATTTACAGGATATTCATCTAACAGTCCTAATATTGATACACTCAGTACTAAAAACTACACTTCTGATACAGGAAATCACTTCCGTGTGGAAGAAGATACTATATTGTACTACAACGGGAAGCAGTTCCTTTTAACAAACTCAATACAGGAGTTGATAGGAATCATCAATGTACCTTATAGAAAAGAAGAAATGATTGAAAACACCTCTATTTCAAAGCGTTGGTATTGGAAAAAAGGAGCTCTGGCTTATTGGTATAGTGAAGATGATGGTGGTATTCGTTTTTTCAAGAGTAAAGAAGACTACGAGAATGTAGATATAAGCGCCACCGAATACTCCTCAGAAAAAGAGATGATAAGAGCACAAGGAATGTATGATAGCCTGTATGTGAAGGAATACCCAGAGAAAGTGCTATCTACTTTTTATATATGGGATGAATTAGGCTTTAATATTTCTACACGAGGTACAAGCGATACTATTGCAAGAATTTGTATATTCCCTCTACCTATGCGAGCCATAAGGAGTCCTTTTAGCAAAAATAAACCTAATAGCCAGCCAAAAGCCATAGCAGCAGAGAAAAAGGACTATGAAGATTACACAAGAAGTCTTCCCAAAGGTGCTTTTAAAGGAAAAATCACTTATAATGGAAATACTTGTGATTTCTCACAACTAAAAGCAACTGATTGGGATAAAATGGTAAAACAATTGGGGCTTGAAGGTGCATACTATGATGACCCTGGTGATTCAAAACAATGGAGTAGGAGGAATAGATCTTACGAAGTTCATATTACCTTTAATCGTATGACTAATGAAGGATCTATCGATTACCGCTCTCCTGATGAGGTTGGTAGTATAGATTTTGTGGAGAAAATCATTATATCTAAGTAACAGTATTTATCCCTCCTTCTCCACCAAATACCTCAGCTCAGGATCGTTGGCGATGCGTTCTTTTTCGCGTTCAATGATTTCAACGACATCTAACTTTATTTGACGGTAATTGGCTTCTACCTGTTCTTTGGTAGTGTCGTTGCCGTTGGCATCGGTAAAGGATAGGACTTCAGGGATTTTCTGGTAGGCTTTGGTCTCAGCAGCTACTTTCTTGTTATCTACTATAATCTGAGCGTGGAATATCTTCTGCTCAATACGCTCGTCAAAGTTGTCAGAGACTGCCCCAACGAACATTCCTTGGGTGAGGTTCGCAATCTTACTGGCAGGGATAAGACTATCCAACTGCGTGGATATAGAGGTAGAGGTGTCATTGCGGTTAATCGTAGTAGATTGCCTTTTCTGCAATACCTTTCCAAAACGTTCAGAAAGGGTTTTAGCTGTTTCCCCTACTACTTGTCCGCTAAAAATATTCCCTACAGTATTCTGTATTACCTTGCTTTCCTTATCGCCATAATCACGGGTGAGCTGTGAATAATCTTGAAAACCTAAACAAACAGCTACTTTATTGCTTCGGGCTGTGGCTATTAGGTTATCCAATCCCCTAAAATATATCGTTGGCAGCTCATCAATAATCACTGAGGATTTGAGTTGTCCTTTCTTGTTGATGAGCTTTACAATACGCGAATTGTACAAACCCAAAGCTGCCGAATAGATATTCTGCCTATCGGGATTGTTGCCTACACAAAGGATTTTAGGTTCTTTGGGGTTATTGATATCCAACGAAAAATCATCGCCTGTCATTACCCAATAGAGTTGAGGCGAAATCATTCGAGAGAGCGGAATTTTAGCACTGGCGATTTGCCCTTGTAGCTGGTCTTGTGCGCCACCTTGCCAAGCATCCATAAAAGGCGATAGGTAATTCTCAAGTTCGGGGTACGAGGTGAGAATAGTAAAGACATCGGCATAAGGCTTGTTTAATAGCTCGATGGCGTGTGGAAAGGTACAGTACTTACCACCTTTGTAAATCTTCAAAAACCAAATAATAGCTGCCAATAGAATGATAGGCGACTCTACAAAGAAATCCCCTTGCTTTTGAATCCACGAGCGGTTGAGATTGAGCATAATCGTATAAGCAGATTCATAAGCATCGGAAATATCACTCATAAAGTTAGGGTTGATAGGGTTACAACGATGACTACGACGAGGATCATCAAAGTTTATCACATAGAACTTGGGCTTGACCTTGTACTTATCTAAATGCTTTAAGAGGTGATTATAGGCAATGGTAGAGAGGTCATCAAACTTGAAGTCGTAGATGTACATTGCAAAACCTTTCTCAATCTGTTGTTTGATATAGTTGTTCACTATGGCATAAGACTTCCCTGAACCAGGAGTACCCAGCACTATGGTTGCCCGAAAGGGATTTACCACATTGATCCAGCCTTTGTTCCACTTCTTGCGGTAGTAGAACAAAGTAGGTAGATTCACAGAATACTCGTTTGTCATCAGGCGTGTTTCCTGCATAAACGACTCGTTTTCATTGTTGAAAACATCATCTAAAAGGTTGTTTTTTAACAAGCGACTCATCCAAGAACCTGCCATAAGGAGCGCTATGTAGCCCAAAGATAGAGTAAGGATATAGAAAAAGGCAACCACTGAAGCAGGAAGGCGCAGGTATAAAATCCAAAAATTACCAAAGTAAAGAGCAGCTCCTACCCCCAGAGCGATGTAAATCTTTCGCCAAGTAATCTTGTCATTTTTTACACCTGTTGTTCCCAAACAGCTCAGGGCTAAGAGCAGGAGGGCAAAGCATTTGGTGTATAGCGGGTGAGAGAACAGTCCTGCTGTTCGTTGGAAGTTGGTCAGGATTCTATCTACTACGGCTAATATCCACTTTTCGCCTTGGAAAAAGCCATAACAATACCAATAGAGGTGCATTAGTACTATGAGAATACTTACTGCACGCATAAAAGCCATAATCTTGGCTAATGCTCTTAAATCATCATCGTTTTGCATATTTGTTTCTGTTTTTAGTGTTTGTCAATATTTTATACTTAGCTATGTCAGCTCAATAGCCACACCTAAGATTTGTTTTTCATTTTTCGCCGTTTGGCAGTAGCACGTTTCATTCTTCTGGTAAAATCCTCTTCTTCGTAATCTACCCCTTGATCATCCAAAGAGAAAAGAGTAAAGAAAACATTTAAGGCTGAGTCCTTGCCAAAATCCTCTTGGTAATGTGTCCAAGAAGTGTCACAGAAAGTATCCTCTTCAACAGTGTTAGTATTGTTGTGATTTTTACTTGCATAAGGAGCTACAGCCGGCATATTAACCTCAGAGGTTAAAGCAGGAACAGGCTCTTCTAACGATTTTAGCCACTGATGAAAAACATTGGCAGAAAACTCTTTCCCCAGCTGAGAACCATTATACACACATCGGCTGTTGTGGTCGATAAAGGTTACTCCGTAGGTTCTCCCTTCTTTATTTTCACGAAAGACAACCTCTATTCCTTTAGCTTTTAGTTCTTGAACAAATTCACTTTTGCTATGAGCTGTTTCTTTGGCAAAGATGATATGTGCCTTTAAGGAAGTGGTGTTTTGTCCTTTTAAGTGATCTTGTTCCTTTTGTAAATGTTTTTCGATATAAGGTAAGCTCAGTGTTTTGCCGAGCTTGGAGGCTTTAAAAGGATGGCTTGCTTTGTTACCATTCTCATCCAATACCACATACACCAAGCCCTTTTTAGGAACACCTTGCAGTTCGCCTTCTACCTTTTCTACCGCTATGTTAAACTGATTGAGCAAGGCGTTAAATGCTCCTAACGAGGCAAAATGATAGTGTTTTAGCAATTGTTTTACAATATGTACCAACTCCTTTTTAAGGTCGTTTTGTCGGTAATCTAAGGGGACTAATTTAGACAAAGGCAAGAGCTCATCATCTGTTAGCGGTGAATCATTGGTGATAGCAGGGATAAGTTGGTATTTTGTTTCCAACTCTCGGCATACTTTCATTGAGCGTATTTTTTCAAAAGTATCAGGGATTTTCTTGCCTTCTTCGTCTATCCCCAGCGATACAATGTGAATGTGTTTGCGCTCAATATCCGAATGTTTGTAAACCACAAAAGGTTGGTTGCCAAAGCCCATCTGTTGCATATAGTCAGTAGCCAACTTTACAAAGGTCTCGTCGCTTACCTTATCGTTAGGATCGGGATTGAGGGATATGTGTAGGATAGGTTTTTCTGTCCTTATGTTGGCATAGAGATAAGGTGCAAAGGAGCGAGACACTTCTGAAATGCCTACACTTCCTTGCAGAGGTTGTATCACTTTTTGAGTATATAACACCTCTCCCTGCCCTTTATCCACCTTGTTGTGATTGTACAAAAGTACTCCTAACAGCTGCCCTCCTCGATGTATTTTTGCTATCATAAGTCGCTGTTTTCGTCTTAAAAACTTACTTTAGTTTTTGCTCTATTTGCTGAGAAAGCTCTAATATTTGTTTGCAGATAGCAATCAATTGGGTAGTTTCTTTCTCCAATTTATAGAGGTAAGCAGCCGCTTTCTTCTCCGAAAAATTGCGATAGAGTATCTTTACAATCTGATTGTAATTGACCCCTACCGAACGAAATTGTGCATAGAGTTCAGTGAGTTTAGTGTAATAATCTAATGCAGATTTATCAATTTTCACAACTTTTATCTCTCGGTTAAAAAGCAAAGAGGTGATAAAATGCGCTTTGACTTTCATTCCTGATTGCTCGAAAAGCGAGAGAAACTGATTGTTTTCTTCTTCATTCAATCGAAAAACATATCTAAAAGAAGTAGGATTTATCTTTTTATTCCTACCTGTGGAGTGTTTGTGAGTTGTTTTCTGTAAGGTCATATAAATTCAGTGTTAGTAAAAAACCACGACTTTGGAGTGCGTTTTAAGCTCCCTGCAAGGGCAAGTGGTTTTGAGGTGCCTACACGCCTAATGCGTGCCTCAAAACACAACTTGCTCTGTTCGGGTGAACAGAAAATTCTCCCTAACGGTCGAATTTTAATTAGCCATAAAGAGAGAAATTAACACTACGAGCGGGTAAAGTAATTTCAGGGTGCAAAACAAGTGATTTCTTAGCAAAGGATTTGTATATAACATAAAGCCAATCACTTCCTTATAAAGCCATTTACAACCCTACATAAGGCTATATGTATATTTATATGTTCCTTTGCACCCGCATACCAAAGCAAGTATGTATGGAAGTAAAAATGTATTTGCGTAGCTATGTAGCTACACAGCTATAAAGCTACCAATGTATGTACATACGCAAGTAATTAGTCAATTAGATAATTAGCTAATTACTTATATAACGGTATAGTTACAGAGATAATTACTTAAATAAAGATAGTTGTATTTGAATAGCTATGCACTTATATACTTACTGAATTACAAACATATTTAAACACATATATATGACATCAACGACAAAATTCATTAGCTTTTCCACCCAGAAAGGAGGGGTAGGAAAAAGCACTTTTACTACCTTAGTAGCCAGCTTGCTACACTACCGAATGGGCTATAATGTAGCAGTGATGGATTGTGATTATCCACAATACAGCCTACACCGAATGCGAGAGCAAGATCTTAAAACAGTGATGAACAACGAGCATTTTAAGAAAGCTGCTCATAGACAGTTTAGTGAGCTAAACAAAAAGGCATACCCCATAATACAATGTAAGCCCAATGAAGCCCTTGAAAAGGCACAACAGCTCATCGCAGAGACACCTTTCCCTATAGAGGTTATACTTTTTGATATGCCGGGGACAGTAAACACCGCAGGGATATTGACCCTGCTAGCACAAATGCATCACATTTTCTCACCTATCACTGCCGATAGAGTGGTAATTGAAAGTACTTTGAGTTTTACTGAGGTACTTTCCAATATCATCGCTAAGAATACTGAAAGTGCTATTAAAAGCGTACATTTGTTTTGGAATCAGGTAGATGGGAGAGAAAAATCGCCTTTGTACAAGATTTATGAGCAAGTGATCGCTGATTTAGGTTTGAACCTGATGCAAGCCTATATCTCTGATAGCAAGCGTTTTCGCAAAGACGGCACAGAAAACCAACGATTGGTATTCCGTTCTACTTTAATGCCTGCTGATGAGAAGTTGATGAGTGGTTGTCATTTGGACGACTTTATTAATGAGTTGGTACAGATTATTCAGTAAGCCTTAAAGATATGAAGACAGTAAAACCTATAGACGAAAACGAACTAATGGAGCTAATGGCAGGCAAGCAACCCACGCCTGCCCCTGCCATTGCTACGGCTCCAATAGAGACAGAGAAAGCACCCCAGAAACCAGCTCCTACCAAGAAGAAAAAGGCAGAACTCTATGAGTATGAAAGTTATTTTTTTGAGCAGGGAGAGACTTCAGCAAGAGAAGGAAAATCGGTGTATATACGCCCTGAGTTTCACCAGCGAATAGCCCGTATTGTACAGGTGATAGGAGAAGACAAGATCAGTCTGTATAACTATTTAGACAATGTACTTAAAGCGCATTTTGAGCAGTACCAAGAGGAAATTACACAGAGTTTTGAACAGAAATACAAACCTATATTTTGACAATGGAAAAGATTATCATTTTACTGCTTATTGTGGTCATTTTGTTGTTGCTATCGGACAAAATGCCTATAACACTATCTAAAAAGAGAGCTACTAAACCTAAAACGACCTCTATACCCAAGTCGGCTTCCTCAACTTCGGTAATGGGGGAAAGCAGGTTTGTGCCTTCTACAAAGGTAGCCACTACAGCTATCCCCTTAACAGAAAAAGAGCAACAGGATATTCTGACAGAATGGGAAGAGGAACCTACCATAAACCTTGAAGATGAAGAAGAGGATTTACGCAGTTATCGCACAGAGGCAGAGGACAATGATTTTGCCACAGGGCTTTCGTTTGAGGACTTGGAAAAGGTAGCTACTTTCCTCTCTGAGGACAAAGAAGAAGTTACCACCGAGAACATAGAGCTACTACAAAAGGTAGAGGGTACCAGCCTATTAGAAGCCATAGAAAAAGCCTTACCCCAAGCAACTCTTAAAGTGAGTGCGCTCTTGGAGAAGGCGTTGCCTAAAACTGTAGAGAGTAAAACGGAGTTTGATATTAGGGAGTTTGTGTAATATTTTATGTTATAAAATACTCTTCATCTTTCTTTTTTTCCTGAATAATTCGTTTGCTTAACTCGTTTATATTCTGCTGTGCCCATTCTGAAACTATAGGATTACTATTGTCCACAATGCTTTCAAGTAATTTTTTATTAGATTCAAGTAAGGGTACAATAGAACCTGACCACGAGAAGCTATTCATATTAGCCCCTAATCTGTCAAGAACCTCTTTTATATTTCCAAATTCATCTATTAATCTTTTTGCAATAGGATTCCATTCAGTTCGGTCTTCATTATATATAGGAACTAATTCAGCAATAAGAGTAGGTGCAATAGGTTGATTTTTATTACACCAGTCTATAATTTTTTCAACATTATCATTGTTAAATAATATATCTTTTTTTGTATATATGTTACTAACATATCCTCCCAACAGTTGCTTTATTCCCCAGAATTTCATATATCCATCATTCTCATTGATTATAGCAGAGGATATAATAGCCCAAGTGCTATCAAAATAATCACTCAATGCAATTTCAAATATGCTTCTATATGGTTCCAAACTAAGTGCAGTATCCCAGTTTATATAATTGATAATATCGTTTACCACAAATGAACATAATTTCTCATCTTTTTCTTCGTTTTTAAGAATATTTCTTATATGATTAAAGTATTGAAAGTTATCAATGTTATTATTCCATTGTACTCCTATTTTATATATACACTCTTTCAAAAAACCATCTATGACAATTTGTTTTTCAGCATCTTGAGTACGAATAGAACTTAATAGCTCAAAAATCATTATATACCCCTGTATCTCATAATTTAATAGCTTATTTTGTAAAGATTCAATCTCTTGTATACTGAGTTTTTGTAAAGCCATCCTATACTTTAAATGCCCTAAATAACTAAACAATTGAGGGTGATTATCTATTAATTTAAATAATTGATCAAAGTGCTCAACTCCTTTCTCATCATTAGCAACAAAAATAAACAGAAGATAATTTAAATACGATTTTTCTCCTACTTTTTGATAAAAATATTTCTTAATTTCTCTTTCTGATTGCTCAATAAAGCCTAATAGAATTGAATAATCAAACAATTCTTCGCCTAATTCTTCTGCTATTGATAATGATATATTAATAAATTTTTCACTTTTATCTATATTATCATTAAAAAAATCACTTATTGATTTGCCAAAATATGATTGATATATTACATAGATACCTTGCTCTCTTTTGTAAAGTTTAAACAGTAGTTCTCTTTGTTCTACTTCTTTAAACTCTATAAAAATCTTAGCTAAAGAATACATTCGTTCCTTTTCTTTCTCTTCAAAGTTTTCAAAAGAGTAATCTTTATCATAGAACTTATCATAACTTCTAAAACGAGTTATAAAATCCTCTGATAATTCTTCTATAATCTTTTGTAAGTGTGTTCTATGTTCTTCTGATATTTTATTACCTTCAAAAGCTAAGGTCATTCTAATACTATCTAATCCTTCTTGCCAAATTCTATTTTTTATAGCAATAACTTCATCTATATATGGTAGTACTATAGCTATCAAGCCTATATTAGTTAAACCTCTAATGGAATCAGCAATAATTTTACTTACTTCATCTATATATATACCTTCACTTCTAATAAGATTGATAAGTTCATCTAATATACTCTTATAGTATTCTGATATTTCATCATATGTAGGGACATAATCTTTTATTTCATCTATTCCTTGCCTTTCTGCACCTTTCATTCTTGCAAAATGGTTAGTTGTTAAACCAGAAGCCATTGCTTTAATAGCTAATTGGGTGAACTTTTCGTCTTTCATACCTAACCCCCATTTGATAATCTTTAATCTCTCCTTTAGAGAAACTTCTGTCCCAGCTAAGAAAATATGGAATAATTACAAAAATTGTCCAGTTGCATTATTAGCCCACGACTCATTCTCTGCAACTGCAAATCTATATAATATCTTAGCACTATTACTGAACGTATCCTTATTGAAGCATAGTTTTTCTAATGCCCATATTATATTTCGTCTTCCTTCTTTAAATTCTAATAGCTTTTCTGTTTTTTCATTGTTAAATTGTCTATAAAAGTTATCAGATATCGCTACTGGATTCACTTCTACAAATGAACGGAAGAGGCGTGAACCCAACTCAGTATTTAAAACTTCTATACTATCAAAATAAGATTTATACCCTACAAAATTATCAATGATTGTTCTGATATCTGTGTTATATCCTAAATATCTAATTTGTTCTGATAAATAGTTCATAAGTTCTTCTTTGTGAGGTTTTTCTAATTTATCTTGTATATCTTTAATAATATTGTGAAAATGTTCTGAACTGATACTTTCCAAATATTTACTTGCTAATAGAACTGACAAAAAGAACGGTCTTATAGATAAATAACGACCTCTTTTTTCAAAAATTCCTCTTTTAATATAATATTTGACGGCTTCCTCAGATTCCTTAAGTCTCACAATATGATTATTATTAGAGATTGTTAGATTTTCATTAGTAACAATAAAATTATATTGTTCTTTCTTTTCATTTTCATAACCAACCTTCCTAAATAAAGAACAAGAATCTAAAATATACCTCCATTTTTCACCCTTCTTACCTAATATCTTATCTAATAATCCTTTGTTATCTGGTTCTTTCGTTAGTTTCCCATTTACAATATTTTCACACAATAGAATAGCTATAAGAGGTACTCCTTGTGAAATTTGTTTAATTATTTCTATTGTACTTTGTTCTAAATTGTCTGATTTAGCCTTTATAATATCTTCTATGGAGTCCAATAAATCTTCGTTCCCAATTTTAATATATTGGCTATCTTCATAATTCTCTTCAGGATTTGAATCAATAGAAATTAAGGATAGTTTGAACCCTTTTAAATTTCTAATAAATTTTTCATAACCATCTGCATTACAATTATCTATAATTAAAATAGCGTCTGACTTTTCTCTATTTATCGTATTAATAATTTCAAGATGATTATTTGAGAAATCATCATAGTTTAAGTAGAGTACTCTATTTGAGAGTAGAATAGTTTTTTCATCACCTTCTATTTTTCTAAATATCTCAAATAAAATTCGTGTTTTTCCAATTCCTGAAAGACCTGTAATCCTAATTGGTGATTTATTAGGATTATCAATTTCCTTCATTATAGTATCTCTAATTTCTTTTATCTTCTTATTCTCTATAAACTCATTTTGTATATTAATCTCATCTTTCCATTGTTCCCAAGTTTTAAAAGGTCTATATTTATTTTTTTGTTCTCTAATAATTTTTGATATAGTTATATCTAAAGCACCTGATAAGTGTTTTGTTAACTCATTTTTTTCTTTTTCTCTTTTTTCTTTATCAGTATAAATTTCTTCATTAATTGAGTATTCTATAGGAAACCTATCAGATCTAATATCAAAAGGTATCAATTCTGGATCATTATGAGGAGAACCAAATTTACTATTCAACACACTTATAATTTGAGATTTTCCAATATGAGCTATTGCTTGACCATACTCAAGGAGTACATTCGGATTAGGAGTATATTTTGTCTTAGCTGAAGCCCCATCGTTGTTAATTATTGTCATATCAGCTATAAAAATATGACAATTTTCAATTTTCTCAGCTATTGTTTCGGGAATAGATATTTGTCCTGACTCATCACGAAGGGCTTCTGTTATTTTAACTTCTATTGAATTATATTTTTGCTTTATTTGTTCCACAGCTTTCTTAATACAATCAAGTATAAAATAGCGATTGTATTTACTTTCTATTGTTGACTGCCACGAATAGAATATTGTTATTTTCATAAAGTCTCTAATTATTAGAATTCCACGCCGCAAAATTACAAAAACTTTTCCATATACAACCATATTAAGCCAAACCCTACCACTTTCATTCTCCTCATCTCCTATTCCCCTACCTTTGCCCCGAATTTTAAAATAACAGATTATCAATGAAGCGAAAATCAATTCTAAAACGGCTCCTTCTGCTCACGATGATAGGAGTTACACAATTTTCCATTGCTCAGGGCAATGGTGTAGGAGGTATCAACGAAGCTACCCGTATGGTTACCTCGTATTTTGACCCTGCTACCAAGCTCATCTATGCCATAGGGGCTGTGGTGGGACTCATCGGTGGGGTAAAGGTATATAACAAGTTTAGTAGTGGCGACCCCGATACCAGCAAAACGGCTGCCAGTTGGTTTGGGGCTTGTATCTTCCTAATTGTAGCTGCTACTATCTTGCGTTCGTTCTTCTTATAAACTTATGGAGACAAAAAACAGCTATTCTATCAACAAAGGCATCGGCAGAAGTGTAGAGTTCAAAGGACTCAAAGCGCAGTACCTCTTCATCTTTGCAGGAGGACTGCTCTCGGTGCTTATCTTGGTGATGATCCTCTACACGGTAGGGGTCAATTCTTTTGTATGCTTGGGGGTAGGCGTTAGTATGGTCAGCCTTGTAGTTTGGCAGACTTTTTCACTAAACCAAAAATACGGTGAACACGGCCTGATGAAACAAGCAGCTCGCAAACGCCACCCCAAATACCTACGTCACCAAAGATCACCACGAAAATTTATTCGTTACCCTAAACCTAAAACAACCCTCAATGAGAAATAGTTCTAAAATCAACACCTTAGAGAGTAAATTCCCTATTCTTGCCATAGAACAAGACTGCTTGCTCACCAAAGAAGCCGACATCAGCGTCGGCTTCGAGGTGCAGCTCCCAGAGCTCTTTACCATTTCGGGTGAGGACTATGAGATACTCCACTCACTTTGGCATAAGGCTATCAAAGTATTGCCACAGTATACCGTTATCCACAAACAGGACTGGTTTATCAAGGAACAATACGAACCTGAACTGCAAGGCGAGAATTTGAGTTTTCTCTCTCATTCGTACGAAAAGCATTTTAACGAACGCCCGTTCTTAAATCACAGATGCTACCTATTTATCACCCAAACCACTAAAAACCGAATGAGAGCCCAAAGCAACTTTTCCTCCCTTTGCAAAGGGAACTTCTTGCCTAAGGAGCTCACTAACCGAGAACACGCCACTCAATTCTTGGAAGCGGTAGCGCAGTTAGAGCGTATTTTAAATGACTCTAACCTGATAAAGCTCCGTCAGCTCAAAACAGAGGACTATATAGGCACTCCCCACAAAAAGGGACTCTTTGAGCAGTATCTGAGCCTTTCCACTAATGAGAAAGAGAGCCTGCAAGATATATGCCTCTCTGCCGAGCAAATGCGCATTGGTAACCAAAGACTCTGTGTGCATACCTTATCAGATGCAGAAGACTTGCCTTCTAAGGTACAAGCCGATAGCCGTTACGAGCGACTCTCTACCGATAAGAGCGATTGCCGTTTGTCGTTTGCAGCCCCTGTGGGCTTGCTACTGAGTTGTAACCATATCTATAACCAATACCTATTCTTGGACAATTCCGATGAGAATCTCAGACAGTTTGAGAAGTCAGCACGCAATATGCACTCGCTTTCAAGATACAGCCGTAGCAACCAAATCAACAAAGAGTGGATCGAGCAATACCTCAATGAGGCACACTCTTACGGACTTTCCTCTATCAGAGCGCACTTTAATGTGATGGCGTGGTCGGACAACCCACAAGAGCTTAGGAGCATTAAAAATGATGTGGGTAGTGCTTTGGCGTCAATGGAGTGTAAGCCTCGCCATAACACCATTGATACGGCAACTCTCTATTGGGCAGGTATAGCTGGCAATGCAGCCGACTTCCCCAGTGAAGAGACTTTCTATACTTTTATAGAGCCTGCTCTGTGCTTTTTCACTCAGGAGACCAACTATCAAAGTTCTTCCAGTCCTTTTGGGATTAAGATGGCCGACAGGCTCACAGGAAAGCCTATCCATTTGGATATCTCCGATGAGCCTATGAAGAAAGGGATTATCACCAACCGTAATAAGTTCGTCTTAGGACCTTCGGGGAGTGGCAAATCCTTCTTCACGAACCACTTAGTAAGGCAGTATTACGAACAAGGAACGCATATCGTTTTAGTAGATACAGGGAACTCCTATCAAGGAGTCTGCGAGCTTATTCACCACAAGACTAAAGGAAAGGATGGGATTTACTTTACCTATACTGAAGACAATCCCATTGCCTTTAACCCTTTCTACACCGATGATGGGGTGTTTGACATTGAAAAGCGAGAGAGTATCAAAACACTGATACTCACCCTTTGGAAGCGAGACAATGAGCCTCCTACACGTGCTGAAGAGGTAGCCCTTTCCAATGCAGTGAACCTTTACCTGCAATTGGTAAAAGACAATCCCTCGCACACACCCTCTTTCAATGGCTTTTATGAGTATATCAAGAATGACTACCGAGCCATACTACAAGAGAAGCAGGTAAGAGAAAAGGACTTTGACTTGGCTAACTTCCTCAACGTGTTAGAGCCTTATTACAAAGGAGGGGAATACGACTATCTGCTCAATTCCGATAAGGAATTAGACCTGCTTTCCAAACGCTTTATTGTCTTTGAAATTGATGCGATTAAAGACCACCCCATACTCTTTCCTGTGGTTACTATCATCATTATGGAGGTGTTTATCAACAAGATGAGGCGCCTGAAGGGTATCCGCAAGATGATTCTCATCGAAGAAGCGTGGAAAGCGATTGCCAAAGAAGGAATGGCGGAGTACATCAAGTACCTATTCAAAACCGTGCGTAAGTTCTTTGGTGAGGCAGTGATTGTAACCCAAGAGGTAGATGATATTATCCATTCACCTATCGTGAAAGAATCTATCATCAACAACTCCGATTGCAAGATATTGCTTGACCAGCGCAAGTATATGAACAAGTTCGATGCTATCCAAGCGATGTTAGGACTTACCGAGAAAGAGAAGTCGCAAATCCTATCTATCAATCTCTCCAACGACTCTCGTCGCAAATACAAAGAAGTGTGGATAGGCTTAGGAGGTACACACTCTGCGGTGTATGCTACAGAGGTAAGCCGAGAAGAATACTTTGCCTACACCACTGAAGAGAGCGAAAAACACCAAGTGATGGAACTCTCCGAGAAGTTAGACGGCAATTTAGAAAAAGCCATCGTACAAATGGCTAATGGACTGTAATAAACTAATAATCATACGTAAATCATAATAATTAAAGTCAATGAAAAAAATGTTATTAACGGGGCTTTTTGCTATAGCTATGCTGGCAAGCCCCAAACTAAGCGCACAATGGGTAGTAACTGACCCAACTAATTTTGCTCAGAGCATTATCAACACTACCCAGCAGATAGTGCAAACCTCCTCAACAGCTAAGAATATGCTCAACAACTTCCGAGAGGTGGAAAAGCTCTACAACCAAGGCAAGGAGTATTACGATGCTCTGAAAAAGGTAAATAACTTGGTAAAAGATGCTCGCAAAGTACAGGAAACGGTGCTACTGGTAGGCGACATCTCCAAGATGTATGTAACCAACTTCAAGAAGATGAGCCAAGACCCTAACTTCTCCTCTCAAGAGTTGTCGGCTATTGCCAATGGCTACTCCAAGCTCTTGGGTGAAAGTTCTAAACTACTCAAAGACCTGCGACAAATTGTCAATAGTTCCTCACTCTCTATGAACGACAAAGAGCGTATGGACATTATAGACAAGGTGCACAAGGAAGTGAAAGAGTACTATAACTTAGTACGCTACTACACCCAGAAAAACATCTCGGTAAGCTATCTACGTGCTAAGAAGCAAAACGATGCGCAAAAGGTACTCTCACTCTATGGAACAGAACTCAAATACTGGTAAAAGACTGATAAATGGAAAATCTACACCAAATACTTCGTACTTTATACGATGAGATGATGCCCCTAACAGCTCAGATGTCTGCCATAGCCAAAGGCTTGGCAGGCTTAGGGGCACTGTTCTATGTGGCAATGCGTATATGGCAAGCCTTAGCCCGTGCCGAACCTGTGGATGTGTATCCCTTGCTCCGTCCCTTTGCCATAGGGCTGTGTGTGATATTTTTCCCTACTCTGGTGTTAGGAACAATGAATACAGTGTTAAGCCCTGTGGTAACAGGTACCCACAGTATCTTAGAAGGACAAACGCTCGATTTGCATAAACTACAAGAGCAAAAAGACCGATTAGAGCGAGAAGCACAATTGCGCAACCCCGAAACTGCCTATCTCGTCTCGGATGAAGAGTTTGACAAAAAGATTGATGAATTAGGTTGGATGCCCGAAGATATGGCTGTAATGGCAGGAATGTACATCGAAAGAGGGATGTATGACCTCAAGCAAAGCATCCGATCGTGGTTTCGTGAACTACTCGAAATGCTCTTTCAAGCAGCTGCTTTAGTGATTGACACCATACGCACTTTCTTTCTTGTGGTGATGTCTATCTTAGGACCTATAGCCTTTGCCATTTCGGTATGGGATGGATTTCAATCTACCTTACTACAATGGGTTACCCGCTATGTAAGTGTCTATCTATGGCTTCCTGTATCCGATTTGTTCAGTGCTATTTTAGCACGTATCCAATCCCTTATCTTACAACGAGACATCGAGCAACTCTCTGACCCAAGTTTTATTCCTGATACTACCAACACAGCCTACATTATCTTTATGGTCATTGGTATCATAGGCTATTTTACCATTCCCACCGTAGCAGGTTGGATCATACAAGCAGGAGGTATGGGTAATTATGGTAGAAATGTAAACCAAGCTACCTCCAATGCAGGTAATATAGCAGGTGCAGGAGCTGGCTCTCTTTCAGGTAATATTACAGGTAGGTTAATGAAGTAAAAACAAGTCTAATTGAATACTAAAATTAATGGAATTTAAAATCTTTAGAAACATCGAAAACGGATTCAAGCAAATCCGTATGTATGCCATAGCCTTTGCTGTGCTCTGCTCAGGTGTGAGTATCTTCGCTGTAGGCTATGCCTATTACTTTGCCGAGAAACAGCGCGAGAAAATCTATGTGTTAGACAATGGTAAATCACTAATGTTGGCACTCTCTCAAGATGAGAAAATCAATCGCCCTGTCGAAGCTAAAGAACACGTGCGCAGGTTTCACGAACTCTTCTTCAACTTAGCCCCCGATAAGAAAGCAATTGAAGACAATACCAAACGTGCCTTCTTTATGGCTGATAAATCTGCCTTTAACTACTATAAAGATTTGGCTGAAAAAGGCTATTACAACCGCATCATCTCTGGTAATATCCTCCAACGGGTAGTCATCGATAGCGTGCGCTGTAACTTTAATAGCTATCCTTATCAGGTGGAAACCTTTGCCAAGCAGTTCATCACTCGTGCCAGCAACATCACCGAAAGGAGTCTTATTACCTCCTGCAGGTTGATTAACTCCGTGCGTTCTGATAACAACCCTCAAGGATTTATCATCGAACAGTTCAATGTAATAGAAAACAAAGACCTTAGAACCGTAGAGAGATGATAGCCAAAATTCAAAGAGAGATACATTCTCTAAAAAAGCAAACCCGAAGCTATTGTCAGGGACTTTCACCCTCACAAAGAAAACGCTTGGTACTCTTAGCTTTTGCAGTCTACTCGCTACTTACTCTTTTTATACTATGGCACGCTTACCAAGAGTACCACCAAGGCGAAGCCCCTGCCATACAGCATATTGACAACAAGGCTATTGTACCTACAGAGGGGAATACCCCAAAAAAGGATTCGTTAATTTTTAAACAACTTAATAATGGAAAAGAACACACCCCTTCCAGAGCAAAACGGTAATACCCCTGCCTCTGATAAGGCTAACGCTTCTTCTACACCGAGTTTCTTGGTCAGTGAAGAAGAGGAAAAAGCCCTCCAAGAGCGCAATGAGGAAAAAGCCCTTGCTAAAAAACAACAACTCAAGAAAATTGTCATTTATGCCCTAATGGGGATAATCTTCCTCGCTTGTATGTATCTGCTTTTTGGTGGCGGAAGTGAGCAAGAGCAAACACAAGTAGGTATCAATGAGGCAATACCACAAGCTACCGAGACACTCTTGCCTTCTGATAAGGAAAAAGCTTACGAAGAAGCCCTCTTAGAAGAAAAAGAAGCTGATAAAAAAGCCTCTCTCAATGCGCTGTCGGACTATTGGCAAGAAGACGAAGGCGAGGAATATCCTGAAGCTATCGAAGAGGAAGAAGAACCCACTCCGCGTTATCGCAAGGCTACCCCTAATGCCTTTGAGCGTTCTGCTCAGTCTTATCGCGATATTCACCAGACTTTAGGCAGTTTCTACCAAGACAATAGTGCTTACGAGGAGCAACAAAAACTCAAAGAAGAGATAGCCTCACTCAAGTCTCAACTCTCCAACAAGCAAGATCCTACCTCTGTAGATGCCCAAATGGCATTGATGGAAAAGTCTTATGAAATGGCTTCAAGATATTTGCCTAAAGGACAACAAAACCCTTCAATGATGGGGGGGGCAGGCTCGCAAGAGGGCGAGGGAAACAATAGTAGCGAAGCTGACAATGTAGAACAGAGTAAAAACATCGCTCCTGTCTATACCCCAGAGGAAAAGGTAGTCAGTCGTTTGCCCCGCAAGCAGTCCGAGAAGGAGGCTCTGCAAGAATGGGTAAAGGAGCAACAGACCTCTTTTTTCAATGGCGAGAGCTTTAAGCCACAAGGTAGTATCCTAAAGAATAGCATTCGCGCTTGTACACATATCGAACAGCTATTAGGAGAAAACTCGAGGGTGCAGCTAAGACTTTTAGAGCCTATACGAGTAGCAGGCATACTCATTCCTAAAGGAGAACTGCTTACAGCCTCTGCTAAAGTGAGTGGTGATAGATTGTTACTCACTGTAAAATCCTTAGAATACAAGGGCAAAGTGATTCCTGTCTCTATAGCTGCCTACGACATCGATGGGCAACAAGGGTTATACCTGCCCGCTTCTTCCGATGCCAATGCCTTTAGAGAAATAGCAGCGGGAATGAGCAAAAGTTCAGGAAGTAGCTTTACCTTTAGCTCTTCAGCCAAAGACCAAATTGTCTCGGAGCTGAGCAAAGGGGTCGTACAAGGAGGTACCTCCTTTCTTTCTAAAAAGATCGCACAGCCTTCCATAAGGGTTAAAGCAGGTTATCAGCTCCTGCTCATCTCTAAGAAATAGCCTTTCAGACAAACCCATAAACACACAACAAAGCACAAAACAACACAATTATTTATTTTTCAACCTATTAAACACACTTAATATCATTTTATTTATGCGTAAATTACACTTATTATTATCGGTAACAATGCTTACCATTACCGTGCAAGCCCAGAATGAGGCAAAGGAAAACACAGCCCTCAGTACTGAGAAAAAGGAACTTTTAGCTCAATCAGGAAAGGTAGTGCCTTATCCTTTGCAGGTGGCTTATGACCAAACAACCCATCTTATCTTTCCCGCTTCTATCCGCTATGTAGATTTGGGAAGCGAAAACTTAGTAGCCGACAAGGTGAAAGATGCCGAGAATGTACTAAGGGTAAAGGCAGCTAAAACAGACTTTACCGATAGCACCAACCTATCGGTTATCACTCAAGACGGAGGCTTTTATAGCTTTGAGGTGAGTTATCACACCACACCACAACCTCTTACCATTGATTTTGGTAGAGGAATGCCCCAAGGCAACAATGTGAAATCGGATATTCTCTTTTCTGACACAGGCTGGGAATCACCTGCGGTAGCACAGATTATTATGTCGTCTATCTACCATCAGAAGAAGAATTACATCAAGCATATAGGTTCGGAGAATGCAGGTATACAATGGCTACTAAAAGGTATCTATGTACACAATAGCAAACTCTATGTAGACGTGCAATTGTCCAATCGTTCTAACCTGCCTTTTGAAGTAGATTTTATCACTTTTAAAATCATTGATAAGAAGACCACCAAAAAGAGCATTGTACAAGAAGTGCCCATTGAGCCCTTGCGCGTATACCAACCTATATCCCTACTAAAGGCTCATAAAGAAGCCCGTTCGGTGTATATGTTAGACCAACTCACCCTTTCTGATGACAAGGTTTTGCGGGTAGAAATCTTTGAAAAAAACGGCTCTCGCTACCAATCGTTCCTTATCACCAACGAGGAGATTATAGCCGCTCGCCCTATTGAACAGTTTAACCTTAAATTTTAATGCCAATGCTAAGAATTATCACTTGTATTTGTCTGTGCTTTTTAGGAGGCTCCATTGCCCAAGCACAGCGATTGTTACCCAAGCAAAAAGGTATCTCGCTCTCTTGGGTTGCACCTGCAGAGGCTTTTACTTCCTCTTTTTCTGATGATTTTGGGGTGCAGTTAGGCTATAGTATCAATGCTAAAATGGGTAACTACAAGCATTTTGCTCTTGAATATCAAAGGCGATTGTACCCTTACAAGAGTCTGAATATACCCGTTGAGAGGTATATAGGTGCAGGAGGCTATAGCTTTGCCTTAGTCAGTGACAGCAGTAAAACGGTAGCTTTGAACTTAGGAGCAGAAGCTCTTTTGGGCTATGAGGTAGTCAATCACAGCAAAAGCCTCCTTCCTGATGGGGCTTTGCTAAAGAATGAAAACCATTTTCTCTATGGCGCACAGGTAGGTTTGCAGATAGAGACTTACCTAAGTGATCACTTTTTAGTGCTCTGCTCTGGCAAGGTAGCAGCTCTGTGGGGAAGTTCCTTTGAGCTACTGCGTCCCTGTGCTACTGTAGGACTGCGTTATATGTTTTAACCTTTAAAAAGACAATACGATGAAGAAAATAAATCAGAAAATTGTAATAGGACTCATTGCAATGCTATGTGTGAGCCTATTCACCTCTTGTAAAAAAGAGTTGGACGTACAACAAAACTTTCCTTTTGAGGTAAAGGTATTGCCTGTACCTAAAAGTATAGGTAAAACCGATACGGTAGAAATACGTTGTGAGTTGCACTCTCCTTACCAGTACGATGAGAACCGCTATTTTATTCGTTACTTTCAGTATGAGGGAAAAGGTAGTTTGCGTACCTCTCCACAAGGAGAAGTCTTACTTGTTAATGATGTTTATCCACTTGCCTCCAAAGGAGCGTTTAGGCTTTACTACACTTCTGCCTCAGAAGCTAATCAGTCTCTCTCCGTTTGGATAAGCGACTCCTTCGGCAATGAACAAAAACTTGATTTTGAGTTTAATGTAAAGAAAGAGTAAAGATATAAAGCCAAAATCCTCCTTTCTCTTCCAAAACAAGCCTACTTCTAAAAGTGGGCTTGTTTTGTTTTACCTTTGCGCAAAATAATGCAAATGGAAGTAGTAGTTATAGAAAAATCTGTTTTTGAACAGATACAAAAAGACGTACAGCAACTCAACAATTCTCTGCAAGTGGTAATGGATACTTACAAAGGTATTTGGCAAAAAGAAAAGTGGTTGGACTCTCAGGAGGTTTGTCTGCTTTTGGGCATTAGCAAGCGTGCCTTGCAGTATTATAAAGACCAAAAACTCTTGCCTTTCTCGTGCATCCACCGCAAGAACTATTTTAAGCGTAGTGATGTAGAACAGCTTTTAACCTCTAACCTTCAAACCCAATGAACTTACTCACAGAAACACACCAGGAACTAAGCTCTTACCTTAGTCAGCTTGAAAACCTTAAACAGCAAATGGACTTTATCCTTAAAAACTTCCGTCCTGTATTTGATGGCGAGGTATTTCTATCAGGAAAGGAGGTCTGTGAGCTGCTACATATCACCAAAAGAACCCTACAGCAATACCGTGATGATGGGCTCTTTCCTTATATCCAAATTGGTGGTAAAATTCTCTTTAAACAAAGTGATATTCTAAAGATTTTGGAGGCTAACTATAAGAAATAGCTCCTTTTTTTATCTTTAATGGCTTTCTTATAAGGCTTCTCTTTATCCTAAACTAACAAAAAATCTATCTGTAAGGTCTTTCTTTTGCTTCTTTTCTTTCTCAAAGAAAAGAAGGCTGGTAGCACCAGCAGGCAGTCAGTAGCACAGATAAGCAATCATAAAAAACACCTCTTAGAAATACTCTAAGAGGTGTTTTTATTAAGGATTAAACTAATAAGGGTTGCGAGCGAAAGTCTTTGAGGTTGAGGAAAAAGCCTCTGTAAGGAGTGAGTCCTTCTCTGAACAAGTTCCAAAGTAGAGTGCTTCCCATTTGTGAGAGAGTGGCGTTGATGAACAAATCTTGCTTGGTTAAGGCTTCGGCAAGGGAGCAACTTGGGGTATTGTCATTCTGCTCGGCTTGCGTTAATAGTTCTCCAAAGGCTTGGGTAATAGTAGGCAGGGTGTCTATGGGAGTAAAAGTATCGCTATAAGGTTGCTCAATGGCTTGTAAAGTACCTAAAATCACTTGCCCTGAATGGGTGCTGTTGCCAAAATCTAACCAATACTTAGGGTTGTTGTGGTAGTGATGGGCTCGCTCTAAATGGGTGAGTACTTCCCCAATGTCAAAACGTGCCTTTACGCTATCTACACACGAAAGGTAAATGCTTCCTCTCATCGTTTCTTCTTTAGAGGGAAAGGTCTCAGTGCTGAATAGCTGTGTTTGCGCTCTCCAATCTGTACCAAAAAAGCGATTGATACGGCTTATTAGAGCAGTGGATTTGTACATTCCTAACTCACAAGCCGAAAAAAGCTGTCTACCAAGATTAGCTGGGCTTACAAGGTCGTTATCCCAAAGGGTTACCGATAATCCTGCGTGTCCTAAAGCAACCAAAGCGTGGTTGATACGTGCTAAAGCAGTGGCTACTTGTGAGCCTGTGCCTCCTGCTCCTATCAGATGTACTTTAATAGGATTGGTAGCGTTGAGCAAAGCTGTATCAGTAAAATGTACCCGCTCTTTGTGTGTTTGGACAGAGGTATTGAAAGGGTTGAGGGTGTTTGAGGTGTTTAGGGTCTGTTTCATTGTTATAGGATTTGTTGTAAGGTGAGATGATTGGGATTGAGAAGTTCGCAAGGAAAAGACTTATTACTCTGAGTGAGTTCCTGCCAAAGGCTTATTAAGGGTATTTTGGTTATAGGGTATGAGCCTAATTGATGAGAAAAATAGCTATTGAAAAAATAATCTTCCCATTGGGTGATAAAGTCTTCTAAGCAAGAGGCTTTACGCTCATTTACCTGTACTGACCCCATACACACATTGCCATTTTCATAGACGTTGAAAAAAGGCGCATAGCACAGAGGTGTATTAAGGTGTGGCTTTTGGTTTTTGGCTAAGGCATATATCCAAAGGCTCTTTGGTGTAGCTTTCCACAACAGAGGAGGTATACTTACTTCTTTGCTTTCTATAGCGAGGGAGGAGGCAAAAAATAACTGCTTTTTTTGTGCTTTAGAGTACCAAACAGCCTGCCCCTCACCTTTATGGGATAGATGGAGTACCCTGCGAGGAATAATACCTTTGGGGACTAAAAAGGCTTGTGCTTGCTCTTTTTGGCAGGTGAGCGTTTTGGCAAGTGCTTGCGCTTGGTCGAGGGTAAGCGGTTGTGCGCTTGTAGGATTACCATTGCTATCAAGGTGTAAGTACTCTACATAACTCTGTGGGTTGTAGCGGTTACTGTCTTCGTAAAAAACAAGTGCCGATGTAGGGCGATATACTTCCCCTACTTCTGGGGTGAGGTCTGTGTATTTCATTTTAAATGCGGTTTAAAAGGGTTATAAGTTCGGTTAAGAGAGGAAAGAAACACTGTTCAAAATCAAAGTTAGCAAGGGGTGTTGTGCTGTTGAAATGTTTGTAAATGGTAGGGAGTTCTATCTCACTGCATTGGGAGTATTCTCCATTGAGCCAATCTAAAAGATAGGTATGGAATAGGTCGCTTTGGTCTTCATAGACAAAAGATAGGTATTTCTCTACCTCAAAAAGTTCCTCTTCACCTTGCTCATAGCACTCTGCTCTGTGCAAATGGGTATAGATAGAGTGGTTAGGAAAATCCTGCCACAAGGTATAAAAGGCTTGTGAGAGGGTAAGGCATTCGGTTTCTAAATCATTCTTAGGAATAAAGCGGTTTATACGTCTTTGAAAAAAGTCTAAATGGCAAGGGTTGCGTATCTTTTTGGAAAGAATAGTACCTATTTGTTGTGCCTGCTTTAAAAGGTGCAGGAGGTGGTCTCTTTCCGCTATTTCTTCATAGTCTTGGCTAATACAATCCTGCAACATTTCATAGGCATAAGCCACAAAACAATCTTCTTGTACATAGTTTGCTATAAAAGCACGTTGGTTTAGGTAGGCATATACCGATAAAAACAGTTCATAAAGTGGTTTGTTTTTATGTACTTTCAGAAGTTTATAAAGCGGTTGCAGAGGAACAAAAAACACTTCGTTGGGCAAATAAAAACGTTCTTCGCAAGAGAAAAAAGCATCGCCATTGGGGGCTTTCAATACTTTTAGTTCACAGAAAGTACCTTTGGTATCTCTCTTTTTGATTTGCTCTTGGCTGTAAGAAAGGGCTAAGGCAATCCCACAAGAAAGGTCGTACTGCTCTATGGGAAAGGGAGTAAAGCCGTAATGCTCTGCCATTTGAGCAAGGGAACACTTGAGAGTGGTTTTTAGCTGTGCTTGCTCCTCTCCACTAAAAATGATGTGCTTGCTTGAATGATACACTTTAGGAGGGAAGGTCGTCTTTAGAAAACCATTGGCAAAAGAGTTTTTGGGGCTACTTGTTGCTGTTCTTGACGTATCTGTGAGCGGTCTTTGGGGCGTTGGACTGCTTTGGAAAACTCTCTTAACCTGCGGTAGAGTTCTCTCTGTGCTTCGCTTTGTATGGGTGCGAGGTTTTGTTGAGATTGCTGTTGCATACATTTTTAGTTTGTTTTTAGTTTTTGATAACGTTTTTAATTTTAGCTACAAGCCTTGTTTTAAGCTGTTTTACAAGGCTCATAGCTTTAGAATTATAGAGATTTAGCCTTTTGTACCCATTGTGATTTGTAGGGGATAGACAACGCTGTCTCCCTCTACGTAAAGTGTGCCTGCTTTGGCATTGGTGAGCAGGGGGTAATGGGTGCTGTAAAAATTCTTGACTTGCTCTACTGACCACGATGGATTAGGGTCGGCAAGGTGAATAGTTTGTCGGTTTTCTTCAAAGACAAACATTCTTTTCAGTTGGGTAGCTATGAGCATAACAATACTTTTTTTAGAGGTTAATACTTATTCTTCAAACAAGGTAGGGGCAAAGTGTGTGGATAGTTCTGACCTTTTTTTGCGGATTTTATCGGCATAGTTAGGGAACTCATCGGGAGGAGGTAGTTTTGACCACGCTTCTCGGTACTTGCCCTGCGCTTCTAAATCAGCTACTTTTTTCATAGCCTCATCGTATTTCTTTTGTTGTTTCTCAGCTTTTTCTTTCTCCATAGCTGATTGCCTTTGGGCTTGCTTTTGCGCCTCGATGTACTGCTCCATATTCACAAACAGAGACGAGGTTTCTTCTAAGGGTTGGGTGATGCTTTGAAAAAAGCCTGCATCTAATTCTTCGGCTGTGCCTCTAAGTACTAAGGGAGGCAAAAGGTGCTTGGCAGGGTCTGAACATTGTTCATTCTCAAGCAATACCGATACAACAAGCTGGCTATTTGCTTCTTGGGTTACAACTAAGTGCAGTTTGCCTTGTATGGCTAACTGAGCAATTTGATTGAAAAAATGGGTTTCCATTGGATACTTCGTTTTTAAATTGATACTTCTGTTTTTATATCCTTATCTTTTAAGGGGCTTTTTTAATAGTGTTTTCAGTACGATAACTCACTATGTAGCCGTTTGCCTTTACGATAGCTTCTAAGGCTTGTCGGGCTTTAAGGGTTGCCTCTCGGTCTTGGTCGCTAAGGTTCATAAAGTGCAGTGGCTCAAAAGTTCGGATGATTATCCCTATATAGGATAGGGCTTGGGTGTCGGTTGCTAAGGGTTGTTTGAGTGGTTTCATTGAGATACACTTTTTTAGGTTAAACTACTTCTTGGGGTTCTATCTCAAACTCAATGCTTCTTTTGCTACATTGGGTTTGGTCGTACCATTGCAAGTTGGTTAGGTCGTCTTGGGTAAAGGGTAGCTTGTACCGCTTGCAATAGGCTTTTATCACTTCGATTGCTTTGTACTTGCTTGTGCATACTTGCATAAGGACACGGCTACTCATATAGTGCCAGCTATCGGTTTTATAGACTAAGTAAACGCTTTCCATAGGCTGTTAGGTTTTATTAAGGGTTGAGTTTTGGGCTTCTTTGAGTTGCTTTAGTTTAATATATAAGTCCTGCCAATAGGCTTTTAGCCTCTTATCTAACGCCTTGTGAGTGTTGTCAGTATGCTTATAGCCTCTAAAGCTATCGGCTTGCGCTAAGGCTTTATCAAGGTCGGTTACCTCTATAGGTGCACCATTGAGGTCTGTTATTATCATTTTTCAAAGGTTTTAAAAAGTTCATCAAAACGGATGTCGTCCGTCCAATACTCATCGGAGGAGTATTTTCCATAGGCTTTTATATAGAAATCATCGTATCGAGTAAACACGCTTCGGTAAATATCCAAACGGCTTTCAGGCGTATTGAAAGAGGCTAATTCCTCCTCAGTGAGTTCCACAAAAGCCCAAGTACGTTCTTCTAAAAAGGATAAATCGGGCTGTTCCTCATCGCTGAGGGTATAAAAGTCGGTTTTTGCCTCATAGAAACTAAGGTTTACAAAATCGGGGTCGCTCTTTAGGGTAGCCACTTGTTGGGCTACTTTTTTCACTTTCTCAAGCCATTGCTCGGTAAGGGTGATAAGGGCAAAGTCGCAACTATCCCATTCGCTATTGGTATAGGCACGCACCAATAGGTGTGTTGTAGGTGTTTTGCTGATATTCATTTTCTGTTCAATTTTAAAGGGTTATACATTTAGAAAGGCAAATCGTCCTCGTCTTCTTCTGCGACTTGCCCTGCTGTGACTTGGGGCTTTGGCAAAGGTGTTATGGCATTTGCGTTATTTGTCTCACTTGCAGAGGTATTAGGTGTTACTTCTGCTTTCTTGCTAAAGTGGAATTTGATTTTGGAGGTGTGAAAGTTCAAGCCTGCTTGAGGTTCTCCCTCACGATTGAGCCACGCTCGTGCCGATACTCGTCCTTCCAATTCAACCAATGTGCCTTTGGTAAGGTACGGAGCAACCCCCGTACTGAGCCAATAAGCACAGTCAAAAAAGGAGGTTTGCTGTACGTTTTCACCTGCTTTGTTTCGGTAGTTGTCGTTTACTGCTACAGAGAAATTAACGACTTGTTTGCCATTTGATAGGGTTTGCACTTGTGCATTTTCGGTAAGTCTTCCTACGATATTCATAAGCGTTCTATTTGTTATTAGGTTACTAAATTTCTACTATTTGGTCTATGCGCCCATAAAGATAGGCACGGAGGCTGGTGCGGTCGATAGCATAGTATTCATACCAAGTATTATACTGCTTTACAATGAACTTTCTCAGTACATCGGAAAAGTCAAATCGGTAGCCCAATAAGGGGATAGCATTTCTGAAAAAGCAGTTACTATTGACCGCTTGGGTAATCCAATTTTTCTCTGTTCGAGTGAGTTTCTCACCGCTATTGAGCTTTACACGGAGCTGATAGACTTGGCAGTCTTTCAGATGCTCTAAGGGACTTATTTCGTGAGACACGAATTTGGTTGCGATACAGGGTTCTTTTTTCATCTTGTTGCATTTTAGGAGTTTTATACGGCTTTACGGCTTGTTTGGACACGATACGCACGATTTTCGGCTTTTAGGTTGTCTTTTTGAAATTTTTTATTCGACAATGGGAGGAAAAGCGGTATTCGTTTCAAAAAACAATCTGTAAGAAGCGGCATTTTTCTCATATTTGACATTTTTTTTATTCGCTTAAAGGTCGGAATGAGCTGGTTTCGTTTCGAGTGCCATAAAAGGTCTGTGTTTAGCTTCTGCAAGGTTTTTCAAAAAAATACTACCCGCAGGACAACGGACAAGGGCTGGAGATTTTTTTGAAAACCCATCGGGCTTGACCTTGCAAGAAGCGTTAAGAACACAGAAATACCTTTGCACTCGAACAACGAACCGCCATTACGTGCCTTAAGTGTTTAAAACAGGGAAAATAGGTAAGTCTTAATAACACTCTTATCTTTGTGAGATAGCTTTTTGTAAGGCAACAAAAAAATCCATTGACACATCTCTTTTTGAAATATTATCAATGGATTTCTAATTTTTAAAAGACACTGAGAAGCTATCCTATCTTTAAA
>NZ_CALGWU010000058.1 GCF_937936315.1 uncultured Capnocytophaga sp. | reverse complement strand
CATCATAGCCGAGTAATACTAATCACCCGTAGACTTTTCGCGCAGCATTCTTTTTTACAAAAATGTTAGTCACAACAATTGTTAATTATTAATTGTCAATTGTTAATTGAAAAAATATGTTTTTTATCCCTATATGTTAAAAATATGATTAGGATAGGTATTTTAAGGTTAAGATACAAAAAAGAGTTTTAAAAAGCTCTTATCTTTTACCTCTTACCTAAAACGATTTAAGGTGGTTATAGTCAAAGGTCTCACCTCTTACCATTCCGAACAGAGCAGTTAAACCTTTTAGCGCAGATGGTACTACGGTCACGTGGGAGAGTATGTCGCCGCCTTCTTATAAAGAGCAATTCTGATAAAGAGTTGCTCTTTTTTTATTATTTAATGTTTAAGTGATACTTTTATAGTGTTTTGCATTTTTGAGTAAGTATGGAGTAGAAAAGGAATCTAGTGGCATATTTCTTGTGGGAATATTTAACTTATAAGAATGATTATTTATGACATATATACATAGAAAAGATGTTTTTGGTAAAATTCTTTGAGGTCTTACTTTAGATATAGGTACAGAAAAAATAGATAAGGACTTTCTAATGTCTAATCACATTAATAGTTTGGTCATAAGAATGTCTACAAATGAAGAAATGAATAAGTTAGATGATTTAAGTAATCTACCTTTTTTAGAGGGACTTTCATTTCCTGATGTATATTACCCTACACTTGATGTGCTAAAAAAGTTGTCTCATATAATCTATTTAAAAATTCAGGGAAAATCAGGGACGCCTATTCCTTTTGATTTCCTCCCTAAGTTATGCTGTGTTTATTTGAATTATGATAAAAAAACTTGTGCTTCTATTTTCAAAGCTCAACAGCTGGAATATTTATTCATAGATAATTATGTAGGGAAATCCTCAGAAGATTTTGTAGTGTTTAGCAAATTAAAAAGATTAGGCTTGATGAAATTTAAACTCTCTGAATTTAATGCTATTGAGAATATGTGTAATATAGAACATCTTGGGATGGGATATAATTCAAAAATGACAGATATTAGTTGGATAAAGAAAGTACTGACTTTGAAATCAGTTGCAATCAGTAATTGTAGTAAGATTACTAATTGGGAAATGTTAGGTAATTTGTCAAATTTAGAGACCATCATTATAGAGAATGCTGGTGAAATATCTTCTATTGATTTTCTCTCTAATTTACCTAACCTAAAAGAAGTTCGTTTTATCGGGAAAACTTATGTGAAGGATAATCGCATCAAGCATCTTCTGAATAATAATAATTTACAAAGATTTTTTATTCCAGTAAGAAACAGTTATGACATTACTATAAATGATTTATTTTAATAAATGGTTATAGTAATGTTTTTCAGGTATGTTGTTAAAATCTTAACTTTCCTCTATTTGATTAAATATTTATGGCAAAAGAAGGTTTTTTTACTATGCAAACTTCTTTAAATATTCTTAAAAATCTTTTTAAAGAAGACCTTATCAGTTTTGATAAACAATATGATGAACTTACTTTAAAGTTTAAAGGCTACTATTTATGGTGTTATGTATATAAAGATACTGAAGAGGAAATATTGGAAGAGGAAATAGGAAAATTAAACTTGAATATTAAGTATGAAGCAGAAACTCCACTACAAGTGATTGCTGATTTTAAGAAAAAGGCTTTAATGTTAGGACTTAAAGAAGGATTATTATGATATTAACACTCAGGAAACCTAAGAAATATAAAGAATATATAATTAATTCTCTAGACGAACTCATACAAAAATTGATTCCTTTTTCACAAATTGAAGAGGCTAAAATTCGTTTAGCAATAGATGATACTTGGGATGCTGATTGCCTTTCTTGCCAAATAGATAATGGCAAGTATTTGTTGCTCTATTATACTACAGACCTTGATAATCCTCAAGAGAAATATCCTCGTAGTTATAATAGAAGACTTGCCACCCACAATAAGATAGAGATTAATGGTGATTTGTATGACGAGAATACTATTTGCTATGACTTTGGTTTTGTATTGATGCTATTTAAAGAGTTTTTTCAGCAGAAAGATATCCCTTTATATATTCTTGATTAATAAAATAACCAATTAAAAAATGAAAGAGTATGAGAGTAGTTATTCAAAAAGTAACCCACGCTTCAGTGGATATAGAGAAGCAAACGGTAGCCTCTATCAATAAAGGCTTATTAGTATTGGTAGGGATAGAAGATAGTGATACTGATGAGGATATTGCGTGGCTATCGGCTAAAATAGTGAATTTACGCATTTTTGAAGATGAAAATGATGTGATGAGATGTAGATGGCGAGGTGCTTATCGTGTCGCAATTCACTTTGCACGCTGCTACTAAAAAAGGCAATCGCCCCAGCTATATCAGGGCAGCACGTCCAGAAGTTGCAATTCCTATCTATGAGGCATTTGTAAGACAAGTGGAAACATTACTTGGCAAGCAAGTGCCTACGGGGCAATTCGGAGCAATGATGCAGGTAAATCTCTGTAACGATGGTCCAGTAACGATTTTGATAGATACAAAAAATAAAGATTTTTAAATGTTGGTAATTACTTTTTATCTTTGGTTAGGAGGTTTGTTGAAATAGCAAAATTATATCTTTTTTTGAATAGTTGTAAATTGTTGATTGTAAATTGTTAATTATTTTGTACTTTTGTGCGCTTAATATTTTTTACGTTTTTTTGAATATGCAAAAACCTTTGATATTAGTAACAAACGATGATGGTATTACCGCTCCTGGTATCCGTTATTTAATTGATATAATGAAAGAATTAGGCGATGTGGTGGTAGTAGCCCCAGATTCGCCTCAAAGTGGTAAAGGTCACGCTGTTACCCTTGATACTACTATGTATTGCGATCCTGTACCCACAAGTCAAGAAGGAACTAAAGAATACGCTTGTAGTGGTACTCCTGCTGATTGTGTGAAAATAGCCAAACACGAAGTGCTGAACGGTCGTCTGCCCGATTTGTGTGTGAGTGGTATCAATCACGGTTCCAATGCTTCTATCAACGTGATATATTCAGGAACGATGAGTGCAGCTATTGAGGCGGGTACTGAGGGAATTCCTGCTATTGGTTTTTCGTTGTTAGACCCCAGTTGGAATGCTGATTTCTCTCAAGCGCGCTCTTATATTAAAAATATTGCTGAGAAGGTGCTTGCCAATGGGTTGCCTAAAGGAACAGTGCTGAACGTAAACATCCCTAATATCAAGAAGGAAGAAATTAAAGGGGTGAAAATATGCCGACAAGCACGCTCTCGATGGATAGAAAGTTTTGACAAACGTATAAATCCACAGGGAAGAGTATATTATTGGATGACAGGTACTTTTGTGAATGAAGATAAAGGTACTGACACCGACCAATGGGCGCTTGAAAATGGCTATATATCGGTTGTGCCTATTCAGTTTGACCTTACTGCTCACCAAAATATTGAACCGCTAAAACAATGGGATTTATAGATATGAACTACAACCGAAAAAATCAATTTATAGGTTTTACAATAGGGATATTGGCTAATGCAATTGGGATATTAGCTTATATCCTTATTTTTTCTAAAAACAGTATTGGTGTAACCCTTCAAGATGCTTACTACAGAGGCTATTTGGGAAAACTCATTATGTTGGGCGCCTTGTTAGACCTTGCTGTTTTCTTCTTTTTTATCAATCGTTATGAAAACGAACGCGCCAGAGGGGTGCTTATCGCTTCGGCAGTGCTTACCATCATTATTTTAATATTACAAATCATTTAAAAAACTAAATACAATGAGAATTAGAGAATATATAGTTTTTTTATACCGTATCTTCTTGGTATATTTGTTTTATGCTATTGCCCGTGCTTTGTTTATCTATTTCAATCACGGAGAAATGGGTGATTATAACTTATCAGACCTTTTTTATTATGGATTAGCGTTTGATAACTGTGCTATAATGTATACTAACTTGCTGTTTATACTGCTCAGTTTACTACCTTTGTGGGTAAATACCCATAGGAAATTTCAGAAAGTAGTTTTTTGGTCGTACTTTATACCTAATACGATTGCTTATGCCACCAATTTTATTGATATGGCATATTATCCTTTTAGCAAGTCTCGCCTTACTTCGGCATCGTTTGCAGTTATAGAACACGAAAACAACAAAATGAAAATATTCAGTAGCTTTTTAGGAGGCTATTGGTATATGTTCGTAGGCTTCTTTTTACTGATAGCTCTTTGGGTTTTCCTTTATAAACGCGTGAAAAACGTCGAAGTGCCTATTGCTCAAAAGAAATCTTACTTTGGATGGTCAATCGTATTTTTCTTAGGTTTTGGCACTCTGATAATGATGGCTATACGCGGAGGAGGTTTTACCTCGGATACTCGTCCTATCAATATGCTTGATGCTAGCCGACACGTGAATATTACAGCACAGGCTGATGCAATTCTCAACACACCTTTTTGCCTTATTCGCAGTATGGGTAAAAATAAAGGTTTTAAAGAATATCACTTTGTAGATGAAGCTTATATTAATGAGAATTTAAAACCTATTAAACAATATAACCGCGAAGTAACAACCCAACCTAATGTGGTTCTCTTTATTTTAGAAAGTTTTGGCAAAGAGTACTGGGGTTGTATGAATAAAAAAACGCATATCCCTGATTTTAAATCGTATACACCTTTTTTAGACTCGCTCTCTCAACATTCTTATGTGCTCGATAACGCTTATTGCACAGGTCGCCAGTCGATACACGGAATGTCATCAATGTTAGCGGGAATTCCTTCTTTTCAAGTAGCTTACACCTCATCACCTTATGTGAAACAACCTACACAATCTTTGGTGTCTATCGCCAAAGAAATGGGGTACGATACTTCTTTCTTCCATTCGGCACCCAATGGCTCTATGGGATTCTTAGGTTTTTCTAATATCTTAGGTTTTGACCATTACTACGGTAAAAATGAGTATAATAACGATGCTGATGACGATGGGCATTGGGGAATTTGGGATGAACCTTTCTTCCAATATATGTGCAGAACTTATTCCGAAAAGGAACAACCTTTTTTAGGCACTATTTTCACGCTCTCATCTCATCACCCTTTTCAAATTCCTAAACAATATGAGGGTAAATTTCCTAAAGGGAATTTAGAGATTCACCAATGTATTGGCTATACTGATTATGCGCTCAAACGATTTTTTGAGTGTGCTAAAAAACAACCTTGGTATAACAATACGATTTTTGCTTTTGTGAATGATCACCCTAATCAAACTTATTACGACCTTTATAAAGAGCCTATTACAGGTAGGGGAGCAGCGATAATGTTTTACAGCCCGAATCCTAATTTAGTACCTAAACAGGTAAATTCAGATATCGCTCAACAAATAGACATCTATCCTTCGTTAGTAGATTTGATAGGCTATAAAAAACCTTTCCGCTCTTGGGGACGCAGTGTGTTTGCCAATCGTCCTGATGAAACACCTCGTGCTTTCATTTCGGATGCACTGATGTATCAAATGATGCAAGGTAATTATACTTATATCATAGACGAAACTGGCAAAGTAAATGGGGTGTATAAAAAAGAAGATGGAGCTTTGAAAAACAATCTTTTAGGTAAAGAAGATAATGCTGAAATTCAAAAAGGTATCAAAGACCTGAAAGCCTTTATGCAGGATTATATGGATAGGATTATCAACCATAAGCTTAGTTTAAAATAAAGATAAAAAGTAAGAAACCAATCCAGCAATAGCTGGTAGGTAAAATAGCAAAGCGCGATGTTTCAAATGATAAACATCGCGCTTTCTTATCTTTTATCTCTTACCTTTTACCTATTCAAGAGTAAGAAGGTATTTCTCTGCGTCCAACGCTGCCATACAACCTGAACCGGCAGCAGTAATGGCTTGGCGGTAGCGAGTATCGGCGGCATCACCTGCAACAAATACTCCTGCTACATTGGTGAGCGAAGTGCCCGCTACGTTTTTGATATAGCCTACCTCATCAGTATCGATGTAAGGTTTAAATACATCGGTATTAGGTTTGTGACCGATAGCTACAAAGAAACCTGTGATGGCTATTTCACTTATTTCTCCCGTTTTGTTGTTGCGGACTTTCATACCTGTAACGATTTGTCCGTCACCGAGAATTTCTTCAGTTTCGGTATTGAAAAGCACTTCTATTTTAGGTGAATTGAGTACGCGTTCCTTCATAATTTGCGAAGCGCGGAACTCATCACGACGTACGAGCATTGTTACTTTTGAACAAAGGTTTGCCAAGTAAAGTGCTTCCTCACAAGCCGAGTCGCCTGCCCCTACAATAGCCACGTGTTGATTGCGATAGAAGAAACCATCGCACACAGCGCAAGCCGATACGCCACCTCCTGTTTGGAGGTAGTGTTGTTCTGAGGGTAGCCCTAAGTATTTAGCTGAAGCTCCTGTAGCGATAATCACCGCATCGGCGTGGAGTTCTTGGTCGTCTACCCATACTTTGTGAGGATGAGCTGAGAAGTCTACTTTAGTTACCCAACCGTTGCGAATATCAGTGCCAAAACGTTTAGCTTGTTGCTCTAATTGCATCATCATCTCGGTGCCCATCACGCCTTCAGGATAGCCGGGGAAGTTTTCTACCTCAAAGGTAGTAGTGAGCTGTCCACCAGGTTGTCCTCCTTGGTAGAGAACAGGATTAAGGTTTGCGCGAGAGGCATAAATAGCGGCAGTATAGCCCGCAGGACCTGAGCCTATAATGAGGCATTTTATCTTTTCAATGTTTGCCATAGTAATTTTTTCTTTTAATTAGGGTGCAAAACTACAAAAATAATACCAATCTACAAACCTGTCAATTTGTCAATTCATATTTTCTAAAACTGATTCATTATAAAACTTTCAACAGAATATAACTTTTCGCCAATACTGATGTATAGACTGTTGGGTGTGTTTGCTTGTAGGTAGTGTTGTAGAAAGGTTTTTAGTATGTTTTGGACATCGCTAAAAGTATTATCGTAATGATATAGGTAGATGGTTTTTACTTCAAAAGGGATTTGTGCTAACCATTCCTTAGTAAATGCTCTCTTTATACGATTGTATTTGTAGAAACACACCCATTGATAACCGTTTTTATGGGAATATATTTGGGTGTAATTTACCGAACTTGTTATTTTGTGAGAAATATCTTTTAAATAATCGCTAATAGTTACTTTATCATCGGCAAAAAACAAGTGAATTTGCTCGGTAGCAATGGAAGGAGGGAGCTTATAATCGGGGGTTGATACTTTTTCTTTCCATTTGTGCAAGATTTTTAGTATTAAGTCACGGTTCTTTTTGCTTTTTACAAAGGTGGGGAGCTTGGCTACCATTGTCATTCCCTCACGTTCTCGTAGGTCAGAGGCGATGTAATCTTCCATTACCTCTAAATGGCTCATATTTCTTGCCCAAAATAGGTTGCCGCGCACATTCTCTTGAAAAAAATAGGGCAACCCGAAAGTACTATCGCATTTCAGTCCGTTAGAGGGAGTGGGGTTGGGCTGTCGGTAGGATTCGTATTGGGGTTTTACGAGATATTCTTCGTTGCATTTGGGGCATTTCACTTGCCGGAATTCATTGGTTTCTTTCAGTCCGCCTTGTCGTTGTTCAATTGGGGTGCCACAATTGGGGCAGTTGAGTTTTACGATAGCTGCAAACAACTCTAATTCTTCAGCTTTCTTTTCAAAACCACAGTGCGGGCAATGTACTTGGCAATTGGTAACAATGGCGATTTTTTGGCACTCGGGACAGGTTACCCAGGTGTCGTCTTTCCAAAGAATAATATGTTTTTCGGTATATCGTTTCATTAAAATATATCCAGAGTTCTCTCTTCCTCAAAACCATCAGGGAGGGTGAAAACTACAGTATAGCGCCCTTTAGGGAGATAGACTTTACCATCGGTAGCGGTGGATAGGAATATCTTTTGGAGGCTCTTTTCATAAGCTAATTTACCTTCGGGCGAGATGCTCAGGTCGTAAGGAATATAGTTAAAACCTTTATTGCTCTTGTACTTGAAGGTTTGGAGTGTTACTCGGCCTTTCATTATTTTAATAGGCACTTCCACATTGTCATTGACAGCAAAGGCGTAGAAATACACTTTAGGTTGTACGGGGTCATCCCACTCGCTCGCGGCATTGCCCCAGTTGGGTGAATAAGGGATTGTGATAGGGGTTTCTAATGGGAAAAAGGCTTGAGTAGCAATGGCTGCACGTAGTTCTTGCATCATTTTCACCGAAGTGCGATAGATACCACGTCCTAAAGTAGCCACTGTCATTTCGCCATTTGTGTCGTCTATATAAATATCAGCAACACCAGTTTCGGGTAGTCCTTGACTGAAAGGTTGCCAGCTTTCGCCTAAATTGAAGGTGATATACAAGCCGTTATCGGTTCCGGCATACAGAATTTGCTCGTTCTTAGGGTCTTCTTTAAGAACGTTCACTTTGGCATCGGGGAGGTTAGAGTGAATGTCTGTCCAGCTTTTTCCGTTGTCGTTACTCATAAAAATAATGGGGTCGCCTTGAGTTTCATCGGTGCTGATAAGGGTTGCCAATACGCGGTTGCGTTGGTGCTTAGAGGCAATCAGATTGTTCACTTTTAGGGCGCGAGGGAAGGCGTTGTAAATCTGTTTCCATGATACGCCCCCATTATCGGTGGTGTAAATTATACCGTCATCACTACCTGTATAGAGCAAGCCAAACATAAAAGGCGATTCGGCAATAGCTGAAATTGTGCCATAAGCCTTGTTACCCTGCTTGTTACCATTAGTTACATCGTCGGAAATAGTGCGCCAATTGCGACCTTTGTCCATTGAGATATGTAGCTTGTTGCTCCCGATGTAGATGATATCTTTATTTTGAGGAGATATAAGCAGTGGTGCTTTTTCACCAAAGCGCAAAGGAGCTTTATTCTCGCCATAGTAAGCACTTCCGAGTGGAAAAAGTTGGTCTTTATCGGGGAAGAAAGTGAAAAACTTACCATACGCCTCAGCAGCATAGCTGTCGTTGCCAAATGAAAGCGAATGTATGTTTCTTTTGAAAGTATTCCAATGACTATTGTTCTGTGCCAATACAGCTTGTTCACTCACATAATAAGGCGTTTTGCTTGCTTGGTCATAACACAACTGACTGAAGGCTATGGCTTGAGATACGTTTTTAGTGGCAAAACTCCTGCCATTGTCGTAAGAGAGCTGTAGTCCGTTAGGGGTAGTACAGAATAAAGTGCCTTGCTGTAAGTAGAGTTGTTCATAACTATTTTGTAAAGAGAGCGGCTGTTTGCTTCTCCACGTTTTGCCACCATCACCAGATTCGAGCAGAGGATAACCTCCTATAAACAAGTGGTTTTTATTGGTAAGGTTTACGGCAATGCCTCCGAATTGTTCTCCATTTTGATAGTACATATCGTTGAGAGGTTGGCTGTTAGCTTTTTGCCAAGAGTTACCGCCGTCGTTAGTTACATACACTTCAGCACCTATAATCTCTTGAGTGCTAACGCCTAAATAACTAAAAATTTTAGCAGGCAAAGTAACCTCGGCAGCTATCATATCCTTGAGGTTTTGTGCAGTATATTTGTTATCCTGACCGATATTGTGCAGGAAGATGTTCAATCGGTTGTTGTCTAAAGCGAGAAAATCGGCTTTGCTCATCGCATCGAAATCCTGAGCGATAAGGTGGATACGCGCTGTTTTTTGCAGACTGTTATTGTTTTCTTTTTTCTTAGGATTGCGGTTATCAACCACGGCATAATAAATTTGCGAATTGAAACAAGTAACCCCTATTTTGCCGATGTTATTTCCTTTGATAAATCCGTTGTTAGTAGTGATTTTTGTCCACGAATTTCCCCCATCGGTGCTTTTGTAGACACCACTATTACTGCCATAAGGAACGTTTTCCCACTGACTGTTGTTCACGTCCCACGCTACGGCTAAAAGCACACTACCATCAGGAGAGGGGGTGATTTGGCTGATGCCAGCACGTGTGCTTACAAATAGCTTTTGTTGCCAAGTATTGCCACCATCGGTAGTTTTGAAAATACCTCGCTTTTCATCTGCTTTGTAAGAGTTACCTAATACTCCTGCAACAATTTCTTGAGGATTGAGAGGATTGATATACAAACTGCTGATGTGCTGTGCGTTAGTCAATCCGCTGAATTTGGTTGTTTTGCCTTTATCAACAGAAATGAAGATGCCATAAGGGGTAGCAAGTGCTAAAGTGCCTGAAGTCCAGTCCATAGCGATAGCGCTGATAGATTGGGTAGGAAGGGTAGGGCAGAGGGGGGTATAGGTTTCGCCGCCATTTTGGGTGAGCCAGATGCCTCCGTTTTCAGGAGCGACGAGAAACTCGTTACTGTTTTTAGGGTTTACATTCAGCGCACTGATACGGTTGCCTATTTCTTTTACGATTACCTGTTCAAAAGGCGTTTCACGCACCCACGAACGCACTTTGAGTTCTTCTTTTTGGCGTAAAGGCAGAGGGAGCAACTCTTGAGCAGTAAGAGTTGTGGTGATTAATAAGGATATGATACAAAAGATATTGTTTTTCATAGTATTATTTTATAATGACTGACAATTGATGGTTGTGATACATACAGATTGATAACTGATGTTACAATAGATTGTGAATGAATAGAGTTATTTTAATTCTTGATTAGTTTTATAACTGCAAAAGTACAATAATTTATTGGATTACAATAGCTGAATGCCGTTTTCTTCGCAAAGTTGCAGCATATCGTCTGTCCAGATAGAGGCTTGAACTTCGCCTATATGCGCTTTTTGCATCAGTAGCATACAAATACGCGACTGACCGATACCCCCACCGATGGTGAGCGGGAGTTCACCTTTGAGCAACATTTGGTGATAGTCTAAGGTTTTGCGGTGTTCGGCATTAGCGAGTTGCAATTGGTGTGCTAATGATTTTTCGTCTACTCGTATCCCCATAGACGAGAGTTCTAACGCGCTGTTTAACACGGGATTCCATAAAATAAGGTCGCCGTTGAGTTCCCAATCGTCGTAGTCGGGGGCACGGTTGTCGTGTTTTTTGCCTGAGCGCAGGGTTTTACCTATCTGAGTGATAAAAATAGCCCTTTTTTCTTTGGCAAATACTTCTTCGCGTTTTTGAGGCGATAGAGTAGGGTAGCGGTCTTCTAACTCCTGCGAACTGATGAAGGTTATTTCTTTGGGCAAAAAAGCCTTACATTTAGGGTAGTGAGCAACGAGAGCAACTTCAGTTTCTAAAAATGCGTTATAAAGCTGATTAACTGTTTGTTGCAAATATTCTAAGGAACGATCGGAAGGAGCGATAACTTTTTCCCAATCCCATTGGTCTACATAAATAGAATGGGTGTTATCTAAAGTTTCATCACGGCGGATGGCGTTCATATCGGTATAGATACCTTCGTGTAGCGCAATGCCATAGCGTTTCAGTGCCAAGCGTTTCCATTTGGCGAGTGAGTGAATAATTTCGATAGTTTGACCTTCAGCATCTTTCATTTCAAAACTCACAGGTCGTTCCACACCATTAAGGTCATCGTTAAGTCCTGTAGCACGTTTTACAAATAGAGGAGCAGAGATACGAGTGAGGTGCAAGGCACGAGCTAAGGCAGTTTCAAAAGTATCTTTGATGAGTTTGATAGCGCGTTCTGTGTCCATAATGCCATAAGGCGACACATAGTTTTCAGGAATAATAATCATAATGAGTTGATTTTGCCAATTTGACAGTGAACGGAGACTACAAAATTTATACCATATTAAGAATGAGGAGTGTGGAAAATAGAAAAAAAACACCTGCCATTTTGTCATTTTCTCTTACTTTGGTACTTTTTTCGCTATGCCTCCCCCGATAAATAACAAGCTAAGTGATAATATTCTTATCTCTTACCTCTTAACTAAATAAAATGAAAGGAAATATAAACGTCTCTGTGGAAAACATCTTTCCACTTATTAAAAAATTCTTGTACAGCGACCACGAGATATTCTTGCGCGAACTCATCTCCAACGCTACCGATGCTACTCTTAAACTGAAACACCTCGCAAGTATAGGCGAGGCAAAAGTGGAATATGGGAACCCTATCATCGAAGTGAAGGTCAATAAGGATAATAAAACCCTTCATATAATCGACCAAGGTATCGGTATGACCGCTGAAGAGGTCGAAAAGTACATCAACCAAATTGCCTTTTCAGGAGCTGAGGAGTTTTTGGAGAAATATAAAGATACTGCCAAAGACACTGGAGTGATAGGTCATTTTGGGTTAGGCTTCTACTCTGCTTTTATGGTAGCCAAACAAGTGGAAATCATCACCAAATCCTATACCGATGCTCCAGCCGTACGCTGGGTATGCGACGGTAGCCCTGAATTTACCTTAGAGGAAACTGACCTACGCACTGAACGTGGTACTGAAATTATCTTGCACATCGCCGATGATTCTACTGAGTTTCTGGAAGACTTCCGTATCGAAGAGTTATTGCGCAAGTACAACCGCTTTATGCCTATTCCAATTAAATTTGGTACGAAACAAGAGCCGTTACCTCGTCCTGAAAATGCCCCTGACGACTATAAAACGGAATATGTAACGGTTGATAATATTGTAAATAACCCTAATCCTGCTTGGACGAAACAGCCAGCCGATCTGAAAGATGAGGATTATAAGGCGTTCTATCATGAACTCTACCCAATGCAGTTCGATGAACCCCTGTTTCACATTCATCTAAACGTAGATTATCCGTTTCACCTTACCGGTATCCTCTATTTTCCTAAGCTCACTAATGATATGCAGTTACAGAAAGACCGCATACAGTTGTATCAAAACCAAGTATTTGTTACCGATAACGTTGAGGAGATAGTACCCGAGTTCTTAACAATGCTCAAAGGGGTGATAGATTCGCCAGATATTCCGCTAAATGTATCGCGTTCTTACCTCCAATCAGATGGTAATGTAAAGAAGATTGCTAATTACATCACTCGTAAGGTAGCTGATAAACTGAAATCACTCTTTACTAATAATCGCGACGACTTCCAAAACAAGTGGAACGACATCAAGATAGTGCTTGAATACGGTATGCTTACCGATGATAAATTCTACGAAAAAGCAGCCGATTTTATGTTGTACCCCACTACCGATGGCAAGTATTACACTTTGGCAGAACTAAAAGAAGCAATAAAAGCTAAACAAACTGACAAAAATGATACATTAGTAGTGTTGTATGCTCAAAATAAAGAACAGCAATACACAGCTATTGAGCAAGCCAAAGAAAAAGGCTACGAAGTGTTGTTGTTGGATAGCCCTATCGTATCGCACTTGATACAGAAGTTAGAAGGTGATAATGAGAAACTTACTTTCACCCGTGTAGATGCTGCTCCTGTAGCTAAGCTAATACAAAAAGAAGAGCCTACTATTGCCAAACTTTCCGATGAAGAGAAAAATACGCTGAAAGCTGAAATCGAGAAAGTAATCCCTAAAGAAGGCTATATGGTGCAGTTAGAAGATTTAGATAGCAATGATACACCATTTGTTATCAATCAACCTGAATTTATGCGCCGTATGAAGGAAATGAGTGCTACCGGAGGAGGTGGTATGTTCGCTATGGGAGGTTTCCCCGAAGTGTATCACGTAGTGGTAAACAGCAATTCTCCTTTAGTTGATGCTATTATGAAAGCTGAAGGTGAACCCGCCAAAGAAGCTCTCATCAAGCAAGCCTTTGATTTAGCACGACTCTCACAAGGTCTCCTCAAAGGTAAAGAACTTGCCGACTTTGTAAAGAGAAATTGGGAAATTAACAAATAATATAACATCACATACTTTGCCAAAGGTTTTAGTAGCTTGTCGTGCTACGACCTTTGGCAAAGTTTTTTATTTTGGAAAGATAGAGCCTTTTTGTGTAGTTTAAAAGAAAGTTATATATTTGCACATTGATTAATTGAAAAATAATAATGATAGAAATCTTAAAATCCCGTAGTGGTAATTGTTGTGAGCTCTGTGGAGCTACTGAAAACCTAAGTGTATATACAGTGCCTCCCGCTAGAAACGAAAGTACAGATGATAGCCTTTTGGTATGTGCTACTTGCCTTAGCCAAATACAAAATCCCGATACGATGGATAGCAACCATTGGCGTTGTCTCAACGATAGTATGTGGAGCGAATACCGCCCTGTAAAGATAATGGCGTGGCGTCTCCTCAACCGACTCAAAAACGAAGGCTGGTCGCTTGACCTTTTGAATATGATGTATTTAGATGAGGATGAATTGGCTTTTGCTCAAGCCTCTGATGACCATTTAGAAGATAGCGAAAAAGTAATCCACAAAGATAGCAATGGGGCAGTACTCGCTAATGGTGATAATGTGGTACTTATCAAAGACTTGAAAGTAAAAGGCACTAGTATGACAGCTAAACAAGGTACTGTAGTGCGCAAAATCACTCTCGACCCCGAAAATGCTGAATATATAGAAGGTAAAGTTGATGGACAACAAATTGTCATCCTTACTCAATATGTGAAAAAAAATTAAAACTTTTATATATTACATTTAAATATCTATCTAGCTGTAGGTTTTACTTGTTCATTATTATATTTGACTTGTATTCTCTTTGTTCCTCCATTGATTACATCTTTAACTTGAAGATCTGCATATTGAAAATACATATATTGAGGTATCTATTTAATTACATATTAATTGACTTTGGAAAACGGGAGAACGTTCTACAATTCTTTTCATTAATTTGTTAAAGATAGTCTCTTTGCTTTGTGAGCGATTGATTCTAAAACTATACTCAGC
>NZ_CALGWU010000057.1 GCF_937936315.1 uncultured Capnocytophaga sp. | reverse complement strand
CTGCAGCCGCTAAACCTGCACAAGCTACTGCAGCCGCTAAACCTGCACAAGCTACTGCAGCCGCTAAACCTGCACAAGCTACCGCAGGCGCTAAACCTACACAAGCTACCGCAGGCGCTAAACCTACACAAGCCACAGCAGGTACTAAGCCTACGCAAGCTCCAGCAGGTACCAAAACTACTAGCTCAACTGCTCCAAGCAACCCTAGCAAACCATCTCCTTTGGCTAACAAAAAATACCAAGTGATTGCAGGTGCTTTTAGTTCAGAGAAAAACGCACAAGCTCGTGTACAGCAACTTAGAAAAATAGGATATCCTAATGCTTTCATATTAGGAGTAAATGCTAAAGGTTTATATCAAGTGAGCTATGGAGGGTTTGACTTAATAGATGAAGCTAGACTACAACAACGAGAAGTGCAAGCCTCTAAACAAGAGAAAAAACTCGACGGCGGATGGATACTCACTCAACCATAAAAAAATGATACCAAATAAAAAAACACCTTCCGATTCACGTACTATACTCACCGACCTCGTACTACCTGGCGAAACTAATCACCTAAACGCTATGTTTGGGGGCGAACTCCTTGCTCGTATGGATAGAGCCGCAAGTATTGCTTCTCAGCGCCACTCTGGGCGCGCTACAGTTACCGTATCGGTAAACCACGTAGCCTTTACTCATAGCATACGCGTAGGAAGTATAGTAACCGTAGAAGCTGCTATTTCACGCGCTTTCTCCTCTTCTATGGAGGTGTATATAGATGTGTGGATGGAAAATACTTATGGTGAGCGTACCAAAGCTACTGAGGCTATCTACTCGTTTGTAGCGGTAGACGAGAATGGTCGCCCCGTAAAAGTACCAGAATTAGAACCTGAAACCGACCTCGAAAAAGAGCGATACAAAGGCGCTTTACAACGTCGCCAACTCAGTTTGGTGATTGCCGGTAAACTCTCTCCTCACGATGCTACCGAGCTAAAAGCCCTATTCACCGAGTTAGAAAATAGTTGATGTAATAGTAGAACCGCCATTGTAAAAGGCGGTTTTTTGTCTTAAAAACAAAGAAAAAATGACCTTATCAGAAGAAAATCACTTGAAAGCTATCTTTCATCTCTATGCCGAAACTAAAGAAGCGGTGAGTACCAATGCTATTGCCGAAGTGATGAATAACAAAGCTTCATCGGTAACCGATATGATCAAAAAATTAGCCGATAAAAAACTGATCAACTACGTAAAATACCAAGGCGTTACCCTCACTAAAAAAGGTACTCAAAAAGCCATTGCTATCATACGTAAACACCGATTATGGGAAGTATTCTTAGTAGAAAAACTTAACTTTTCTTGGGATGAAGTCCACGAAATAGCCGAAGAACTCGAACATATACAGTCCGAAAAATTGATAGAACGCCTTGATGCTTTCTTAGGATTTCCCCAAAAAGACCCTCACGGCGACCCAATCCCTAATAAAGAGGGCGTTTTCACTACCACTATCCAAACCCTTTTAAGCGAACTCAAGCAAGGCGATAAGGGAGTGTGTGCAGCAGTAAAGAACACCTCTAAGGAGTTTTTGGTATATCTCAACAAAATGAATATTGCTTTGGGCGACGAAATAGAAGTACTCAGCAAAGAACCTTTTGACGACTCTATGTTCCTACTAGTAAATGATAAACATATCAACCTCTCTGCAATGGTCTGCAGAAATATATATGTCAATGGAAATATTAAAGAAAATGAATAAGAAAAAACTAACCCTCATGATAGCCCTAATTGCTGTAATAATAGCTGGAGCTTACTGCACCTATAATTATTTCAGCAAACTCCACTTTGAAGAGAAAACAATAGAACGTAGCGAAGAAAATTGCGAAGACGATTGCTTCTCAGTGAGCTTAAACTATTTGCACTGTAAAGGGAATAGCGAATTTGCACAAAATTTTAACAAAGAAATAGAAATGCAAATTGCTAACTTCCTCCTATCTAATGAGGATACTTTGCAAGTGGAAGGCATCAGTATAGAAAAAGCTCTAGATAGCTTGAGTAACGATTACTACAAACTCCATGGTCACTTCCCCGAACTCCCCGCTTTCGAATTTATCGTTGCCGATAGCATCATGTGGCAGAATAATAAAATGCTCTCGTTAGTCTCTAACCGATACGCCTTTACAGGAGAATCTCAACCTATTCAAACTAAAGTATTTACTCACTTTTCCATCGATAATGGAGAGGTAATTACTAATGAAAACCTCTTTACCGACGAACAAAAAGTAACCCAAATTGCCGAACGCTATTTCAAAAAAGCAAAAGAAAACGCTCCTGAAAATCAATTAGCCGATAAAAAAATAGATTTTGAAGATGGAGTATTTTGCCTTCCTAACAAAATGGGAATTGCTGCCGATGCTCTCATCTTGTACTACGATCCTTTTGAAATAGCACCTTATTTAGATAAACCTTTTGAAGTGAAAGTGCCTATCAAAGAGATTATGCCTTACCTCACTTTCGCCGATCATAAATAATATAATGAAAGAACAATTAGCAACACTCCATAACGCTCTCTTACAAAAAACTGAAATAGAAGGTCTCGCTTTTTTAGCTGAACAATTTCCTAATGAAATTGTCTTCTCTACTAGCTTTGGATTGGAAGACCAAGCTGTTACACATCTCATTTTGGCAAACCAAATCCCTATCAGTATTTTTACTTTAGATACAGGGCGCTTGTTCAACGAAACTTATTCAGTTTGGGAAAGCACCGATGAACGTTACAACACACACATCTTGCCCTATTATCCCAAAACTAACGATATAGAAGAATACGTCCATAAAAATGGACCTCTCTCATTCTACCGCTCAGTCGAACTCCGCAAAGAGTGCTGCCATATCCGCAAGGTAGAACCTCTTGGTAGAGCGCTCAAAGGTAAAAAGGTATGGGTCACAGGGCTCCGTGCTGATCAAAGTACAGCCCGCAAAGATCTCCCTATACTCGAGTGGGACGATACCTTTCAGCTCTTTAAGTATAACCCTATACTCCACTGGACTTTCGAGGACACTAAAGCCTTTGTTAAAGCACACAACATTCCGTACAATGTATTGCACGACAAAGGTTTTGTGAGCATAGGTTGCGCTCCTTGTACCCGCGCTATCAAAGAAGGTGAAGATTTTCGTGCCGGACGTTGGTGGTGGGAAAGCAATAGCAAAAAGGAATGCGGTCTCCACGAACACAAATAAATTGACAAATTGATAATATGACTTTTTTCAAAACCCTCTTAGCTACAATTCTCGGATTCTTTATTTCTATGGGAATATGCCTTCTCCTTTTCCTCGTCTTCATTTCTGTGATGATAGGTTCAGTAGTAGGAAGTTCTTCAGGTGAAGAAATAACCGTGAAAGACAATTCAGTATTAGAACTCGCTTTCAACGAGCCTCTTACCGATTATGGTGAGCGTGTTAGTTTTAAGGATTTCGACTATACCTCTCAGTCTTACAACGGACTGAACACTACCCTTAAAGCTATTCAAAATGCCAAAACCGATAAACGTATCAAGGGTATTTACCTCAAAAGTACGGGTAATATTGGCGGTTTGGCGTTTGCTCAAGAACTGCGCAAAGCCTTAATAGATTTCAAAACTTCTGGAAAATTCGTCTTAGCTTATAACGATGAAATTTCTCAACTCGACTATTATCTCCAAAGTGTTGCCGATAAAATTTATATAAGTCAGTTGGGAAGTGTTGCTTTGCGGGGACTTTCTTCCGAAGTGCTTTTCTTCAAAGGTTTGCAAGAGAAAACAGGGGTGCAAATGGAAGTCATTCGCCACGGTAAATACAAAAGTGCTGTAGAACCTTTCTTAGACAATAAGATGAGCGATAACAACCGATTGCAAATCTCTCAATTGCTCAATGCAATGTGGAGTGTTATTGCTACCGATATCTCCAAAAGCCGCAACATCTCTGTCGAAAAGCTCAACGAAATTGCTACAAATGTAAATGGGCGCAATGCCCAACTTGCTAAAAACAATGGATTAGTAGACGATATCCTCTACCGCGATGAGTTTGAAAAAATCATCTGCGACAAAACCGGTAGCAAGAGTATTGATAAAGTAGATTTTATCAACATAGAAGATTACGCCGAAGCAGTGGTAGGTAAAAACTCAAATAATAAAACTAAAGATAAAATCGCGGTTATCTATGCCGATGGTGAGATTATGCAAGGCGAGGGGCGTGCCGAAGTAGTGGGTAACGAAACCATTATCCGTGCTTTGCGAAAAGCCGCCGATAAAAAAGAAGTAAAAGCAATTGTCCTCCGCATCAATTCCCCTGGGGGTGATGCCTTAGCTTCAGAGTTGATGCATCGCGAAATAGAGATGACCAAAAAGAAGAAAAAGGTATATGTGTCTATGGGTAATTACGCTGCTTCAGGAGGCTATTATATAGCTTGTAATGCCAATCGCATTTTTGCTGAAGAAGGTACCATTACAGGATCTATCGGGGTATTTGGCGTGATTCCTAACGTAAATGCTTTAGCTACCAATTGGGGCATAACTGCCGAAACGGTGAGTACTCACCCTAATGCTCAATGGTATAGCCCTTATCAAAAGCCTACTGAACAATTCAGAAAAGAAATGACCGAATCTATTGAACAAGTGTATACTGTATTTTTAGACCGTGTAGCTCAAGGGCGTGGCAAAACAGTAGCTCAAATAGACTCTATCGCACAAGGAAGAGTGTGGAGTGGTAAAGAAGCCCTTGCTAATGGTTTGGTAGATGAATTGGGGTCTCTCAACGATGCTATTGCCTACGCCGCTAAAGATAACGGACTTAAAGAGTATCGCACAATTTCTTATCCTGTATTCGAGATGGATTTCAAGGCAATGTTCCGCCGTTTTGGAGCTCAATTAAGAGGAAATAACTTGCGTGACGAAATGGGGGTAGAAGCTTATGAAGTATATCAGCAGATAAAACGCATTGCCCAACAACGCGAGGTACAAGCCCGTTTAGAATATGATGTGAAACTGAAATAGTTATAGATTTTAACACAAAATTAACATCTTAAAACTTGTTCATATCATTTTTATTAGCTACATTTGTACAATAAAACATTAAAACCTATCTATTATGAAACGTGCAATGTTTGAGTACACAAAAATGATTTTATCAAAGGTAAGTTTCGATCCAAACTTATTTTACAAAGAACTCAAAAAAGCAATAGATAGACTATTGCCCTATGAAGTAGAAGAACTAAAAGTTTGGCTCGATGCCTACACTAAAAATAAGCCCGAACTTTCACACTGCAAGGTGCTTATGGATAAATAATAATAAAGCTGCCTACGTAAGTAGGTAGCTTTTTCTTATCTCTTACCTATTATCTAAAAATGAACATCACTAGTACTCAAAATCCCCTAATTAAAAAAATAGCTCTTTTGAGTGAGAAATCACGCGAACGCAAGAAGCAAGGTTTATGCGTAGTAGAAGGCGCGCGCGAAATACGTTTGGCTTTGCAAGGAGGCTATAGTCTTGAAAATCTTCTATATCAGCCGGATATTTTTTCAGAAAAACAACTAACGGAATTGCTTGGTTATACAGACCAAAAAGTAACGCCTATAGCTATCAGCAAAGAAGTCTATGAGAAAATAAGCTACCGCAGTTCTACTGAGGGGGTGATTGCCTTAGTACAAGTGAAAAAACACGGTTTAGATACTTTGGTGTTCAAAAATAAAAAGCCCTTGCTACTGGTAGCCGAAGCTCCCGAAAAACCAGGGAATATAGGGGCACTCCTCCGCACTGCCGATGCTGCCCATATAGATGCTGTGATTATCGCCAACCCTAAAACCGATCTCTACAACCCGAATATCATCCGCTCCAGTGTGGGCTGTGTGTTTACGGTGTCTATCGCCACAGGTACTACTGCCGAGGTCATTGATTTTCTGAAAGCTAAAAACATCAGTAGTTATTGTGCGGCTCTCACGGCATCTAAGCCTTACTACGAAGTGTCGTTTAGCGAAGGCTCAGCCATAGTAGTAGGCACTGAAGACCAAGGACTCACTGATGAATGGCTCAGGCATAGTACCCAAAATATCATCATCCCAATGGAAGGTGTAATCGACTCTATGAATGTATCGGTAGCGGCTGCTGTACTCATCTTTGAGGCAAAACGCCAAAGAGTAATGACGAACAACTAATAACGAATATGAAACAGCTCACTTTTATACTGCTCCTATTGATTATTCAGTGGGCAAACGCACAAGAAGAACGAGAAATAGCCCCTGACCAAATAAAGGCTATTACGTATGCTTCAAAATCATCTCCATCTTTCTATATACAAAAAGGTAAAAATAGCTTTTTGAGGGTAGAATTTGAATTGGAAGATAATGAAGAGGCATCGTGTGATGATTTTGATATATATACATCTAAATTTGTCTGTTACAGCGATGAAAAATCTCAGACACTAAGTGAAATATTAAAAGGAGAACAAGGAATTATTTATACTAAAGAGATACGTCGCACGCACCCCTCTGATTTTATAGGTAAATCATTTGCTCTCAAACAAGGTTTCTATGACAACAAGAGAGGTGCTTTGCTAAAAATCGTGAACCCTTTCTTAGCACTTACTTACGAAATCCTCTCTAAAAAAGACTTGATAGATGATTACCCAGAAAAAGATTACTATTCTTTCATTCCTCTCAACTTAGGAAGTGATAAATACATTTATATATTATTAGATAAAAATGATGACCAGATTATTATAGTTCCTCTAAAACACAAAACTATATTACTCTGCGACACTCCTAAAGGCTATAGCAAACTTTCTTCTTTTCTAAAAAAAGAACCTGATTACAACACACTTTTTGATGATTATACCCCCGAAAACTTTATGACTCATCGGCGGACAAAAGAAGGATATGAACTGGTAGATATTTTCAATAGGAAAATATTGCCTAGCATTTATGACTCTATTTATTACACAAGGACAATGCTCATTACCCAAAAAGGGGAGGAATACAGCTTATATCAATACAATTTACAATCTAAATTACTTAAAGATGTGAAAGTAATTCATCTGTTGTCTGATAGAGATAACGAGTTTGAGGTACTTACCGATAAAGGAGCTTATTATTATTCTAATGAAGGTCAGCCTTTAAGAAAACTCTCGTCATTCTATTATGGGTTATGTGGCACCATTAGCAGAAGTTATTACACTCTTAAAAAAGATAGCCTAAACACGGCACAACCTCATTATATGCTATATCAATTAAGAGGAGCAACACGTTCCTATGCCGATAAACGCTTTTATCTAACCGATAGAAGCCCTGATGAAACTTTGACTTTTGTAGAGGGGAACATAGGTGTAGAATGGAATGTGAATAAAGTTGTAGGGGATAATTATCCTCACCCAGAAATAGTGAGAGTAGAGCGCAATGGTAAATACGGCTTGTTTGAATATGATATTGATTTTGATATGAAAAGCCCTTATAAAGAAGAGGATTCAGATGTTTCTTCTTCAAAAAAGGTTCGCAAATATGCCGACAGCTACCTTACAGGTAAAGAACTATTGCCTATTGCCTACGACCATATACAACAACAAGATAACGGACTTATCTATTTCTATCTAAATGGTAAAATAGGTATCTATCCTCAGCAGAAAACAGCTACTTATAGTGCTATAGAACCCGAAACTCGCTCTTTCTTTCGCATTATCAAGGACGGCAAAAAAGGCTATCTCGATATAAAGACATTTAAAGAATATTTTTTTTAATTGACGAAAAATGAAATACAAAAAGCTGTCTAACAAAGAAATGTTAGACAGCTTTTTTGTTATCTGTTACCTGTTACTTGTTACCTAAACAGAAACTCCATATTCTCTTAGAGCATCGTTTAGTGAAGTTTTCTTATCGGTTGAGGCTTTACGCTGCCCGATGATAAGGGCACAAGGCACTTGGTAATCGCCAGCAGGGAAATGTTTCGTATAACTACCAGGGATCACTACCGAACGCTCTGGTACATAGCCTTTCAGTTCTTTAGGTTCATTGCCCGTTACATCAATAATTTTAGTAGAGGCTGTAAGCACTACATTAGCACCAAGTACCGCTTCTTTGCCTACATGTACTCCTTCTACCAAGATACAACGCGACCCGATGAAAGCTCCGTCTTCTACTATCACGGGAGCTGCTTGCAAGGGTTCTAATACCCCTCCTACACCTACACCACCACTCAGGTGCACGTGTTTGCCTATTTGGGCGCAACTACCCACAGTAGCCCAAGTATCTACCATTGTACCTTCATCTACGTATGCCCCGATATTCACATAGCTAGGCATCAGTATAGCGCCTTTGGCGATAAAAGCACCACGACGTGCTACAGCAGGAGGTACTACGCGCACTCCTTTCTCGTCGTAGTTGTGTTTGAGCGGAATCTTATCGTGAAACTCAAAGATACCCACCTCTACGGGTTTCATATTTTGGATAGGGAAGTAAAGCACAACAGCTTTTTTCACCCATTCGTTTACTTTCCAGCCATCGGCAGTAGGCTCGGCCACTCGCAACTGACCTAAATCCAAGAGATGGATTACCTCACGGATAGTCTGTTGAACGATTTCCTCACGAAGCAGAGAGCGATTCTCCCACGCCTCATCTATCATTTGTTTTAAGTGTTCCATTTTATTATAATTGTTAACTGTTAATTGCTTTTATCGCTTTTTCAAGTGTTTCAATTTTCGCTAATGCATCAGCTTCTTTTTTGCGCTCGTTGTCTACTACTTGGGTAGGCGCTGAGTTTACAAACTTCTCATTAGAAAGTTTCTTGCGCACCGATGCCAAAAAGCCTTGTGTATAGGTGAGTTCCTCTTGTAGCTTTTTGAGTTCCTCTTCTACATTCACCGCTCCCCCCATAGGGATAAAGTACTCATTAGCTTTTACGCGGAAAGACATTGCGCCTTCTATAGCTGTGCTTACTTCGGCAATAGTCTCAAGTCCGCCCATTTTGCTAAGTACCACATCAAAGCGGTTGCTCACTTGCTCTTTGTTTAATACCGAAAGGCTAAGCGGTGTTTTGAAAGGTATATTCTTTTCTTTACGCACCGTGCGGATACCTGCTATCACTTCGGCAGCAAAATCAAATTCTGCTAACAATTTTTCGTCGTACGGCTGTACTGTTGGGTAAGTAGCCACGATAAGGGCTTGTTCAGGGGTACGAGGTGCTAAACTTTGCCATATTTCCTCAGTAAGGAATGGCATAAAGGGGTGGAGGAGTTTTAGTAAATTCTCAAAAGCGGCTACCACGCCCTCGTAAGTCGCTTTGTCCATTGGTTTGCCGTATTCGGGTTTAACCATTTCCAAAAGCCAAGCACAGAAGTCGTCCCAAGTGAGTTTATAGATTGCCATTAGAGCATCGGAGATGCGGTATTTCTCAAAATGGTCTTCTACTTCGGTGAGTACCGCGTTGAACTTCGCTTCAAACCATTGTAAAGCGAGTTGAGCAGCTGCAGGTTGTGCTACCGATCTATCCACTTGCCAGCTTTTTACTAATTGGAAAGCATTCCACAATTTGTTGCCAAATCCTTTTCCTTGCTGGCAAAGAGCCTCATCGAACAACAAGTCATTACCAGCTGCCGATGATAGCAAGAGCCCCACGCGCACACCATCAGCACCATAATCGGCGATGAGTTTGAGGGCATCGGGTGAGTTGCCTAAAGATTTAGACATCTTGCGGCGTTGCTTGTCGCGTACGAGTCCAGTGAGGTATACATTGCTAAACGGACGCTCGCCTTTGTACTCAAAACCTGCTACGATCATTCGGGTTACCCAGAAGAAAAGGATATCAGGGCCTGTTACCAAATCGTTAGTAGGGTAATAATACTCAATTTCATGATTGTTAGGCTCTAAAATACCGTTGAACACACTCATTGGCCATAACCAAGACGAGAACCAAGTATCAAGGGCATCTTCATCTTGTCGCAAATCGGCTTCAGTAAGATGAGCATTGCCACTCTTTTCTTTAGCCAAAGCGAGGGCTTCTGCCTTAGTTTCGGCTACTACAAATTGGTCTTTGCCCTCGCCGTAGTAGTAAGCAGGAATTTGTTGTCCCCACCACAATTGGCGTGAGATATTCCAATCGCGTACGTTCTCTACCCAATGGCGATAGGTATTTTCGAACTTTTTAGGGTATAGCTTGATGCTTTCGTCTTCCAATACCGCCTTGATAGCAGGCTGGATAAGGGTGTCCATTTTTAGGAACCACTGGTCGGAAAGGCGAGGCTCAATCACAGCTTTGGTACGCTCTGAGGTGCCCACTTTGTTAGTATAGGTTTCTTTCTTAGCGAGTAAGTCTTTTGCTTCTAATTCGGCTACTATCTCTTTGCGCACTACAAAGCGATCTTTGCCAGCATAGTGCAAGCCGTAGTGATTAAGGGTTGCATCATCATTAAAAATATCAATGACTTCCAACTGATGTTTGTCGCCCAACACCTTGTCGTTAGGGTCGTGAGCAGGAGTTACTTTCAGGCAACCTGTACCAAATTCCATATCTACATACTCATCTTCAATAATCGGAATCACGCGGTTACAGATAGGCACGATAGCCTTTTTGCCTTTCAGGTGTTGCCAACGCTCATCATTAGGGTTGATACAGATAGCCGTATCGCCAAAAATCGTTTCAGGGCGCGTTGTAGCAATCACAAGGTACTCATTTGTCCCTTCAATTTGATATTTTAAATGATATAAAAATCCTTGACGTTCTTCATAAATCACTTCCTCGTCAGAAAGGGTAGTTTTAGCCTCTGGATCCCAGTTCACCATACGGTGACCGCGGTATATTTGTCCTTTGTTGTACAAATCCACAAACACTTTGATAACCGAAGCCGAAAGCTCCTCGTCCATAGTGAATTTAGTGCGCTCCCAGTCGCAAGAGCAACCCAATTTTTTGAGTTGTTCGAGGATTACCCCACCGTATTGATGCGTCCATTCCCACGCGTGTACGAGGAACTCCTCGCGAGTGAGGTCGGATTTTTTAATGCCTTGTTCTTTGAGTTTTGCCACCACTTTGGCTTCTGTTGCAATAGAAGCGTGGTCGGTACCTGGCACCCAGCAAGCGTTGAATCCTTTGAGGCGAGCACGGCGGATAAGTACATCTTGAATGGTATTGTTGAGCATGTGTCCCATATGGAGCACCCCTGTAACGTTAGGGGGCGGAATCACAATAGTATAGGGGGTACGCTCATCGGGGGTTGAGTGAAAATAGTTGTGGGCAAGCCAATAGGCATACCATTTTTCTTCTAATTCTGTAGGATTGTATTTTTTAGGTTCTGTCATACTTAATGAGTCAATTTTAAGGCGCAAAGGTAGTAATTAATTGACAATTAACAATTATCAATTCTCAATTATTTCAGTTTGCCAATTTCTATAGGGATTTTTGCTGAGCATGGCATTGTAGTAACGCGCCTCATTGGTTACTTCCTCGCCTAACCACTCAGGACGCTCAAAAGGGGTGTTTTCAGAGGGTAATTCTATCTCGGCAATCACTAATCCTTCATTGTCGCCGTAGAACTCATCTACCTCAAAACACAAGTCTCCACAAGGTACAAGGTAACGTGTTTTGTCAATTACTCCTTTTTCACAAAGAGCTAATAATTGCTCAGCATCGGCTACTGCAATGGCTTTCTCCCACTCAAAACGCGTGGTGCCGCTCTCGTTGCTACTGCCCTTTATAGTGAGAAATGCTTCGTCGCCTTTTATGCGCACTCTCACTGTGCGCTCTGGCACAGAGCTCAAATAGCCTTGTGTAATGCGTATAGCCTTAGTAGAGAGTGCTTTATAAGTGTTGCTTTTTACCTTGAATTTGCGTTCTATTTCTTGTAACATTACTTTTCTTTTTTGTAGTTGTCGTAAGTGAATGGCACTTTCCACGTCATATAAAGAGCTGGGATAGTGCAAATCATTACTAACAAGAAGAAATGTTGATATCCTAAGTAGGTGCTTAAGAAACCGCTAATCATACCTGGAATCATTACCCCTAAGTTCATCAAACTATTTGCAAAAGCGTAGTGTGCCATTTGGTATTTACCAGGGGCTATTTGTTGCATCATAAAGAGGGTAAGACCTACAAAACCAAATCCGTAACCGAAGTATTCGCCTACAATTCCCATAGCGATAGTAGGTAAGTGGGTAGGTTGAAAATAAGCAAAAAGCAAATAGACTACAAACGGAATATTGAAAGCACACGCCAAAGTGAACAAAGCCTTTTTAAGCCCCACTTTCGATACAAAATATCCTGCTACAATAGAGCCTAAAATGAAGGCTACAGTACCTGCTGTACCATACACTAATCCGTATTGTTCGTTGCTGAGTCCTAAACCTCCTATTGATAGCTCATCTTTGAGGAATAATGGAGCTATTTTCATTGCCAAACCTTCGGCAAAACGATATAAGAAAATGAAGAAAAGATAGAAGAGAATATGTTTTTTTTGGAAGAAATCGGCAAAAATACGCCATAACTCCTCCGATTTTTCACTAAAACTACCTTCTTTTTGTGGTTTTATGTCTTTTGGAAGCGCGTAGAAGTGATATAAACCTACTAAACCGAGTATAGCTGCACAAATGCTCAGAATCAACTGCCAAGAGGCTACAATGCTCATTCCTTGAGAGTTTACTAACCAGCCCGCTAAGAAGATGAGTCCGCCATTAGCGAGTACTTTGGCTAAGTTGTAAAAAGCTCCTTGCCAGCCTGAATAAAAGCTTTGAGTAGCCGAATCTAATTGTTCCATATACATCCCATCGCCTGCAATATCGTGAGTAGAACCACTTAGTGCGATAAGTCCCATCAGCGCTAAACACATATTGAAAAAGTTAGGCAAAGGCAATGAGAAAACAATACAGCCAAAAACTACTGCCGATACGATTTCAGTAATTACAATATATTGTTTTTTAGTGCCGTAAAGTTCCATTATCACACTGATGATAGGCTTAAGCGACCACGGAAGAATTAATAAGGAAGTCCAAAAAGCAATGGTTTCATTGGGTACACCTAAATCTTTGAAAATGATAGGAGAAACTAAAGATAACATCACAAAGGGTAGCCCCATAGCAAAATAGGTGGTAGGCACCCAAGTAATAGGATTTTTCTTTTTCATAACAGTTGTTGTTTAATATGTTTTTATGTGTTTGTTAAAAAAATCCGACAAATGTACGACTATTTTAGAAATTAACAAACTTTTAAGTCTTTAACCTAAAATAAGTTTTGCTCATTTGCTATTTATTTATACCTTTGCAAAAGTTTTTCATATAACTCAAAAAAATCATAATTAACAAAGAATGAAAAAATCATTTATTTTAGCTACTTCAGCAGCTTTGCTATTAGCGAGTTGCGGTACTACTAAAAGTGCCTTAGATAAGGCACCAACCACTGTTTCTTCTGACAAAAAATACAGTGATGACGAGCTTAAAGGTTGGCCTCACCAAGGGTTTAAACAAAATTTCCCTGGTATCAATTTAGATGAGGCTTATGCCCTCCTAAAAAATCTTACTCCTAAAAAAATTATCGTAGGGGTGGTAGATTCTGGTGTAGATATCAATCACGAAGATCTTAAAAATGTGATCTGGACAAACACTGCCGAAATCCCTAACAATGGCAAAGACGACGATAAAAACGGCTATGTAGACGATATCCACGGATGGAACTTCCTCGGTAATATCACTCAAGAAAATACCGAAATGACCCGTATCTACAAAACTAAAGATACTAAAAATCCCGATTATGCTCGCGCTAAAGAAGAGTACGAAAAAGAAGCCTCTGAAACCAAACGCAATAAGGATTTCTATCAACAACTTACTGAAACAGCTGACTTTGCTGATAACGCTGTGCGCAAAATCGTAGGAAAAGATATCTACACCCTAGAAGATATCGAAAGTGCTACTAAAGGAAAATCTTATGACGCGATGACTACTGATATGGTAGGCTTTATGAAAGAACTTTTGGCTCGCGCTAACGACAATGAAGAAATTAAAAAAGAATTGAAAGAGGGTGTAGACTATTTCGATACCAAACTCAAATATCACTTGGGATTAGACTTTAATCCACGTAAAACTATCTTGAAAGACGACGAAAACGACTTCTCTAAAAAATATTACGGCAACAACAATGTAATAGGTCCAGATGTTAATGAAGCTCTTCACGGTACTCACGTAGCAGGTATCATCGGTGCTGAACGCAACAATGGTATCGGTATGGATGGTGTAGCTAATAGCGTGTGGATTATGGCTGTGCGCGCCGTTCCTGATGGCGATGAATACGACAAAGATATCGCTCTTGCTTTGCGCTATGCAGTAGACAACGGTGCTAAAGTAATCAACACCAGCTTTGGTAAAGGTTTTTCTCCTCACAAAGAGTGGGTGTACGACGCTATCAAATACGCAGCTTCTAAAGATGTATTGATTGTGAACGCTGCAGGTAACGATTCTCAAGATATCGATGTGAAAGATACTTATCCTAACGATGAGGTAAACAAAAAAGAAATCTCTGATAATTTCCTTACTGTAGGAGCTCTCAACTATCAGTTCAACAAGAATTTAGTAGCCGAATTTTCAAACTACGGCAAACGCAATGTGGATGTATTTGCTCCAGGGGTAAAAATCTACGCTACTGTTCCTGAAAACAAATACCAATTCTTACAAGGTACTTCAATGGCTTCACCCGAAGTAGCTGGAGTAGCAGCCTTGTTGCGTTCTTACTTCCCTAGCCTTACAGCAGCTCAAGTGAAGAAAATCATTATGGATTCAGGGGTGAAAGTGAATATGAGTGTATATGTAGGTGAAGATAAAGGCGATGGTAAAAAACGTCCAGAAAAGAACTTTAGTGAACTTTCTACAACTGGAACTATCGTAAATGCTAAAAACGCTGTAATAATGGCAGCAAAAATGGCAAACGTTAAATTGAAATAATCAGATAATAGTTCATAAAAAAAGCTGCCCTAAGGCAGCTTTTTTTATTCGTCGTCGTCATCATCATCTTCTTCTTCGTCTTCATAGCGCTCTATAAACTCATCACTTACCTCATTGAATTTATCAGTAAATTTTTGTATGAAGGCATTGTTTTTCTTCAGTTGAGCTTGCTCCTCAGGAGTACCTCTTAAACCTTTTAAACGCATTTGAATAAGGGTTTTGTAACCATCTTTCATCAAAACGTCGTAATTGTCAAAGAATTTAATAGCAGCTTCAAGTAACGAAGTGTCACCTTTGTAAGCACCAAGTTTGCGTGCTTCTTCTTTGAAAGTCACAAGGTCTTCAATCCACTGCAAACGCACTTCCTCTGCACGGTTGAAGTCATTATTATCCATAGCCTCATTCATTTCTTCCATTTCATCCAAGCAACCATTGGTAATACACACAATTTCATTGTTGTATTCTACAGCATTGTCATACTCACCCTTAGCGTAATACACACCTTCATCGGGTTGCCAACCTCTTTTTCCATTACCCCCCATAGCAGCATTCATTTGCTCTTGCATTTGTTCCATTTGTTTTTGTATATCTTCAGCTGATCCTCCCATCATATTCTGAAGATTCTTTAGAAAATCCATCATAATTAAATATTTTAAATGATTTTAATAGTCGCAAAGATAATACAAATGTTATAAACGACCACAATATCCTTTAAACATTAACAATACTTTAACATTTTAGTGTGATATACCTCAGCTGTACTTGTTTTTATTTTCTACCTCCAAAAAAACACTCTTTTTTCTTTGTCTTTATAAATCGTATTTCATTAATAAACAGTCGCTTACAAAATATAGTTAAAAATATTTTCACTTTCCTGTGTGTAAATAGAAATAAAAATATTACCTTTGTAGTTCAAAAAAAATTTTGATAAAATCCAATGACAATAGAAGTAAAAAAGGAAGGTAAATTTTCATACATAGAAAAAGGTGAAGGTACTCCTATTATTATCTTGCACGGCTTGATGGGAGGGCTTAGTAATTTTGAAGAAGTAGTTTCTTTTTTTTCCAAAAAATATAAAGTGGTAGTCCCAGAACTGCCTCTCTTCTCTATGCCGTTACTTACTACCTCAGTAAAAAATTTGGCAAAATATATCCATAAATTTATCAAACATAAAAAGTTTGAAAAAGTCTTTCTATTAGGAAATTCATTAGGAGGACACGTAGGCCTACTCTATACCAAAGTACATCCTAAAAATATCTTAGGGCTTATACTTACAGGCAGCTCTGGCTTATATGAAAACGCAATGAGCGATGGCTATCCACGCCGTGGTGATTACGATTTTATCAAAAAGAAATGCGAAGAGGTGTTCTACGACCCTGCCGTAGCTACTAAAGAAATTGTAGATGACGTATTTGCTAATATCTCCGATCGTTCTAAACTCCTCAAAACTTTGGCTCTCGCTAAAAGTGCTATCCGCAACAATATGGCAAAAGATTTGCCTAAAATGGAAACCCCTACTTGCCTTATCTGGGGTAAAAATGACAATGTAACCCCTCCTAAAGTAGCTGAAGAATTCCACGAACTGTTACCTAATTCCGAACTGCATTGGATAGACAAATGTGGGCACGCCCCAATGATGGAACACCCCCAAGAGTTTAATGAAATTTTAAACACTTGGTTAGAAAGTAGATAAAAAATAATTATGATAAAAAAAGCTGAATTTGTGATGAGTAACTCTCAGGTGAGCAAGTGCCCCAAGGAAAACTTACCCGAGTATGCTTTTATAGGGCGCTCCAATGTTGGAAAGTCATCGCTCATCAATATGCTTACCAATCACAAAAATTTAGCTAAAACTTCGGGTCGTCCAGGGAAAACCCAACTCATCAACCATTTCAAAATAGACAATAGTTGGTTTTTAGTAGACCTCCCTGGTTATGGGTATGCAAGAGTGTCCAAAGAAACTAAAAAGGTATTTCAGCAATTTATTACTAAATATTTTGAGGAGCGACAACAATTGGTATGCGCATTTGTATTAGTAGATGTGCGCCACGAACCTCAGAAGATAGATGTAGAGTTTATGCAATGGTTAGGCGAACATAACATTCCATTCGCTATAATCTTCACCAAAGCCGATAAACTCAAACCTTTGGTAATTGAACGCAATATAGCTGCTTATCAACAAGTACTCCTCGAAACTTGGGAAGAATTTCCGCCTTACTTCATCACTTCAGCCGAAAACAAAACCGGCAAAGAAGAACTAACCCATTACATCGAACAAATCAATGAAGAAATAAAAAAATAAGAGATAAAAAGTACAATTTCTTATCTCTTATCTAATTAGAATACTTCTGATATTACTTTCACTATATTATCCGATTTTCCCATAGAATAATAATGCAATACGGGTGCGCCTGCAGCTTTCAGCTCTTTGCTCTGCTGTATAGCCCACTCTATACCCACTTGTTTTACCTCATTATTGTTCTTGCAGGATTCCACTGCTTTGATGAGCTCTTCGGGGAAATCTATTTTAAAGGCTTGTGACAGTAGGTTGAGGTGCTTTTTAATAGCAATAGGTTTAATACCAGGGATAATAGGCACATTGATGCCTGCTTCTTTGGCTTTCTCTACAAACTCAAAATACTTCTGATTGTCAAAAAACATCTGTGTTACTACATAGTCGGCACCAGCATCTACCTTTTCTTTTAGGCGCGCCAAGTCCGAGGTGAGTGAGGGGGCTTCAATGTGTTTTTCAGGGTAACCTGCTACCCCTATACAGAAATTAGCCTTATGATCGGCAGCAATGCCGTTGAGGTAAATCCCCTTGTTCAAATTGCTGATTTGAGTAACAAGTTCGGTAGCGTAGGTATGTCCGCCCTCAGTAGGCTGAAAGTAGCGTTGTTCTTTCATCGCATCACCACGCAAAGCCATTACGTTGTCAATACCTAAGTAGAGGCAATCTACCAAAAGGTACTCTGTTTCTTCTTTTGAAAAACCACCACAAAGCACGTGTGGCACAGTATCTACCTTATATTTATGCTGAATAGCCGCACAAATACCCACCGTACCAGGGCGCATACGGGTTACTTTTTTTTCCAATAGTCCATTGGGGTGTTCAATGTAATAATATTCCTCGCGTGAGGTAGTTACATCTATAAACGGAGGGTTGAACTCCATTAAGGGGTCTATGTTTTGGTATAATTCTTCAATATTATTTCCCTTTTTAGGAGGTACTACTTCAAAGGAGAAGAGTGTTTTTCCTTTGGCATTCTTAATATGGTCTGTTATTTTCATATTTTCCTTTAAATTCTTCTTTTGCTATCAGTGTATATCGTTTTATAAAGTCTGTTTTGTGAGCGGTATAAGCATCTCGGTCGTGCTGGAAAGGCTTCCAAAGAGACAATTTAAGTGTTTCATAGTCTTTGGCTACTGAGGGGTGTGCTTGTAGTTCATCGCGAAAATAGAGTTCGTCATTATCGCCTTCATAACGCAAGTGCAAGTGAAATACACGTTCTGCAAACCCATTAACAGTATAGCCTTTATTAAAAGAAATCCTATCGTTTGTTTCATTCATACATAAATACCCCAATTGTAATATAGCTTCTTTTAATGTCTGAAATGAACTGTCTTTCTTCACTTCTAATAACATATCTACAATAGGTTTAGCTTGTATCCCTTCCACAGCAGTACTACCTATATGGCTTAGCCGTACCACTTCGTTAGAGGGTAATTGTTTTAAAAGAAAACTGTGTTCTTCCTCATACCATTCTTTCCACAATGGGTTGTGTTGTGTAAGATTGATAGGGAACAGTTGCCACAATTCCTGCAACGACATTTGTAACAAAGGATTTTCTTCTTGATTCATAGTCCTAACACCTGTCTCCTAACACCTGAAACCTGACACCTAAAACCTACTCTTCTCTGCTAATCTTAAAATATCTCCAAAAACTCCGCGAGCGGTTACTGAAGCGCCTGCTCCTGCACCTTGTATCACGATAGGGTTATCACCGTAAGATTCGGTGTAAATCTCAAAGATAGAATCAGCACCTTTTACCTGACCGAGGGCACTGTTGCGCGGAACGGATACTAACGATACGTCTAACTGTACTGTTTCAGTAGAAGCTAAGTCGCCATGAAGGTCACCTACATAACGCAGTACGTGGTCGGGGGCTTGCGATTCTTTGATTTGCTGATATGGGGCATTGAACTCGTCTAAACGTTGCAAAAAGTCTTGCACTGAGCCTTCTCTCAAATGTTCGGGGATAAGGTTTTGTATTTTCACATCGCTGAACTCATTACCTAAATCGAGTTCGCGGGCTAAAATGAGCAGTTTGCGCCCTACATCATTACCACAAAGGTCTTCACGAGGGTCGGGTTCGGTATAGCCACTGTTGATAGCGTGTTGGAGCACCTCGCTAAACGGCTTATTTTCTGCTGAAAAAGTATTGAACAGATAGCTGAGCGTTCCTGAGAAAATTCCCTTAATACGCGTAATATTCTCACCTGAATGGTGCAAGAGGCGAATAGTGTCTATCAGTGGTAAGCCTGCCCCTACATTGGTTTCGTAGAGATAAGTTTTTTGGTGTTGTTTGAGAGTTTTCCGCAGTTCTTGGTAAAAGTCAAATGAAATAGTATTTGCTATCTTATTAGCAGAAACCAAGTCGTAACCGCTCTTGATAAGCAGAATATAGTTATCTACAAAGGTTTTGCTGGCAGTTACATCTACGGCGATGAGGTTCTCTAAGTGATTTTTATCTACAAAGGCTTGCAGAGTGTCGAAGCTATAAGGCACGGCTTCTTTATCGAAGGTAGAGCGCCAATTGTTATTAATTCCTTTTGCATTGGTGAGTAGCTGTTGTGAATTAGCAATCGCAACAATGCGCAAACTGATATTCTTGCGGTGGAGTATATTGTCGTGTGCAGCAATCACTTGGTCGATGAGAGTAGCTCCTACGGTACCTTTACCAAAGATTACCAAGTTGATACGGCGTGAAACCCCAAAGATTTCACCGTGAATTACGTTCAGTGCCTTGTGGAGGTTTTCGGTTTTGAGTACCAAACTCACGTTTCTACCCGTTACGGCATTGTTGATGAGCAAAGGAACGATTTGGTTGCGTATTAAAGCGTTATAAGGGTGATGGAAAGTAGCAAGCGGTTGTCCTACGATAGAAATTACAGCTACATCTTCTACGATGCTCACACTGCTCACATCATTGGTGTAGAAATCGTGTGAGAATTCCTCGTCTATAGCAGCTTTGGCAAGTTTTGCATCTTTTGAAGCTACTACCAAGCCTACCCCGCGCTCCGATGACCCTTGCGAGATGATACTCACACTGATACCTTTTTGTGCGAGTGCTTTAAAAATACGCGCATCTACGCCCACTTTGCCCAAGAGTCCGCGACCTTCCATCACGATAAGGGCATTGTCTTTAATTACCGAAATTGATTTGATGCCCTCTTGCACGCTTTCTTGGTGAATGAGTGTGCCGGCGTCTTCACTGTTGAAAGTGTTTTTGATACGCAACGGAATGCCTTTTTCAATGAGTGGGATAATGGTTTTGGCGTGGAGTATAGAAGCTCCAAAGTTAGCTAATTCATTGGCTTCTTCGTAAGAAAGATGGCGTATAATTTTGGCTTCGGGTACTAACTCAGGATTGGCAGTGAAGATACCATCAACGTGGGTGTAGTTTTGCAGTTCAGAAGCGTTGAGGTAGTTAGCCAAAAGCGCTGCCGAATAGTTACTGCCATTGCGCCCCAAGGTAGTAGTGTCGCCTTTTTCGGTGGAAGCGATAAAGCCTGTAACCACTGCCACACAATTAGGAGGGATGCTTGCAAAGCAGTCGCGGGTGAGTTTTTCGGATACTGAGTTGATGATTTGTGCATTGCCCACCACCGCATCAGTTTTGAAGATTTCACGGCTATCTACAAAGGTACTTTCCAAGCCCTTGCGCTGGAGTAGTGCTGCCACAAGTTTAGCCGACATTAGTTCACCTTGTGCCAATACCAAATCTTTGGTTTTAGGGCTGTAGTCTTTTAGTAGCGAAACGCCTTCAAGAAGTTTTTCGAGCAACTGAAATTCGGACTCAAACGACACACGAGGGTCATATAGTTGTTCGTCTTTCAGCTGTTGAAAGTCGACAGTATAGTCCTCACCTCTACTTGCTTTTTCGAGCAAAGCCTCTAATTCATCGGTAGTGTTGCCTCGCGCTGAAACTACTACTGATAGAGGTTCTTTATGTGAAGTAATGATAATATCAATCACCTTTTCAATGCCGTCATTGGCAAGTGATTTTCCACCAAATTTTAATATCTTCATCTTATGACAATTAACAATTAACAAATTCTTATCTCTTACCTAACAAACACTTTCTTTAAATACTGTTCTAACTGTTTGTGTTCTATTAGGAAAGCATCGTGACCGTGTACTGAGTGGATTTCGTAATAGTCTACGGGTTTGCCCATTTCGCGGAGTTCAGTTACAGTATCTCGGTTCTCTTGAGGCACAAAATATAAATCGGAATCGGTGCTTACAATGGTAATATGGGCAGTGATAGGCGCTACAGCCTCGGCAAAACTACCGCGTTCTTTAGAAATATCTATTGTTTTTACCAATTGGTTCATCAGTTTGTAGGCAGAGAGTGAAAAGCGTTTGTGCAGCTTCTCGCCGTGGTGCAAAAGCCACGTTTCTACATTGTACAACTGCAACGGAATGTTAGTAGTGCGCTCAAATTTCAGTTTCAACGATTGAGGCGTGCGGTAACACAACATCGCGTGGAGACGTGCATCGTGCAAGGGGTGTGTAGAGTTTTTGAGTATCTGCTCTTGCAAGAGGCAGTTACCAATAATCCAGTCGGTTGCTTTCCAATCGGCAGCTACAATTACGAGTTCTTTGAAAAGGGTAGGGGCGAGGGCTGCCATTTCCCAAGCAATACCGCCTCCTAACGAGCACCCTACGAGAGCAAACACTTCATTGAGACCTAAATGCTCGGTGAGCCCTTGGTTGAAAATACGCGCTACATCTATACCCGCCCAATGCTCATAATTAGAAATCATATCTTCTTCGCGTGCTCCAAAACCATTGCCTAGGATATTAAAAGCTACTACTGTGTATTTAAGGGTATCTATCAACTTCCCTTCACCAATAGCTTCTTTCCACCAGCCGTTTTCACCCGTTACTTGTGAATTGCCTGTAAAAGCGTGATTTACCACTACCACGGGCGCTTCTCCTAGCGGTAAGCCAAAACATTGGTAATATAACCTAAGTGAGGGAATGCGCACCCCATAAGAGGTAACGAAATCAGTAAGAGTGTAATGTAGGATATCAGGCATAGAATATTATAGTAAATATTTTTACGAATATTATCTTAAATAGAAAATATTTCTATTTCAAAGGTGATGCGCTTTGTGTATATAATTTGAGCGGGGCAAAAGTAAGAAGTTTTTCCTTATAAAGCAAGTTTTTGACAATGAATTGTTTAAAATTGCTAATAATCTCTAAATAAAAAAAGGCTGCCTAATTAGGCAGCCTTTTTTTATTGTCGTTTATCGCTAATTCCTATCGCTTTTCCTATAAGGGTTGTTGAGGTGCAATTTGTTACTTCTACAAGTACAAAATCACCTACTTTATAATTTTCTTTAGGGAATACAACTACAGTGTTTTGAGTGTTGCGTCCCATCCATTCATCAGCTGATTTTTTAGAAGTTCCCTCGATGAGTACTTCAACAACCTTACCTACTTGAGCTTGAGTGCGGTATAAACTGTGTTTTTGTTGCAAGTCGATGATTTCGGCAAGACGGCGTTTTTTCACTTCTTCTGGCACATCATCTTCTATTTTGCGAGCGGCTAACGTACCAGGGCGCTCAGAATAAGCAAACATAAACCCAAAATCGTACTTCACATATTCCATTAGCGAAAGTGTATCGCGGTGATCTTCTTCAGTTTCGGTAGGGAAACCAGCAATCATATCTTGCGAAATGGCACATTCAGGGATGCGTTCACGTATGCTATCGATGAGTGTGAAGTACTCTTCGCGAGTGTGCAGGCGGTTCATTGCTTTGAGAATGCGATTGCTTCCGCTCTGTACTGGCAGGTGAATATATTTGCAGATATTAGGATGTTTCGCCATTGTGTCAATCACATCAAGGGTCATATCCTGCGGATTAGAAGTAGAAAAACGGATACGCATTTCAGGCTGAGCTGTTGCCACCATATCAAGGAGTTTGGCGAAGTTGATAGCAGTAGCTTGTTGCATCTCACTTGCTTTGCTAAAATCCTTTTTGAGTCCGCCGCCATACCATAAGTAACTATCTACATTTTGCCCTAAGAGAGTCACCTCTTTAAAGCCACGTGCTTGGAGATCAGCGATTTCGTTGAGGATAGAATAGGGGTCGCGGCTGCGCTCACGTCCGCGAGTGAAAGGCACAATACAAAAAGTGCACATATTGTCGCAACCACGTGTGATAGATACAAAAGCAGTTACTCCATTGCTATTGAGGCGGATAGGCGCAATATCAGCATAAGTTTCATCTTTAGAGAGAATTACATTCACCGCCTCGCGACCTTCTTCTACTTCTTCAAGGAGGTTAGGCAAATCTTTATAAGCATCAGGACCTACCACCATATCCACGATTTTTTCCTCTTCAAGGAAAGCGTGTTTTACCCTTTCAGCCATACAACCCAATACGCCCACTTTCATCGTCGGTTTCTTGCGTTTGTACACATTGAACTGTTCCAAGCGCTTGCGAATGGTCTGTTCCGCCTTTTCGCGTACCGAACAGGTGTTGATGAGCACCAAATCGGCATCATCAACAGTATCAGTAGTATTATAACCTACTTTAGAGAGGATAGAAGCTACAATCTCACTGTCGGAGAAATTCATTTGGCATCCATAACTCTCGATGTATAGTTTTTTAGTATTGTTGTTATCAGCCTGTAGCACAAGGCTTTGCCCTTGTTTACTTTCGTCTATTTCTTTACCCATAGAGGTTTTCTTACTTGATTGAGGGCGCAAAGATACAAAACAATTGATAATTAGCAATTGATAAGTAGCAAAAGAGGACTAATAGCTATTTTGCTATTTCTAAAATATTTATTACCTTTGCGCTCTAATAACTCTTAACTTTTAATTCTTAACTAAAACAATGGCTCGTGTTTTAACAGGTATTCAAAGTACCGGTACCCCTCATTTGGGGAATATTCTTGGGGCTATACTCCCCGCAGTGCAAATGGCGTCAGATCCTGCTAATGAATCTTTTCTGTTCATTGCCGATATGCACTCTCTCACTCAAATAAAAGACGGCGCACTTCTTCGTGCCAATACTTATAGCGTCGCTGCCACTTGGTTAGCTTTTGGTTTGGACACAAACAAAGTTACTTTCTACCGCCAGAGCGACGTACCTCAAACTGCTGAACTTTCGTGGTATTTAGCGTGCTTTTTCCCTTACCAACGCCTCACACTTGCTCATTCATTTAAAGACAAAATGGACTATTTGCAAGATGTGAACGCGGGACTCTTTACTTACCCTATGCTGATGGCTGCCGACATACTCTTGTATGATGCTGAGGTCGTACCTGTAGGTAAAGACCAATTGCAACACCTTGAGATTACCCGCGATGTGGCTTCTCGTTTCAATCATCAAATGGGCGAAACCTTTGTATTACCACAAGCTAAAATAGAGGAAAAAATAATGATTATCCCTGGTACCGATGGTGAGAAAATGAGTAAATCACGCAACAACTTCATCAATATTTTCTTGCCCGAAAAGCAACTTCGCAAGCAAATAATGGCAATCCCTACGGATAGTACGCCTTTGGAAGCTCCTAAAGACCCCGATACTTGCAACGTAATGCGCCTCTACCGCCTATTGGCTTCGGATGAGCAAATACAAACGATGGAAGCTGCTTACCGCGCTGGAGGTTATGGTTTTGGCAGTGCCAAACAAGCCCTCTACGAACTGATATTAGAAAAATTTGCTACCCCACGTGAACGCTACAATTACTATATGGAGCATTTAGATGAACTCGATGCCATCCTCAAAGAAGGTGCTGCCAAAGCACACCGCGTAGCCGATGAAACCTTGCGCAGGGTACGAGCTAAAATAGGATATTAAAATGACAAAATTAAAAGCTGGCGTCCTCGGTGCAGGACATTTAGGAAAGATACATTTGCGATTGCTCAACCAATCGGATAGATATGAACTCGTAGGTTTTTACGACCCCGATGAAGCTAACGCTCAAAAAGTAAGCGAAGAGTTCGGTTACAAGCGTTTTGATAGTATGGAAGCCCTTATTGCCGAATGTGATATGGTGGATGTAGTAACTCCTACTCTCAACCACTTTGTGTGCGCCGAAAAGATTATCAAAGCGGGCAAACACCTCTTTATCGAAAAACCTATCGCTACTACAGTAGAAGAAGCTGAAGCGATTATCGCCCTTGCCAAGGAACATCACGTGAAAGGACAAGTGGGTCACGTAGAGCGTTTTAACCCTGCCTTTATAGCAGTACGTGACCAAATTCACAACCCTATGTTCATCGAGGCACACCGCTTGGCAGAGTTCAACCCTCGTGGTACCGATGTGCCTGTAGTACTCGACTTGATGATTCACGATATCGATGTGATTTTGAGCGTTGTAAAATCAAAAGTGAAACACATTTCGGCAAGTAGTACAATGGTTATCAGTCATTCACCCGATATTAGTAATGCGCGCTTGGAGTTTGAGAACGGTTGTGTAGCCAATATCACCGCCAGTCGTATCTCTATGAAGAATATGCGCAAAAGCCGTTTTTTCCAAAAAGATGCTTATATTTCGGTAGACTTTTTAGAGAAAAAAGTAGAAGTAGTGAAAATGAAAGATGCACCCGAAGTAGCTGGTGATTTTGATATGATATTGCAAAATGCGGAAGGAGAACGTCGCCAAATTTATTTTGAATACCCTGAAATACATAATAACAACGCTATTTTAGACGAACTTGAGAGCTTTGCCGATGCTATAGAAAACGATACAACTCCTATGGTTACCCTCGAACAAGGCACTGAAGCCCTTAGAATAGCCAAACAAATTGTAAGTCTATGAAACAACTCATTACGCTCTTAATTTGTGTAGTAGTGAGCCCACTATCAATGGCACAATCTACTACCGATTTCAAAATCCGCTATGAAACTTTTATCAAAGGGGATATCAAAATCATAGGAAATAACATTCTCAACCGAAATGAGAAACGCAATTCCCCCAATGAACCTTACAACGATCGTAGCCCTAAAGCCAAACTCAACGATGAGTTTGATATGCAATACATTGATATTGATAGCGACCCCAGTACGTTTTCCTCTAGTAGTGCCAACTTTGCGTACGAAGGTGTAGGAGGAGGCAAAGTCGCTTATGCAGCTTTGTACTGGTCGGCTACTTATCCGTATGCTAAAGGACAGCTAAAAGGTAGTAAAAACACTATCACCGATGCTAATAGAGAAGATGCTAGCAGCGTGTTGCTCAAAACTCCTAATAGCAGCAATTATATGCCTATAGATGGTGAATTGATATTTGATGGTCGCACTGATTCCGATTTGAAAAACTCGGCTCCTTATGTGTATTACGCCAATGTAACCAGTATATTATCATCGGCAAATACTATAGAAGGAGAATATACTGTTGCCAATGTAAAGGCAGCCTTGGGGCAAGTAGAAGGAGGTTCGGCTGCAGGTTGGGCGTTAGTGATAGTTTATGAAAATGCCAATAGCAATATCAAAAAAGTAATTACCTACGATGGTTTTTCGGCTATTACTAATGATGCTGCTAAAACTTTCACCTTTAGTGGATTTAAAACTCCTGAAGCAGGTGATTTCAAAACTCGTATTATGGGAGTAACCCTTGAAGGCGACTTTAATATGACGGGTGATAATGTGGCTATAGGGGTACCTGCAAGTGGTAAAACAACTTCTTTGGAAACCAAATTGCGCCCTAATCAAAACTTTTTTAGCAGTGCCATTACCTATAATGATGAGATGGTGAAAACACGCAAACCTAACAGTGAAAACACTTTAGGGTTTGATATCTTCCGTATAGATATAAAGAACGACAACCAATATCTCATTCCTAACAACGCTACTTCATTAGATTTGAGTTATACCCGTAGTCGCGACCGTTATTATCTGTTTCTCACTGCTTTGGAGATAGAGAACAACCCTAAAGAGATTACCCAATTGCACCGTAGTACTCGTGTAACCAAACTTACCGCTAAAGATACTGAAAAAGGATATTACGTGATTGTAGGGGTATTCCTCAATATCAACAATGTGAACAATAGGGTGGAAGAAATGAAAAAATGGGGTTATGATGCCCAAGTGTATTACAACCGTGACCAAGTGCTAAACTTCATTTATGTGGCTCGTTACGATAGATATGAAGATGCAGTGAAAAAGGTTGACGAAATACGCGAAAATACCGAAATCCCCGATCCTTGGATTTTGGATGTTGCCAATTACGATTAATTTTAGATGTTAGATAAAAATACACAAGTAGCCTTACAGAAGGGGGAGATTCTCCCCCTGATGGAGGCTTTTTACAGCTTACAAGGTGAAGGTTTCTACAAAGGAACTGCCGCTTACTTCATCCGTTTAGGCGGTTGTGATGTAGGTTGTCATTGGTGTGATGTAAAGGAAAGTTGGGCTGCCGAAGCACACCCTTTAGTGCCTGTAGATACTATTGTAACCGATGCCTTAACACACTCCAAAACTATGATTATCACGGGAGGAGAACCCTTGATGTGGAATTTAGATCTTCTTACCGAAAAACTGAGAGCCTCAGGGGCGCGCACTCATATTGAAACTTCGGGAGCTCACCCCTTATCAGGTACTTTTGATTGGATATGCCTCTCTCCTAAAAAAATAAAACGCCCCGTGGGGGACGTTCTTCAAAAAGCTAATGAGCTGAAAATGGTGATTTATAATAATAATGACTTCCTTTTCGCCGAAGAAATGGCTGCACAAGTATCACCAGATTGCTTGCTATACCTTCAACCCGAGTGGAGCAAACGCGCTGTGGCAATGCCTAAAATTGTAGATTATGTAATGGCTCACCCTCAGTGGAAAGCCTCCTTGCAAATGCATAAATACCTTGATATTAGGTGATAGGTGTTAGGTGACAGGTCTCAGGGGACAGATTGCTACTAATTTACTAATTTAGCAAGGTAATCAAAGTGTTCACCTTCGGCGATAAGTTCGCATTCTAACCCTACTGAAATAGCTACATTCTGCAAAGTATTGTAATCTACATACATCCACGGGAAAGGTTTTTCTTTCTGTCCCTTGTACTTCACCACGTAATCCACTTCTCCGTAATAATCAAAATAGAGCGGTACATCATAACTGCCATCGGGGTTTTCATCGAACATATAGATAATATCAGAAGAGTCGGTGAGGATTTGTCCGTTTGGAGCTAAGAGTGTTTTGAGGTGGGCATAGAAAGCGCCCATTTTTTTAAGCCGTCCGCATATACCTGCGCCATTCATTAGCAAAAGAATCGTGTCGTACTGCCCTGTTGTTTCCAATACATTCTGCACTTGGGCGTTGCGCAAGCCTCGCAATTGGCAAGCCTCAATAGCCTTAGGCGATAGGTCGATAGAATGTACTTCAAGTTTGCGTTCATTCTGCAAATAGAGACCGTGAGAGCCTGCTCCACAGCCTACTTCTAATATTTTTCCTTTTGCCATTTGTAGAGCTTTTTGCTCTAATGCAGGCATCTGTTCAAAGGAGCGAAACAAATAAGGCAAGGGCAATACATCTTCTTCGGAAATAGTAGTTTCCGTTTTGATATCTTCAGTATATTGCCCTTGCTGATAATCTAAAATAGCTTGTCCAAATAAGTCTTTCATTAGTTATCCCATTCTAATAGGCGGCGTTCACCTTCTATTTTTTGAATATCGGTGATGTCTTGCGACATTTCAATTACGCCTTTGTAGTTCTTATCCTTGTCGCGTACAGCAAAGTAACGCACATAAATAAGACGACCGCGATAATTGAACCAGAAATTAGCTTCGTTTTGTGTGCCTGCACGGAAGTTCTCTACAATTTTGAGTACTGTGCCTACACTCTTAGGAGGGTGACAGAATTTTACTTCGCGCCCTATGATACCCGCACTGCGAGGGAATACGCGTTCTTCGCCGCGGTTGTAGAAAATTACGCGGTCGTGTTCATCCACAAAAGTAATATCAATAGGGAGGGTTTTGAGCAAGAGGTTCACCTGTTCAATGGTCATATAGCCCTCATCATAATGGGCAGCAGCATCATCGAATTTAACATCGGTGCGACGTTCGGTATCCATTGAAGGGTGTACATATACAGGCTCATTGGGGTTGTTGTTAGGGTAAGGGGCAGGTTCTTCTTTTAGCATCCAGCCTATTTCTTCCTCACCTTTGCGCATTTCAATCCAATCTTCTTCAGTGAGCAACTGCAAAGCATTAGGGAAGAGGATATTAGCTTCTACATTCAACAAGCGACCCAAGTTATCTTCGATATAGCGTACGTTAGTTTGTGCTGCATCAAAATCTTTTTCTTCTAAGTTTTTGCGCACCAAGCGGAAGATATCGCGAATAGTATCGTGGAAAGACCACATATTTTGTGAAGGGTTTGTCCAGCCGCATTTTTCCAAGAAAGGGAAAAGCTGGTTTTCCTTGCGAGCAAAGTGTTTTTCTACGGTTGCCAAATGGTTGAACACGTTGTAGAATTTCTGATAGTCGGTATGAGGGTCTATGCCAAGGAGCTCGTCCATTAATGAGTAAATAAGGTCAGCTTCAAGCATATAGGTATGCACAGGATGTCCTGCAGGTAAAGTTTGTTCCATAAAAAAATATTTTAGGAGGCAAAGGTATGAAATAATTTGCTAATTTACTAATTTGTTGATTAGCAAATCAAAAAAAGATGTATATTTGTACCTTAAAAAATAACGTTATGAAAGAGTTCATTCATATAGGGCAGCGTTTGGTTTTATTAATTTTAGTATGGATATTGTCATTCATACCTATCTCTATATTCAATAGTAAAAGTTCTTGTGCGACAGGTGATATATTTGTATTTGCCTTTTGGATAGGATTATTTTGTGGACTTTATGGTATATTTTTGGTGATAGAGGCTTATTTTTTGTCGCAGAAGCGAGAGCGAGGTTGTGCTATAGCAAATATAGTAATGGCTATTCCACTATTGTTGTTACTGTTAGGAGCGTTAGCTTTGCTATAGCTAATAAATTGATAAGAAAGAGTAAATATAAAACCTTCTGAAGCTAATGAAACTATATAGAATTATTTTTATGAAATTACAGCAAATGATGAACGTGCTTTATTATTATATTTATCTTTTTAATGTGAAGTTTTTGCCTTATACTTTCTCAGATTCAAATACTGTTTGGATGTTAGGATCTTTATTTGCTTTAATAGTCAATTCTTTACTTAATATAGGATTGGCATATTTTTTCGGTTATACTTTAGGTCGTTTTCAAGTACTAAGTATAACAATACTTCTGGTGATTTTCTTTCACTTTAAATACAATAGAAGTGGTAAGGGAATACGAATTGTTAAAAAAGAAAAACCTAAGTTTTTGGGTAGCAATACAGCTTCTATAATACTAACAATTCTGTTTTTTTTGATAAGTATATCATTCTTTTTATTTAGTGAAGATGTAGTAACAGAAATATTAGAAAAGAAAAAAGCTACTACCTTACCTATGTAATCAAAAAGATGTATATTTGTTCTTTAAAATCATTATAACTATGGAAGAAGTGCTACCTCATATTGCTAAACGCGTTCTATTGCTCATATTATTGTGGATACAACCCTTTTTTAGTCATATTTGTTTTTAAAATATAAAAAAATAAAGCCTCCCAATTTCTCAGGAGGCTTTGAATATTTGCTTTTTGGATATTTGTTAAGTTAGTTACTACTTATGAGTGTTGTAAAGTTCAGCAACTTTCGCCCAGTTGATTACATTAAAAAACGCTTCGATATAATCAGGACGACGGTTTTGATAATTTAAGTAGTAAGCGTGTTCCCATACGTCTAATCCTAAGATGGGGAAACCGCCACAACCTGTGTTAGGCATCAACGGATTATCTTGATTTGCAGTAGAGCAAATCTCTACTTTGCCGCCTTTGTGAACACAAAGCCAAGCCCAGCCTGAGCCAAAACGAGTAGCTGCAGCTTTGCTAAACGCCTCTTTAAAACCTTCAAAACTACCAAAAGACTCATCAATTGCTTTAGCGAGTTCTCCAGTAGGTTTGCCGCCGCCATTAGGACTCATTATTTCCCAAAAAAGATTGTGATTGTAGAATCCACCACCATTGTTGCGAAGCGCAGCGTTGTTCATATCCAGGTTTTTAAGAATTTCCTGAATACTTTTGCCTTCTACTCCAGCAGGAGCCAAAGCGGCATTTAAGTTGGTTGTATAGGCATTGTGGTGTTTCGTGTGGTGAATTTCCATTGTACGCGCATCAATGTGAGGTTCAAGAGCGTCGTAAGAGTATGGTAATGTAGGAAGTGTAAACATAATATATTCTTTTTTAAATTTTTAGCAAAGATACTATAAAAACAAATGAGTAAGAGTATTTTAGTTATAGATTTTTCTTATAAAGCTATAATTTTATAAGAAAAAAATAATTTCGCTTAGTTATAACCGCCTTACCTCAGGTCTAATGGATTGAAATAAAAGGAAAGGTTAATTTTGCTAATTTGCAAATTATTTGTACTTTTGCGCCATTAATAACTAAAAAACAGATAAACAATGAAGAAGACAATTCTTTTATTAGTAGCTATTTTTGCGATGGTAGCTTGTGGCAAAAGTGATAACAAAGGAGACGATTCAGGTTATGCTCTTAAAATTTTAAAATCTGAAGGAGTTACCGTAATCTCTATTGTATTTCAATATTCAACCGGTGAAGTTGAAACAGATACAAGTCCAAAACCTCTCACTAAAGATTATGTAATGGATATCAAAGGAGGTGAGCCTATGCAAGTAGCAGTAGGAGGAAGAGGAGTAAATGATAACTCTACACTTACCATACAACTGTTACAAAACGGACAAGTTAAGAAAACAGCTACCTCAAGAGGAACTTTTATGACTTCCGCCCTTTAAAAACAAAATTAAAAGAGACTTAGCACTTTTGTTAAGTCTTTTTTATTTTATAATCAAACAAATAAATCCTTATTATGAAACAAATTGTATCACTCATTGCTCTATGTCTCGCCCCTCATCTTTGGGCTCAAACCCCTTTTGAAAACATTATCCAGAAATCAAGAAATACGTTTGACTCCTTAAAACTTGCCGAAGATAACCAGATGTATTATAAATTGGAGTTGCTTAGATACTTGTTCGACAAAGAGAAAATTACCTCAGAACAGTATGACCAAATGGCAAAGGAAATCCGCGAGGCTAACAAGCAAAACATTCTCCTACATTACTACAAACAAGCCTTGCAATTGAACTCTGAACTACAGCAAAAAAACTCTCAAATCGCTATAGATACTGTCCCTAAAACAACTACTCTTGATAGCCTCATCACCGATGAGTTGAAAATGGCTTACGAAGAAGAAAGAAGAGAGCTTTATAAGAATAGAATGCGATATGGTGACAACGACCAAACACTACAACCTCGACCATATATGGCAATGGGCTTGCAAACGGCAATAGGCGACAACAATCAACTTAAACCTCATCTCCATACCGATTTAGGTTTGGGATTTATAGCACACATCAACAAAAAACAACGACTCTTTATTAGTGCAGGCTTGGTGTGGCAAAACAACCGATTTGAAATCAAAGGCGATAACTATTTTGTAACAGAAAATGAAATCACGCGCTTAATGCCTTATGAAAAACCGCTGAAAAGCTCAAAATTACGTTTGCATTACCTTATTATCCCTATCGAATTGCAAAAGAAAATTAGAAGAGAAAGCCATATAGGAATAGGTTGTTATTTTGGCGGACTCATAGATGCTACTCAAAAAATTAAATATGAAGAAAATGATGAGGATTACAAACTCGTTCTTCGCAACAATCTAAAGCCTAATAGAGCCACTTATGGGGTTTCTGCTCAAATAGGCTATGGAGGTCTGGCGATCTATGCCAAATATAGTTTAGCACCCCTCTTCCAGCATACCCCTACCGAGATACACCCTCTTTCAATAGGAGTGAGTTTTTATCTCAATTGATAAATTGAAAAAAAATCTAATCAAATTCCAACCTTTTTACTTTTTCTTCGTTTTTTATAAGGGCAAAAGAGATTAATTATTTACCATTACCAAAGTGCAAATCGACAAACATCTTATAGAAAAAGCCCAAAGCAACAACCGCTTAGCGCAAAAGCAGCTGTACGACCAGTACGCTCCTGCTTTGTTGAGCGTGTGCAGGCTCTACATCAGCGATTTGCAATTTGCCGAAGATGCCCTACTAAAAGCCTTCTTCAAAATTTTTACTCATATCAACAAGTACCAAGAACAAGAACATTTCTACGCTTGGATGCGGCGAATCACTGTGAATGAGTGTATAGATTTCCTCAGAAGCAAAGCTCAAAAGCTATCCTTTGCCGACTGGAGTGACACTTACGACACAGTAGATGATGCCTACTTAGAGAACGAAAATTTTAGCGATGCCGAAATACAATCCTTTGTAGACCAATTGCCTACCACTTGCCGTGCCGTTTTCAACCTCTATGTGTTTGAGGACTATTCACACAAGCAAATCGCCGAAGAACTTTCTATCAGCGAAGGTACTTCTAAATCACAATTGGCGTATGCCAAAAAACTTTTGCAACAACACGTAACAACTTATAAAAAAAGAGCTTAAAAATGTGGAAAGACAATATACAATGCCTGTTTAGGTATAGAAAAATCAACCCTTCACCTGCTTTGTGGGAACAATTAGAAGCCCAATTAGCCGAGAGTAAAACCTTGCCAACTGGGCAAAAGAGGCGGAAACTGTGGTATTACACTGCGGCAGCTGCGGTACTGTTATGCCTTGCAATAGGATACTTGTGGCAACAACACACTGAAACCAATGATGAGCTCCAAGTCTCAAAAAAACTCATTGTTGTAAAGTCATCAGTGCCTACAACCAGTCCGCACCCTATAGTGCCTACAACTCTTAAAGACAGCCAGTGCAGTTCATACCCCTCAATTCTCAAAAATAGCCAATATGACCCATATCTTACTTCCTCAAAAGAGGAGATTACCCTTATCGATATCAATGCGGTAGATACTCTTTTCACCCAGTATACCGCCGATGCTATACAAAGCCGAATCACCAAGCAGATGGAAATCCAAATGGCTGCCGATTTGCAGCACCTATCCCCCGAATATTTAGCACTTGTAGCTACTACTCAAGCAGAACTCAACCAGTATGTTACTGAAAAATATCAGCAAGATAAAACCTTCAATACTATCGAAAAAGAACAGCTGAAGGACAAAGTAAAATTCTTAGCTGAAAGGCTACTCAAAGAAATAGGAACACGTGTCGTATCAAATAATAAAAGTTAAAAAACAAGTATCAGAAAATGAAAACATTACATCTATTATGGATGACTTGCTTGTTGGCGACAAGCGTCATCACCGCACAAAATAATTCTGAAGAGGCTATTAAAAAATCCAAAGCCACAATAGATTCTATAGTTTCTTCAGAAAAAGAAACGCTCAAGAAAAAACTTTCAGCCGTTAATGAACTGCTTAAAGATAAGAAAATTACCGAAGAATTGGGCTTACAGATAAAAGAAGACCTCACAGCCACTACCGAGAAGAATATCAAAGAAAAAACCGCTGCCGAGGCTGAGCATTTGGCAAAACTTATACGTGAGCAAGTAGATTCAAATGCTATGGTAAAACCTATTGATACACTTAACGTGAATAAACCTAAGGACTATTTGCGTGCAATGGAAGAATTAGAGAAGATTTTTAATACTAAAGAAGATAAAAAACCCAATACTAAACGATCTTCTTATCAAGTAGAACTTTATACAGCTATAGGTCTTCATAATTTGATGAGCAATAATAATTTTGGTGATAGTCGTTTTCAAACATTAGGATCAAGATCGTTTGAAGTTGGTTTGGCTACAGGCTTCCGATTACTCAAAGCAAATAATCTATTCCATATCAACTATGGAATTGCTTGGATGTACAACGGACTCAAATTCAAAGAAAGCGAGTACTTTGTAAGAGAAAACGATGTGACAAAATCGGTACCTTATACCGCTAACAAACTCAGTAAATCTAAATTGCGTACCAATTATCTCATTGTACCTATAGATTTTGAGTTTGATTTTACACCTTCTAAAATAGGGAAAAAGTTTGTAAGCTATCCTGTTCATAGTAGTTTTAGAGCAGGTTTTGGTGGATATGTGGGACTATCTATTGGCAATAGTCAAAAAATTAAATACAACAATGGGAGTGATATCTATAAAACAGTTATGCGCAACGACTTAAACGTTAGCCCGTTCATTTATGGACTCTCAGCACACTTGGGATACAAGAGTTTTTCTATTTACGCGCGTTACAGCCTTGCACCACTCTTCCGCAACAATCCTGTAAACGAATATCCTTTCTCTATAGGAATACGCTTGGGATATTAAAAAATAGGGGCGAAACAACTCGCCCCTATTTTTTATAATCAATCAGAATTAACTTGTAATTTTTGTGCCACAAACTTTGTCAAAGTCTATAAATTGTCAAATCAGCAAATTTTTATTACCTTTGTCGGCAATAAAAACATTGTAATGACAACAGAAAATACACAATTAGTAATCCTTGATATTCAAGGTAAATTATCGCAAATAGTTTATCAAAGTGAAGAAGTTTTGCGCAATAGCAGTATCCTTATCGAAGGTTGCAAACACTTGGAACTTCCTATAGTTTGGGTAGAACAAATGCCCGATAAGTTAGGGGTGACTCACCCCGTGATTGCCGAGCTATTAAGCTCTAAAACTCCAGTGAAAAAAAGTAGCTTTTCAGCTTGGGACAATACAGAGTTTCAGCAACAACTCTATGACAATCAACGCAAAAAAGTACTGCTTATAGGCATTGAAACTCACATTTGTATCTATCAAACAGCGATTGATTTGCTTGCCAATGGTTATGAAGTATCAGTAATTGCCGATGCTGTTTCTTCGCGTACTGAGAGCAACAAACAAATAGGACTCACGATGCTCCGCGATGCAGGCGCTACCCTTTTGAGTACCGAAGCAGCCCTCTTTGCTCTTTTGCGTACTGCCGAGCACCCTAAATTCAAAGAAATAGCACGATTAGTAAAATAAAACCACATTATCAACAGCAAAAAGTTTGGCGAAGTCTAAGGACTTCGCCAAACTTTTTATTATTCACATATCACAGTGCCAATATCTCCTAACACCTGATGCCTACTGCCTATTACCTGACACCTGTCTATTGTAAATATACAATGATACTGCTGCAAATACCCCCATAGCACAAATCACATACCATAATTTAGCAGGATTATAAGCCTGCCAAAGGAGTTCTGTAATTTGCGATTGGCTGAGTCCTAATTTCTGACTAGCCAATTCAAAATATTGATTCTTAGTGAGGTTTTCAGGCATCTCAATAGCACGCTTAGCTAATTCTGTTTTTAGCAAAGTATATTTGTCCGACCATCTAGTGTATAGATGTCCTGAGAAAAAGTAAGTGAGGTAGTTACCCGCTGCAACAGGTAAAAATACAGTCCCTTGATAGAGAGCCTCTTTGCCTTTAGGTGTAATTTGTGCTACAAAAGCTGATAGGGTAGGGCTGGAAGCCATTTCCCCTACCGAGAAAATTACTGTACCTATAATAGTAAACCACGGATTGTTGAACATAAAAGTAAGGCATACCCCCAAAGTAGCGATAATTGTACCTCTAATCATTGCACTCACGTGTGTCATTTTGCTTACAAAGTACGATACAAGCACTTGGAAGAAAATAATCATAAGTGAATCGATATTCACAAACCATTCAGCTTTTATTTGCCCTTTATCAGTAAGTGTTGTGCCTAAGAAAGGCAAATATTGGTTAATCCAAGCGCTCATAGCCGATGAATCAACCCAATCTTCAATAAAGTTAAGCAAGGTATAGAACAACTGATTGAACATCGTCCAAAAAGGAACCATTAGCAATAAAAGAATAGTGAGACGACGGTCTTTTAGCGCCTCTACAATGTGCATAACAGATTCTTTTATCTCCGTAAGTAAAGGTTTTCTAATCTTTTGAGCAAGTTTAGGTTCTTTGTAGAGAAAGAGAGCTACCAATATGTTGATAGCCATTACCACAGCTCCTTGTATAAAGATAATGCGCCAACCATAAGTCGTGCGTAAATACGATGATGTAGCAGGACCTAAAAAGCCCCCTATGTTCACCATCATATAGAAAATCCCGAAGCCTATAGTACTAGTCTTTTCATCGGTATTGCGGGCAACAATACCATTTACTACTGGTTTAAAGAATCCTCCCCCAATAGCAGCAAATAGGAATATAGAAAAGAAAGCTGCATAAGTAGTTGCTTCACTAAGCATAAAATAACCAGCTCCCATAATCACAAACGAAATTATCAAAGAGAGTTTATAGCCTATACGGTCGGCAATTACCCCCAAAATAGGAGGAATAAAATACAATATAGCCGTAACATAAGCCATTATCGATGCCTTTTGCTCGTGGTCAAAACCAAGCCCTCCTTCATCAGTAGAGGCTACTAAATAAAGTGATAAAACAGTAAAAATACCATAAAAAGCCCAGCGTTCCATCAACTGAAGGAAGCTCGCTACCCAAAAAGTAGGAGAAAATTTATTTAACATAGTTCGTAAGTTATAAGTCGTCCGACGTTAGATTTTGAGCGCAAAGGTAGCTAATATCTCATCTTCAGAAAAATAAATACGCTTTTTCTACAAAGGACAAATATTTTGTTACAAATATAACAGAGTATTTGCTGAGTTTTCCAGTTCTATTTAGAATTATTTCACATTTTATTTAGAATTGTTTCATGTAATCCAAAAAAAGTATTACCTTTGCCCCCAATTTTAATGAGTGTGAAAAGTGAAAAGTGAAAGAATGCATTGTCCTCTCTATTGTTTCCCCAATATTTTCATTGGGATATTCCTCTTATTCTCTCTTTTTTCCCCAACACTTTACGCTCAAACAGTTACTACCACCACCACGACAACAACTGCTACTACCCAACCCATTCAGTTAGAGGAAGTAGTGGTAACTGCTAAAGAACTTCCTGCACCTACTTCTACTTCGCTTATCGACCGTAAGGCAATGCGACACCTTCAGCCTTCTAGCTTTGCCGATTTGGTGAGCTTGCTCCCTGGTCAACGGGTTACTACTCCCTCATTGAACTATGCTAATACCCTCACTCTCAGACAGACGGGCACTCCTATGTCTGGTTATAGTATTTCCTCTTTAGGCGTAGGCTTCAATATCGATGGTGTTCCTTTAGATGTGAATAGCAATATGCAATCTACGGTAGGATCGGGAATGATTATCACTCCACAGTCAGGCTATGCCAATGATAAGCGCAACACTACCCGCTCAGGGGTGGATATGCGCACTATCGCTACCGATGATATTGAAACAGTGGAGGTTATACGCGGAATTCCATCGGTGAAATTTGGTGATATCAGCAGTGGGGTAGTAACAATTCACCGCAAAAAAGGCTATACTCCCCTTAGGGCACGCGCCAAAGCCGATGGTTTTAGCAAACTTTTCTATATAGGTAAAGGTCTCAGTTTTTTTGAAAATAGCCTCAAACTCAACTTTAGTTTGGATTATTTGAATGCCCAACCCGACCCGCGTAATAGCTTTGAAAACTATAAGCGTTACACTGCTTCAGCACGTGCTGAAAAACGCTTTGATACCGAAAATCCGCTTACGTGGAATTTTAGCATAGACTATACGGGTACTATCGATAAGGAAAAACGTGACCCCGATGCTGGCTTCGATCGCTATGATGCTTATCAATCTACTTACAATAATATTCGCATTGCTAATGGACTAACTTGGGAGTTCCCCAAAACATTCTTCAAAACATTGGCACTCAAAACTAGTTATTCGCAGAGTTTCGACCGTATTGAGCAAGACAAATGGGTGCAAATCACCAATGCACGCCCTATCTTTACAAACACACAAGCAGGTGAATTTTACGGGGTATTCTCCGACCCTCACTATGTGTCGCACTTGCTCATTGATGGCAAACCTCTACACCTCTATGCCGACCTCTCAACGACTTCTTACAAGCTATTTTCGGGCTATCGCAACGAATTGCTCATCGGACTTACTTACAACTACAACAAAAACAACGGTCTGGGGCAGGTATACGATTTAGCACACCCTCCATCACCCGAAATGGACACCCGTCCGCGTGCTTTTAAGAGCATTCCTGCAATGCAAGATATGGCTTTTTATGCTGAAGAACAGTTAGAAAAAACTTTTTGGCATACCGAATTTCTCGTGCGTGCGGGCTTGCGTGCCAATACCCTTTTGGGACTCGATTCGCGCTATGCATTGCACAACAAAGTGTGTTTCGACCCTCGTGTGAATATGAAAGTTACTTTCCCAAAAATTGAATTTGCTAACCAAAAAGCCCTTAGTATTAGCCTTACAGCAGGTTGGGGAAAACACAGCAAACTTCCCACTCAAGAAATGCTCTACCCTCAAGATAAATACGAAGATTTTGTACAGCTCAATTACTATCACAACCAAAAGGCATACCGCCAATTGCACTACAAAACGTACATTTTTCCGCAAGTGAACTACGACATAATGCCTGCGGTGAACAACAAAGCCGAAGTACGCCTTGGGTTAGAATACAATCATCATTCGTTATTCATCACTTATTTTGATGAGCGTATGCAATCGGGTTTCCGAAAAATGAGTAATTATCATAAAGTGTTCTATAAAAAATACGATGCTACAGGGCTCAATCACAATGCGATTACTGCCCCTCCTTTGGTGGAAAATCTGCCTTATACAGTGCAAAACGCCCTGATACTCTCAACTATGGAGAGCAATGGTTCAGCTATTGATAAACAAGGGGTTGAGTTTCAGTACAGCAGTAAGCGCCTTCAGTTGCTCAACACTCGTTTTACACTCAGTGGAGCGTGGTTTCACAGCCTGTATTACAACTCATTGCCTGTATATCGCTTTGCCGATAAAGATGTGATCAACAACCGCAGACATTACAATTTGGGAGTATACCCCGAAGTGGAGAAGTACGACCGCGAACAGCTGGAAACCAGTCTTATTGCCGATACTTACCTCCCCGAACTAAAACTCACAACCTCTGTGCGTTGCGACCTAACTTGGTATACCATTAGTACCAATCCCTCACTTAGCCGTGTGCCTACTCACTACATCAGTGAGGATGGTGTACGTCACCCATATACAGCGGCGGAAGCAAGTGACCCCATATTGCAATGGCTCATACGCCCTACAACTATAAGTCTCAGCGATAGAACCCCTCTATCTATGAACATACATCTAAAAATATCCAAAGAATTTTATAAATACTTTACGCTTTCAATGTACGTAAACAATCTGTTCAACTTTTATGAAGATTACTGCGTTAATAACCAATATATCAATCGTCGTGGACTCATCAATCCCTATTTCGGAATGGAAATGAACGTTTCACTCAAATAACAATTAACAAATAACAAATAACTGCCCGTGCGGCTCGCAACAAATTAATTAATATGAAACATTTAAAACAATTTTTAGCTGTAGCACTTGGTTTAGTGCTCTTAAACGCTTGTAAAAAAGACGACAACAATGGCATCCCTACAGAACCTCTTTCTGTAACTTTTCATTTGCAAGCCCCCGACAAGGTAGCTATCACTCAATACGCTACCCTCACCCTCACTCTCACCGAGCTCAACAAAAATGAGAAGGTAGAAAAGGTATATCACAATGTATCAAGTAGTGATTTTAAGTTGGAATTATCAGCAGGTAGTTATGAAGTACGTGCTGCAGGTAGCGTAAATTACACTCAAAGTGGTACCACTGCCACGGGTGAAGTAGCAGGATTTGTAAGTAAGATTGATATTCTTACAGCTACTACCTACACAGTACCCCTTAGTCTAAAAATCACTTCCTCAGGAGAAGGAGATTTTATCATTGAAGAAATTTTCTTTGCCGGTACAGCCACTCCAGAAGGTAAACAGTATTTTGGTGACCAATACATCAAATTGTATAACCCTACTAATAAAGTCCTCTATGCTGATGGTTTGGTTTTAGCAGACTCTGAGTTCCTAACAGTAACCAAAAGAGATTATACCCCTGATGTAATGGCAGAAGCCTTTACAGCAGGAAGTATGGTGCAAATTCCAGGTACAGGCACTCAATATCCTGTGCAACCGGGGAAGTCTATTGTAATTGCTGAACAAGGAATTAATCATAGAGAAAATAATCCTAATTCTATAGACCTTTCAAAAGCTGATTTTGAAAACTTCTATCCTCCAAAAGTGAAAGATGTTGATGGGGTAGGAGTGACTAACAATATCAACTTATATGGTATTTTTATATTCAACAACAGAGGCAATAGAAGTTATGTGATAGCACGCTTCCCTGAAGGTACTGCCACAGCTACACTTCAGTATAACTATGAATACAAAGTAGGAACAAAATTAATGAAGAGACAGGCTTTGAAAATTCCTAATAATTGGATCGTAGATGCTGTAAATTTAAGTACTAAAACAGGTTTTGAGTGGATAGTAACCTCCTCTTCCTTAGATAGTGGTTGGGCATATGTGGCTAATGATGAAAAAGATACTTCTCGTTATGGAAAATCTGTACGCCGTAAAGTTCTTTCTGAGAAAAATGGTAAGCCTATTTTTAAAGACACAAACGACTCTACTGAAGATTTTGAGATACTCACTACACCTACCCTTAAAAAGTAATAGCTAACAGCTAACAAGTAACAGGTGCATCATAAACTTTGTCAAAGTCCTTGGACTTTGACAAAGTTGATTATCAAGATAATCAATCATTTTTATAGTATGTTATGTAGGAAAGCCAGCGATAGCTGGGTATGTGCTGCAAACGCCTTTACGAATAAAACGTTTTGCAAACGAACTTACAATATAAAAACTTTTCGGATAACCTCTTTATAATTAACAAATTAATAAATTGCCCGTGCGGCTCGCACCGGCTCGCACCGGATCGCACTAAATTAATTAATATGAAACACTTAAAACAATTTTTAGCTGTAGCACTTGTTTTAGTGCTCCTAAATGCTTGTAAGAAAGACGATAACAACGGTATCGCTACCGAATCTTTGAACATAACCCTTCATTTACAAGCCCCTGATAAAGTAACCATTACTCACTATGGTACCCTCACCCTTACCCTTACTGAGCTCAACAAAAATGAGAAGGTAGAAAAGGTATATCACAACACTACTACCAACGATTTCCAACTGAGTCTTCCTGCGGGTAGCTATGAGGTACGTGCCACGGGTACTGTGAGTTACACCCAAAGTAGCACTACCTATGCAGGTGAAGTAACTACCTTAATACCCAAACTCAACATACTCACAGCCACTACTTATAGTCTGCCTATCACTTTAAAAACAATTGTAAGTGATGAGGATAAAGATTTGCTTATTGAAGAGATTTTTATCACGGGCACAACTACTCCACAAGGCAAACAATATTTAGATGATAGTTATTTCAAGATTTACAACCCTACTTCTAGAGTTCTCTATGCTGATGGTTTGCTTTTGGTGCAATCGGCGTTCCAAACCAATGATAAACAAACCTATACGCCAAATATAATGAACCAAGCTTTTACAGCCAATGCGGTATACCAAATCCCAGGGAATGGCAAGCAGTACCCCGTAGCAGCAGGCGAGAGCATCATCATTGCCCTTACGGCTATTAATCACAAAGAACTTAATAGTAATTCAATAGATTTGAAGAAAGCTAATTTTGAAATCAAAGATGAAGCAGACGATGAAGACCCTGATAATGCTGCAGTACCTAATATGTTCGTAAAGTTTGAAGATGCAGTAATCAATCGTCAAGCAATCAACGCTTTTGCACTTGCCAGAATGCCCAAGGGGGTTACTGAATTAGAGAAGTATTCTTATACATACAAAGATGAATCAGGATTTGACTCAGGAGGTGATGCTGTAAAAATCCCCAATACGTGGGTTATCGATGCGGTAAATCTCGCACAAAAAGAAGATTTTCAATGGCTTGTAACCGATGTTTCTTTAGATAGTGGTTGGACTTACGCCTCTGAAAGTCAAGGAGATGCTTCTCGTTATCGCAAAGGAGTGCGCCGCAAAGTAACAAGTCAGCAAAACGGTCGCCGTGTGTTAAAAGACACGAATAACTCCACCGAAGATTTCGATGCTCGTGTAACACCATCACTTTTTAATTTTTAAGAAGTAAAAACTCATAACACAAGAAGTATTTGTATCGCAACACTTTGTCAAAGTCCTTAGACTTTGACAAAGTTAATTATAATTGATTATCAGGATAATCAATCACTTTTAGAGTATGTTATGTAAGGGCGTTTTGCAACCGCCCTTATAGTATAAAAACTTTTCAGACAATCTTTTTATAAATTAACAAATTAACAAACTGCCCGTGCGGCTCGCACTAAGTTGATAAATCGATTCATAAACATATTATTTTTTGTTTTCCTCTACCAAATAGGCTGGGGGCAAAACACTGATACCCTCTTGCTAAAGCTGAAAGAACAACAAAACATCTCTCGTTTTTACGAGGCTTATTTTCAGAATCCAGCTACGATGCCCAAGTGGGGAGAATATCGCTTTTCTACCGTACAGGCGACTTATGAGAGAAGTGATAAAGAGGCTTATGCTCAACAGTATCCTGAAGGGCATACCGCTTTTTCAGCAAAAGCAACCTCTTTCTTCCCTTATGATAGCACACGCACGCTGTGGGGCAATGCGTCCTATAAAAATCAAGAACTACGAAAAGTGCGCTGGAATGAGTCGGTAGATAGTGATTTGCTCTATCCATACTTCACCGCCGATGCTGTAGGGGGCGACTTGCATAGTGAGCAATACGCTTTTATGGGTGGTTTTGCCAAGCAATGGCAACGACTGCATTGGGGTATCAGTTTGGATTACCAAGCCGAATTGGCAAGTCGCAACAAAGACCCACGCCCTAAAAATATCACTTCTAATCTGCAATTGCGCTCAGGATTTATGTGGAGGGTAGGGGAGTGGCAAGCGGGAATATATGCCTCTTTCCAGAAATATACCCAGTCTAACGAACTCAAATTTTTCAACGAATTGGGGAGCCCTTCTGTCTATCATCTCAATGGCTTAGGCTATTACAACCACCTGCTGAAAGGCAACAAACTCAGAGCTTTTTATGAAGGTTATGGATATGGCAGCGGACTGAATATCAGCAGGAAAAACAACCTTTTCCTCTCTGCTAATTACCAGCAATTGGCAATCGAAAAATATATGACAGAAGATAATGGTGTGATAGCTGTAACACTTACCAATCGTACACTTTATACCGAGCTGACAAAGCTGTTTCGCAAAGATACTTATCTCTATGGTTTCAAAGGACATTACTCTCTGCAAACCAAAAGTGGGGTAGAGCCTATTCTTTCGGGTCGCAACAGCAATTGGACGGAAGTAGTTGCTAAAAATGAGAATTATACTCTAAAAAAAGAGCACTACCAATTCGCAATGCTTTTCTGTAACAATAGTGATTTGCAATATCACATAGCACCTTATGTAGGTTATGAAACTCATCGTGAGGACTATACCCTTGTGAGGAGTTTTCAGCGTTTTGATTATATGAATATAGGGATAAAAATGAGTGTTGTAGCACCCTTAGGGGAGAAAAGTATAGGCGTTGCAGGTTTGCATTACCAGTATCGCAATATGTTAAAAGGCAATTATCTGCTCCGCAACGATAGTGAAGTATCCCTCAGCGAAATGCTTTTGCACAATGCTCGTTTCCTCGCCTCCGATGAGCAAGTTTTCCAAGTTCATTTGCAGTATCATCGCCCACTATCGTCCTCACTCAGTTATTTTGTAGGACTCAATACCCAAATAGGAGTTTTTACCCTCCAAAAAATAAATACTTTTCATCAATTAAACATTGGTTTAACATTTTAATTACCTATCCCCTGATACCTATTCCCTATCCTCTGGAAATTCTAATTTCAACTGTATGTACATCGGTTGTTTTACAGTCTCTTTTTCAGGTTCATTGTTGAGATGAGAAACTGAAATGCCTAATAACCGTACCGATTCACTCAACCGTTCTTGGTAGAGCAATTCCTTGATATGTAAAAGAATTTCCTCTTTGCTACTAATAAAATCTTTAAGGGTTTTGCTGCGTGTTTGAATAGTGAAGTCGCTGTATTTTATTTTCAAGGTGATAGTTTTGCCTGCAACTTGCTGTTTTTCAAGACGAAGGACGACATCTTCGGCTATACGTTCGAGTTCGCGTTCCATATAGACCTCACTGGTGAGATTTTCGGCAAAAGTTTCTTCAGCACCTACCGATTTGCGAATCCTAAAAGGCTGAACTTCACTGCGGTGAATACCTCGTGAGAGCTCGTAGTAATAATGCCCGCTATTGCCAAAATTCCGTTCTAAGAACGCTAATGATTTCTCCCGCAAATCCTTCCCTTTAAAAATCCCTAACTGATACATCTTTTCGGCAGTTACTTTGCCTATGCCATAGAATTTGCGCACATCAAGTTTGTCTAAAAAATCTTGTACTTCAGCCTGAGTGATAGTAGTTTGTCCGTTAGGCTTGTGGTAGTCGCTAGCTATTTTGGCAATAAACTTATTTACCGAAATGCCTGCTGAAGCCGTAAGTCCTGTTTCATTGAAAATGCGCTGTCTAATCTCTTGCGCAATGAGGGTAGCCGACGGGTTACCTTTTTTGTTTACCGTAACATCTAAGTAAGCCTCATCAAGGGAGAGAGGTTCCACCAAATCAGTATATTCGTGGAAGATAGCCCGTATTTGCATTGATATTTGCTTATAGCGCTCAAAGCGAGGTTTTACAAAGATGAGATGCGGACATAATCTGCGTGCTTGCGCCCCACTGATAGCACTGCGCACACCAAATTTGCGCGCTTCGTAGCTGGCTGTTGCCACCACACCGCGCGCTTCGCCTCCGCCTACCGCAATCGCTTTTCCTCTCAATTCTGGAAAATCCAATTGCTCTACCGAGGCGTAGAAAGCATCCATATCAATATGTATAATCTTCCTATTAATTGTTACTTGTTAATTGTTACTTAGCTTCAAACATTTTCCCTGGCAAAGGGTTTACCACTCCTTTCAATTCCATTTGGAAAAGTAAGTTAGAAAGCTGGTAGATAGGTATTTGGCATCCGAGAGCGAGTTCGTCTAAGGCTTGTTTGCCATTCTCTTTGAGATAATTTGCCACCAATTCTTCATCGGGACTGAGGTCTATAAAAAGTTCTTGTTGTACAGCTTTAGGGGCGGGAGTATCCCAATTCAGTAGGTAGATAAGGTCTTTAGCTGAGGTGAGCATACTAGCTTTGCGGTTGCGTATCAGTTCATTGCAGCCTATGCTATAAGTATCTGTGGTACGACCTGGTACGGCAAATACCTCGCGATTGTACGAAAAAGCAATATCGGCAGTAACCAAACTTCCCCCTTTTTTGCCCGATTCAATCACTATAGTTGCTTCCGTAAGCCCCGCAATAATGCGATTTCTACTTAAAAAATTCTTCCTATCAAACGGACTCTCACTGCCGAAATCGGTGATAAAACCGCCGTTTTCTTCCATTGCCTCACAGTATTTTGCGTGAGCAGCAGGGTAGATAAGGTTGAGTCCGTGAGCTAGGCAAGCTACTGTTTGCAAGCGGTGTTTCATCGCTGCCTTGTGTGCCGTAATATCCACCCCATAAGCATAACCACTTACAATCACCACATCAAGCGGGGCGAGTTCTTCTATCAGTTGTTCGCAAAATGCCGTGCCATAGCTAGTGATATTGCGCGTACCTACAATGCTCAGCAGTCGTTTGTTTTGCAAGTTTATGTGTCCTTTTTGGTAGAAGAGTATAGGGCTATCCACACACTGTTTCAGTAGTTTAGGGTAGTGAGCGTCGGTATAGCTAATAATGTTAATACCGTGTTTTTCAGCAAAAATCAATTCGTTTTCAGCTTCTTGTAAGTACTGAGAACTGAGGATGTTTTGGGTAATTTTAGAACCTATACCCATTACTTTTTCTAAGCTACTTCGGCGTTGTGCAAATATATTTTTAGCACTCCCAAAGTGCGCAATGAGTTTTTTGGCAGTAATATCGCCTACAAGCGGAATTTTCTTTAAGGCAATGAGGTATAATAAATCGTCGTTCATAGTTGGGTTTTGTTTTACGTTGCAAAAATAGCGATAATTACTAAATTAGCAAATTTGCTAATTAGCAAATTATTACTACCTTTGCCTCATCATTCGTCATTCGTAACTCGTAATTAAAATTATGTTTCAATTTCTCACTGACCTCGCTAAAAACAACAATAAAGAGTGGTTCGACGCTCATAAAAATGCTTACGAAAGTGCTAAATTGCAAGCAACAGTACTTTTTAATCGTATTTATGCTGAAATTGCAGCGCACGACACTGTAGCTCCTCTAAAAATATACCGCATCTACCGCGATTTGCGATTTTCTAAGGATAAAACACCTTACAAAACGCATTTTGGGTGCTATATACAGCGCAAACAACCTCACTATCGCGGGGGATATTATGTGCATATCAGTCCGCAAGAAACTTTTATAGGCGGTGGTTTTTTCGACCCCAATAAAGACGATTTGTTGCGTATGCGTCAGGAAATCTCTCTCAACCCCGATGATTTCCTAAAAGTAATGACCGATAAAGGTATTGTAAAAGAGTTCGACGGAAAACTATGGGGCGACGAACTCAAAACAGCTCCCAAAGGCTTTGAAAAAGAAGACCCTATGGTAGACTATTTGCGCAAAAAACAGTTCCTACTCAAACGCGACTACACTCAAAAAGAAGCTACCGCCAAAGATTTCGATAAAAAAGTAGTACAAGGACTCTTAGCAATGCGCCCCTTTTTCGACTTTATGACCGAAGCCCTCACCACCAATCTTAACGGTGAATCCCTATTCCCCCGCTAGCGCGAGCTTGTAGCTCGTGCCCTCTAACCCCCAATACCTAACAATGACCCTAACATTCAATAAAAAATACTTTATATGGGCATTAGCCCTCTTTGGAGTAGAGTTCCTTATCGCTACGCTATTCAAGAATATTGGCTTTATACGCGGTTATCTCGGCGATGTATTAGTAGTGATATTGCTCTATTATATAGTCCTTTCATTTGTAAAAGTGAAACACAAAAGCAAACTCATCTGGGGCATATTTGCCTTTGCCGTTGTGGTAGAAGTACTGCAATATTTTGGAGTAGCCTCTCATTTAGGCTTTGCTAAAGGAAGTATAGGCTATATCATTCTGGGCAACCACTTCTCGTGGGCTGATATAATATGCTATGCTATTGGTTGCCTCATATTACAATTAACAAATAAAAAATAACAATTAATAGGAAATAGAAATTACTTATCCCTAACCCCGCTAGCGCGAGCTTGTAGCTCGTGCCTTCTAACCTCTAACCCCTATAAACAACTATGAAACATTTTTTAATAACCTTATTACTATGTGCACCTTCATTGCACGCACAAAATCCCTTAAAAGGCGAATGGATAACCAACACTCTGTTGGGTAAATTCAAAGAAGAAGACAGCAACTTATTTGAACTTACAAAAGACGAAGATGAAATATCAGGTATTGCAACAGTATTTGAAAAGGACGACAAAAATCAATATAAATCATTTTACTTTGCCCCTTGTGGCAACGACTGTTTCGCCTCTATAACAGGAACATTTGAGCTTATTGCCCCCTCGTATGTACGCCTGAATGCCCTAAAATTTGAACAATATGGCAATTGCGAAAAGAAAAACAAAACGTTGCATAACGATACCGCCAATTATTACATATACAAAGTCTCTGATAAGAAAATCTTCTTGGTAAAAAGCACTTCAAGAAATGAAAAAGAAGATCAAGAAAAGGCTAAAAACTATTTGTTGGTAACCGGTATAAAGGATAATGTAGTGTATAACCAACAACCAAAAATGGAAATAGAGGTTAAAGGTATAGAACCATTGCCTGCACAAGTAGAGAAATATGCTACTGATATACTTCAGTTGAAAAAATTCAAGATACTTGTTTATAACCAATTAGAAGGGTGGGCGGCTTGGGTATTTGCGGTAAAAGACCTCACCACAGGAGCGATAACCTATGTAATACAAGAAAAAAATTATGATGAAAATAGTAAAGAAATTGCTCGCTTTTTTGACTGCACTGAAGCTGAAATAAAGAAGTTCAGACAATAAAATAACTATCCCCTAATAACTAATGATAGACATAGGCATAAATCTCACTAATAAGCAATTCGCAGGTGAGTACGACAAAATTATAGACCGTGCCATAAAGGCAGATGTAGATACAATACTTCTTACAGGAACAAGCGTGCGTAGCAGTAATGAGGCTTTAGCATTAGCCAAAAAATACCCCAAAAGACTTTACGCTACTGCTGGTATTCACCCTCACGACGCCAAAACAATAAATGCTGAGAGCATCAAAAACTTACAAGCGTTGCTCAAGCAAAAGTATGTAGTAGCCGTAGGCGAATGTGGCTTAGACTTCGACCGCGATTTCTCACCACGCCCCATACAAGAAGCGTGCTTTCACGCACAACTTGCTTTAGCTGAAGAAGTGCATAAACCCTTATTCCTGCACGAGCGCGCAGCCTTCGAGCGTTTTACTGTCATACTCGCCGAGCACAACCGATTGCCCGAAGGAGTAGTACACTGCTTTACTGGTAGTTTAAAAGAAGCAAAAACTTACTTAGACGCTGGCTATTATATAGGTTTTACAGGAGCTGTGAGCGATAGCAAACGCTTTGCTCATTTAGAAGAAGTTGTCCGTTACGTGCCTTTAGACCGTATGCTCATAGAAACCGATGCCCCTTTTATGTTGCCCAAGAACGTACCCCAAAGTCAGCTGTCTCAGTATCAATCGCGTCGCAACGAACCCGCCTTTTTGCCTTATGTGGCTCAAACCATAGCTCAGTTCAAAGGAATACCATTTGAAACAGTGGCTTCAGCAACTACTTTCAATGCACAAACCTTGTTCAAACTATAAAACATATACTATAGAAATCACTTCTGTTGTTGGGTGTTTTTAGAAATTAAATCACTAACAATACTTTAACCACTATTTTATACCAATGAAAATAGCTATTACAGGAATGAGTACCCTCGCTGCCGAGGCTCTTACCCTTCATAACAACATTCCCCAAGGAAAACTTTCTGAACGCGACCAAGCCTTAATAGAAGAACTTAAAAACTCCAATCTGGCTTATGAACCCTTAGACAATACAGTCCTTTATGCGCTACACACTGCTCGTGAAGCAGTAACACAAGCAAATTGGCGCGATTTGCGTTTTGGTATCAATATAGGCTCTTCTCGCGGGGCTACTGCCTTGTTTGAAAAGCATTATTCTCATTTTCTTGCTGAAGGCACTTGCCAAACCTTAGCTTCTCCTACCACTACTTTGGGTAATATCAGCACGTGGGTAGCTCAAGATTTAGGCAATCAAGGCTTTGAACTCTCACATTCTATCACTTGTTCTACTGCCCTGCACGGTATCGCCAATGCCATTGCGTGGCTGGAAAGTGGTATGGAACAACGCTTTTTAGTAGGCGGTAGTGAAGCACCGCTTACTCCTTTTACCATTGCCCAAGTAAAAGCTCTCAAAATCTATAGTAGTCTCCCCTTGCCTTATCCTTGTCGTGCAATGGATATGACCAAAAAACAAAGCTCTATGGTGCTAGGGGAGGGGGCAGGTTGTTTTTGTTTAGAAAAAGGAGAACACACCAATGCCTTAGCTTATATTGTGGGGATAGGTTTTGCCACCGAAAAGCTCACGCATAGTGTATCCCTCTCTAAAAATGGCGATTGTCTGCAAACTTCTATGCAACGGGCTTTGGCAAGTGCCGGAAATCCCAAAATAGATGCCATAATTACCCATTGTACGGGTACTATCAAAGGCGATCAAGCTGAACTCAATGCTATAGAAGCGGTTTTTGGCGACGAAAAACCACTGCTCACTAATAATAAATGGCAACACGGACATACTTACGGGGCTAGTGGGGCGCTCAACCTCGCAATGGCTGTCAGAATGTTGCAAAACAATCATTTTGAGCCAGTACCCTACCTGCCAGCACCTGAATGTATCCCTGATAAACTACAACATATCTTAATCAATGCGGTTGGTTTTGGCGGAAATGGTATAAGTGTAGTCGTGAGTCGTTAGAAAATTTGTATCCCTACACTTTGGCAAAGTTAATTACTCTGATTATCAACAGCTTTTATAGTATGTTATGTAGGAAAGCCAGCGATAGCTGGGTATGTGCTGCAAACACCCACACAACAAACACCCACACAACAAACGCCCACACAACAAACACCTGCACAACAAACACCCGTACAACTAAAAACTGAAAAATACTGTGTAATAGCCAAATTTTCCCCTACACCCCATCTTTTAACCTCTATTATATAATTAATTATAAATGAGTGTTTTAAAAATTTTAAACGCAAAAAAACTGCAATATTTATCAGAAAAAGATTGTGTTTCAAAAAAAATGTTATACTTTTGCCGGCAGTAATTATTATTAAATTATAAAAAAAGAAAATTATGTCAGACATTGCATCAAGAGTTAAAGCCATTATCGTTGATAAATTAGGCGTAGACGAAAATGAAGTTACTGCAGAAGCAAGCTTCACTAACGACTTAGGAGCTGATTCATTAGACACTGTTGAATTGATTATGGAATTCGAAAAAGAATTTGATATTCAAATCCCAGACGACCAAGCTGAAAACATTGCAACTGTTGGTCAAGCAGTAAAATATATTGAAGACGCTAAACAATAATTGGCTCATAGGCAGTAGGCTATCACCATATCACAGTTGGTAGCTTACTGCCTAATTGTTTTTTAAAACCTAAATGCTAAAAACTTAAAAAACTATATGGAGAAAAGACGTGTTGTAGTTACAGGTATAGGGGCTCTTACCCCTATTGGAAATACCGCCCCAGAGTTTTGGGAAGGTCTTGTCGCTGGTAAGAGCGGCGCTGCGCCTATTACCCATTTTGATGCTTCTAAGTTCAAAACTCAGTTTGCTTGTGAAGTCAAAAACTTTAATATCGAGGATTTTATGGACAAAAAAGAAGCCCGTAAACTCGATAAGTTTGCACAATATGCCGCTGTAGCTTCCGATGAAGCTATCAAAGATGCCAACCTCGATATAGAAGCTCTTGATAAAGATCGTGTAGGGGTGATTTGGGGATCTGGCATAGGTGGTTTGGAAACTTTCCAAAATGAGGTAACCAACTTCAATCAAGGCGACGGAACTCCTCGCTTCAACCCTTTCTTTATCCCTAAAATGATAGCCGATATCGCTGCTGGCGTGATTTCTATACGCTACGGCTTTAGAGGTCCTAACTTTACTACTGTATCAGCTTGTGCTTCAGCTGCTAACGCTATGATTGATGCCCTTAACTACATCCGTTTAGGCTATGCCGATATAATGGTGTCAGGTGGTTCAGAAGCAGCGGTAACCATTGCTGGTATTGGTGGTTTCAACGCTTTGCACGCACTTTCTACTTTCAACGAAAATCCTGCTAAAGCCTCTCGTCCATTCGATGCCAATCGCGATGGTTTTGTATTAGGCGAAGGAGCAGGAGCTGTAGTGCTTGAAGAGTACAACCATGCGGTAGCTCGTGGTGCTACTATCTACTGCGAATTAGCAGGGGGAGGTCTCTCTGCCGATGCCTATCACATGACGGCTCCTCACCCCGAAGGATTAGGTGCTAAAAATGTGATGATCAACTGCTTGAAAGATGCAGGAGTATCAGCAAACGAAGTCGATGCTATCAATATGCATGGTACTTCTACACCGCTGGGCGATGTTGCCGAATCTAAAGCAGTGCTCGAAGTTTTCGGCGAACACGCTTACGATATCAATATCAACTCTACCAAGTCGATGACAGGACACTTGCTCGGTGCTGCGGGGGCAATAGAGGCAGTAGCGTCTATCCTCGCTATCAAATACGGCATTGTACCACCTACCATCAACTTCGAAACCCCCGATGAAAAAATAGATCAACGTTTGAATTTCACCTTCAACAAAGCGCAACACCGCGACGTAAAAGTAGCGATGAGCAATACCTTTGGATTTGGTGGTCACAACGCGTGCTTATTATTCAAAAAGATATAAACTATAAGTGTTCAACTTAAAGAAAATATTAGCTTTTCCCCGTCTTTTTTCCAAAAAGAAAGACGGGATTTTTTATAATAAAATAAAGAATCTATTAGGCTTTGCCCCTAAAAACTTATCCTATTATAGCGAGGCTTTTACGCATCCTTCTTACCAATTCCAAAAGGCGACGCGCAAAAGTTATGAACGATTAGAGTTTTTGGGCGATGCCATACTTGGCGCAGTAATAGCCGATTATATTTTCACCAATGCCCCCGAGCAAGATGAGGGCTACCTCACCAAAATGCGCTCCAAAATTGTAGAACGCCGCAATCTCAACCAGTTGGGTAAAGATATGGGGCTCTTAGATTTTTTGCGTACCAAGCTCACTCCAAGGCAATTGGGTAATAATATTACGGGCAATCTCTTCGAAGCGCTCATAGGGGCTATTTATTTAGATAGAGGTTATAAAGCCTGTTTCCGTTTTATAGAACGCGAACTCATCTTGCCGCATATCAATATCAAAAACTTGGAAGGAAAAGTGATTAGCCACAAGAGTTTATTGATAGAGTGGTGTCAAAAACACAAATTGGACTTTGCTTTTGAGGCTGAAGAAGATATGGAAGACCGTTCTGAAACCAAATATTTTGTCGCCAAAGTACACGTACAAGGTTTTTCGGTAACGCGTGCTCGTTCTACTTCTAAGAAAAAAGCTGAAGAAATAGCTGCTAAGCGTGCTTGCTACAAAATTCAAGGCAAACAGCACCATAAATTGGACGTACAATGAAAATCCTCCTCCTATCCGATACCCATTCGTACATAGACGACCGCATCCTGCACTATGCCAATGAAGCTGATGAGGTTTGGCATTGTGGTGATTTTGGTAATTTAGCAGTGATAGAAGCCCTTCAGGCTGTCAAGCCCTTGCGCGGGGTCTATGGCAATATCGATGGTACCGATGTGCGTCAGTACTTCCCCAAAGTCAATCGTTTTCAGTGTGAACAAGTAGAAGTGTTGATGATACATATAGGCGGTTATCCTAATAAATACACTCCTTTAGCCAAACAAGAAATTTTAGCTCACCCTCCCAAACTCTTCATTTCGGGGCATTCACATATTCTAAAAGTACAATACGACCCACAATTTCAATTGTTGCATCTCAACCCAGGAGCTGCTGGCATTTATGGCTGGCAAACAGTGCGCACTATGCTCCGTTTTGAAATTGAAGGTAAAGAAATCAAAAACTTAGAAATCATTGAATTAGCTAAGAGATAAGAAGTAAGAACCTCATAGCTGCAAACGCCCTTTTTGTATATCTTCTCATTTTGAAAATAAAATAAAAAATTATATCTTTGTCCCTTAATTGATAAAATCATTTTATGGCAAAGAAAAACACAAAAACCCTTAAATTTGAGGCATTAGACAAAGAACTACAAAACTTATTATACAGCCGCGACAACTCTAATCTGATTTCAGTACTCAAAGAGGAGAAAAATCCACTACACTTAGAACAACTTGCTCAGTTAGATGTGAAAAGTTGTAAGTACTTAGGATTTCCTGTACTTTGGGAATTATATGAAAATGATTTTATCCCATTTGAAGAAGATTTTCTATTAGAAAAACTATGTGATGTGTTATTCATAAAGAATAAACACAAGAAAATAGAGAATTTTATACTCAAAAGACCCCGTATTGCTAAGGAATTATGTGTTTTATTTCCTTCTTATTTTCAAGGAAAGCGGAATATCTTTACTTCTGTATATGAAAAACTACTATTCTTAGGTGAAAGGGGATATTTTAAGGATACCCAAGTGCTTCCTAAATTTTTAGAGACGTTACTCAGTCCAGAAAAGAGCTATGTAGTAATCAGCAACTGTCGTCTTATTGAAGGTTGTAAACCTACAACAGAAGAGCTCCTTCCTTCTCAACAGACCCTCTTTGCTCTGCTCAGTAGCGACAAGACCTCGGTGGTGAATTTTGTGATGAAGCTCATCAAGCAAATAGCCGACGAAAAATCCTTTGACTTCCAAGCCTTTGCCGACAACTTTGCACTGTGTTTTGCTACCCCAAAAATAGCCAAAACCCAGCTTATAGGTTTAAATATCTTAGAAAAATACTATAAAAAGCAAGCCCCTACCAATCCCGACTATCGCGAGCAATTAGCGGTACTTTTCACCGTCCCCGACGTGAAGCTCCAAGAAAAAGTTGCGGCTCTCCTCACCACCTATTTTAATCACGAAGGTCTCCCCGAAGTCATCGCCCCTTACAGCGATTACCTAAAAGGCAAAGCCCAAAACCTCCTTGCAACCCTAAGTCCATCAGAAAATTCAGAAAATTCTGAGAACTCTGAAAACTCCCCAACTGCCCGTGCGGCTCGCACCTCCCAAAATGCCCGTGCGGCTCGCAGCTCCCACACCTCCCACACAGCTCTCACCCTGACACCTGTTTCCTGCCCCCTAACCCCTGAAAAACTCCTCTTCCTCCTCGGCGACTGTCTTCGCGAGCGTACGGCTGCGACTATCGACCTTTTCTTCGAGGGATTGGTACAGCTACAAGACCAATTGCCAGAAAACTTTAAGGAGCAACTCGCCCCTTATATTGCGCAGGTCAATGGGATGTATTACTTTAATGTACAGTTAGCTGCTCTGCAACTGCTCCTCGCGGGCTGGATGGAGGACAGACCTTTGGAGTCTCCTGAGGAGTGGAAAAAGATGAATACCCAAGTAAGACGCCTCAACACCGAAGAAGAAGAACCTTTAAAGCAAGCATACGTACTCCACAATGTTTGGTATTTGCGTGATGAGATTCCTTACCTGCTCTATAAGGTGAGGACAACCCTTAGCAAACTCAAATCGGGTAGCAAACTGCCTTTCCTTTCCACCCCTACGCACGCACCTTTCTATATGGATGCTGAAACCCTTGCCGACCGACTGCTCGCTTATCAAACAGCAGGCAAAGAAGTGGATTTGGATGACTTAGTAGTGGCTTGCAACCGATTGTTATTGAGTACCATTACCCCTGAAGCACAGGAAAAAGTACGCTTACTCTCAGGACAATACGCGCCTGCCTTGAGCTACCTCTTCGGGCTTTCCGATGTGGTAACCCCTACAGAGGAGCTCCTACCGCTATGGACGCAAATCACCCGCCTAAAACACCCTGACAAAGTATTTACCGAGTTTGAAACCACGGCTGCCAAAGACTATCTTTCGGCTGTAAAACCTTTCTTCCCGTCTTACGAGATAGAAGGAGAGTTCAAACAGTTTTTCTTGGAAAAGGTATATGTAGATGACTATTACAACTATACCTTGGCAAGTCCTTTTGATAGCAGCGTATTTGACCGATTGCCCTACAATTGCTACAATGCAGGGGCATACGATCGCTGGGATACTGATACTCTGCGTTATGTAATTTCTCTAAACCCTCAGTATGTAGATGTGCTCTTAGGTAAATACACCCCTCTCTATGTAGGCGATAGTGATGCCGAGACCCAACGTAATCTGCGTGAGCCTTTGCAACTACTCTTGGAATACGACCTGCCCGTGCATCACGGTGGGTGGATTTTTGTAGGAATGGCTTTGCTTCACGACAAAAAGGAACCCCGAGACCTCGCGGCAGAGTATATCCTCCGCGCTATTAGCCGTGATGAAGACCTCAGTTATTTGCAACACTTCCTTGCCGATATCCTCGCCCAAAAGCTCACTCCTATCAATCGATTTGTGGAGTTTTTGGATATGCCCACCCGCGACCCTAAGATAAAGGCTTTCCAAAAAGCAGTAGTAGAAGCTTATTTGCCTTTGGCTGAAAAGCAAGAAAAGAAACCTACGAATCATAAAAAATTGGTAGAATTCAGTTGTTAGTCTGCCTCGTCTTACTTGTCAGACTTGTCAGACAACTCTCCCTCTATCTATAATTGTCTCATCGTAAAATTGCCAAATCAGCAATTTGCTAATCAACAAATTATCATTATCTTTGCCCCACACAAATTGACAAATCAACAAATCGACAAATCAAATGAACGATTTTGAATATGCTTATCCGTTCGCCTCTGTGATAGAAGAGGCGAACGCTCACGAGAAGAATTTTATCTTTTCGCACTGCTCAGAACTTAAAGAAGACAATGCTGTGCCTTGTTTCTTCTGGGGGAATATCACGCAACCTTTTGTGGTGGCTAAGTGTCTTGCTACACTGGCGAAGACCGTAGCCTCTCAGTTTGCTATCGCCCCTGGGGTGCTTGCTAAACTACGTGACCCTATTATTTCGGTAGGGAATGGAGAATTGCTTTTTGAGGGGTTCTCGTCCTGCAATAGTGTTTATGCCCGTGTGGGCTTGCGCAACGATGTGTTAGACGGAGATTTCTTACAGAGCGGTTGTACCAATATCGATTTCAATGATGTAACCGTGCGTGCTTTCAGTGCCGTAACAGCTTCGGAGAAAATGGTGCTTAGTGTAGGGCAGAAGCAAACACACTTTATTACTGAAAAACACAAAACAGTGGAGAAGAAAGTAACCTTGCCCAATAGATGGATTAAGGGCTTGGGCAACGTACAAGTGTATCTTTCCGAAATGGATTTAGCGTACCGACTTAATAAAGCCGAAGCCATTCAGCTATTCCGTTCTCTGCCTAAACAAGCCGTGAAAAACGATTATTACTTGGTAAAACGTGGCGTAGGTTACACTTTTGCACCTACCGCTACAGCAGGGGCTATTAAAATAGGAGGAGTACATCGTCTCAACCTCTTACAAGGATTACTCTTGCTGGCCGATAGTCTTTATGTGTATCGCAGTAGTAGTGAGCAATCTGTCGCTTTTGTGTTGCATTTCAAAGGAGTAGAGATGCTCTTTTTGTTGTCCGATAATGTGTATAGAGGTTTCTCTGGTGAGGGTAAATATTTAGAAAATATGATTGAAGAAGTGCCTATGGAATGGCTTGTAGGGATTAACAATTTCTTCAAAACTAATGAAGTATTCTCACCTGCAATGGTGGCTATTGAAAACGATGTAAATATGGGAACTATGACCACCCTTCAAGCATCGCTTTCGAGCATAGGGCTATTGGGCTACAACCTCACCGATGGCAATTATTTCTACCGCCGTTTGCCTTTCAAACCCCAGCGTTTGATAAGTCTGAACCCGCGTTTGCAAAATGCCAAAAAACTCACTGAAAATAATGAAGTACAAATCGTAGAACAACGCGGTGATTATGTGAAAGCCAATGTAAAAGGAACAGGGGGAGTTACCCATACCGTTATTCTCGACGGCGAGAAAGTACAATGCACTTGCAATTGGTACACCAATCACCAAACTAATAGAGGTTTGTGTAAACACATTTTAGCTACCAAGATGATAACGAGCTAATTGAGTTAATTTTTATATTAACCCTTATCTCTTATCTAAAAAAATCCCCAAAAGTATTGCAGTCAATAAAAATCTTTGTATCTTTGCAGCATATTTTTTATAAATATAAACATAACATTAGCTGTTACCCCGTTAACTAAAAACTAGCCACTAAATATAAAGAGTATGACAAAAAAATTTAACCCCGACTATGTTTTCGAAACCAGTTGGGAAGTATGTAACAAAGTAGGCGGTATCCACACCGTTATCGCTACTAAAGCCCCTGCTATTGCCAAACAATTCAGAAGTAAATATATTCTGATAGGTCCTGATATCTGGCAACACAATGAAAATAAAGAATTTGTAGAAAACCCAGGACTCTTCAAATCTTGGCGTGCCAAAGCTGCCTCCGAAGGATTACGCGTACGTGTTGGTAACTGGAAAATAGAGGGAAATCCTATTGTTATCCTTGTTGATTTTTCTCATTATGTAAGCGCTAAAAATGAAGTTTTACGTTACTATTGGGATAACTATAAACTCGATTCTTTCAATAGTCCTTGGGATTATGTAGAGTCTGTACTCTTTGGTTATGCCGTTGGAAAAGTAATCGAGAGTTTCGTGAAGTTCAACACTGCTTCACGCGAAAACGTAATATGCCACTTCCACGAGTGGATGACAGGTAGTGCATTACTCTATTTAGAAGGTGAAATGCCTAAAATAGGTTCAGTATTCACTACTCACGCTACAGTCGTAGGTCGTTCTATAGCAGGCAATGGCTATCCGCTCTACAACGAAATGAAAAACTACAACCCCGAAGAAATGGCTTACCGTTTTGGGGTACAACACAAGCACTTCCTCGAAAAAGAAACTACTAAAGTAGCCGATTGCTTCACTACTGTAAGCGAAATTACAGCACAAGAAGCTTTGCACTTCCTCTCTAGAAAAACAGATATAATTACCCCTAATGGCTTCAACGATGCTATCGTTCCTGCTGAAAAAGATTTCGATAAAAAACGAAAAATAGCTAGAGAACGCCTCATCAATGTAGCACAAGCCTTAGTAGCTCAACCTATTAGTGAGAAAACCAAAATCGTCGCTATTAGTGGCCGTTATGAGTTCCGCAATAAAGGAATCGATGCCTTTATCGATGCTTTGGGAGCCCTCAATCGTAATCCTAAAAATAAAAAAGAGCTCTTGGCTTATATTCTTATCCCTACTGCCTACGACGCTCCTAACCAAGGATTGCTTAACAACCTTAAACACCCCGAAAAAACAGCACCTAACGAACAAAAACACCTCACTCATATACTCCCTAACGTTTATAATGATGCCATCATAAAACGCATCAACGAGCAACAACTGTTCAACCGCAAGGAAGATAAGGTGAAAGTGATTTTCTGCCCAAGTTACCTCAATGGTAATGATGGTGTGTTCAACCTTTCTTATTACGAATTGCTCATCGGATTAGATGGCACTGCTTTCCCTTCTTACTACGAACCTTGGGGCTATACCCCTCTCGAAAGCTTAGCTTTCAAAGTACCTACTATCACCACTACTTTGGCAGGATTCGGCAAATGGGTCAATGATTACTACCCCGAAAAACAAAAAGCTATAGAAGTTGTAAATCGTAACGATAGTAACTATGGCGAAGTAGTAGGAGCTATCGCTAAAAATATACAAAACCTATTAGATAGAAAAGAAGAAGAGGCTAAAGCATTGCGCGAAACAGCAGCTAAAGTCTCCGAAATCGCTCTTTGGAAAAACTTAGTAAAATACTATATCAAGTGTTACGAACTCACTCTCGAAAATATAGAAGATAGAGTAGAAAATCTCCCTCCTGTAGAAACTGATGGTGTAGCTTATTTAGAAAAATCCAAAGTAGTCAATACTCCTAATTGGCGTAGTGTGATTATCCACCGTGCTATCCCCGAAGCCTTGCAACCGCTCGAAGAACTTGCCAAAAACCTTTGGTGGTGCTGGAACGATGAGGCTTATGAAGTGTTCAAATACATTGATAAAGCAAAATGGATAGAAGTGCGCAAAAACCCTATTGCCTTGCTTGATAGCATTTCCCTCTCTCGTTATAAAGAGTTGGAAAACGATGCGGTATTTATGCGTAACCTCTCCAAAGTATATGGTGATTTTCAGGAATATATGGCTAAAAAAGCCGAAATGGTAAGTCCGTCTATTTCTTATTTTAGTATGGAATACGGCTTGCACTCTTCTTTGAAAATCTATTCAGGAGGTCTGGGTATCTTAGCGGGCGACTATCTAAAAGAAGCTAGTGATAAAGCTACCAAAATCACTGGGGTAGGTTTGTTATACCGCTATGGCTATTTCACTCAAAAACTGTCCTCGGCAGGTAACCAAGAAGCCGATTACGAAGCTCAAGATTTCTCTAAAATACCTGTAACCCCTGTATTCGACCCCGAGACTGGTAAGTGGATAGTAATTTCTATCGAACTTCCTGGGCGTACCCTCTACGCTCGTGTATGGCGTGTCGATGTAGGTCGTATAGAACTCTATCTCCTCGATACCGATTTTGAAAACAACCGCGAAGACGACCGTTCTATCACTCACCACTTATATGGTGGCGACTGGGAAAATCGTCTCAAACAAGAAATGTTGTTAGGTTTAGGTGGTATCAAAATGTTGCGCAAATTAGGTATCGATAGTGATATTTACCACTGCAACGAAGGTCACGCTGCCTTTATAGGTTTAGAACGCCTTAGCGAATATATACAAAATAACAACCTCACTTTCTCTGAAGCAGTTGAAGTAGTACGTGCTTCGTCTCTCTTCACTACGCACACTCCTGTACCTGCAGGTCACGATGCTTTTGAAGAAGGTTTATTACGTGCTTATTTAGCAGGTTACTCCGATAAATTACACGTGAATTGGGAACAAATCCTTGCTTTAGGTAAAATCAATTTGAGCAACCCTCACGAGAAATTCTCAATGAGTAACCTCGCTGCTAACCTCTCTCAAGAAGTAAATGGTGTGAGCTGGCTCCATGGCGAGGTAAGTAAAGATATCCTCAAAGACTTGTGGCCTGGATATATGCCTGAAGAACTCCATATTAGTTATGTAACCAACGGGGTACACCAACCTACTTGGACAGCCGGCCTTTGGAAAGAAGTCGAAAATGAAGTCTTTGGTAAAGACTACAAAACTCACCACTACGACCCTAAAAGCTTTGAAGGTATTTACAAAGTATCCGATCAACGTGTGTGGGAAATCAAAACAGCCCTCCGATCTAAACTCTTGCGCCGTGTAGAACAAAAATTGCGCCTAGAAAAAAATACTCCTTATTTCTCTCCTCGTCAGCTGGTAGAAATTAAAGAAAATTTAAGAGAAGATATCCTTACTATTGGTTTTGCACGCCGTTTTGCAACCTACAAACGCGCTCACTTGCTCTTTACTAATATAGAACGTTTGGATAGAATCGTAAATAACCCAGAACGCCCTGTTCAATTCATATTCGCTGGTAAAGCTCACCCCGCCGATAAAGCAGGTCAAGACTTGATTAAAAACATCGTCGAAATCTCCAAATTACCACAGTTCCTAGGTAAAATATTATTCATACCTAACTACGATATGGAACTCGCACGACACATGGTACAAGGGGTAGACGTTTGGATGAACACCCCTACACGTCCGCTCGAAGCTTCAGGAACCAGTGGTGAAAAAGCAGCAATGAATGGTACTATGCACTTCAGCGTTCTCGATGGTTGGTGGGTAGAAGGATACCGCGAAGACGCTGGTTGGGCGCTGCCTATGGAACGATCTTACGAAAATCAACAATATCAAGACGAAATGGACGCCGAAACTATTTACAACATTATCGAAGATGAAATCGCCCCTATATTCTACGATAAAAATAAAGATGGTATATCATCTCGTTGGTGCGCCCTTATCAAAAATACAATCGCCAAAGTAGCCGTCAATTTCACCACTACTCGTATGCTCACCGATTACGAAAACCAATATTATTACCCGATGACTGAACGCGTAACTAAACTGAAAGACAATAAGTTCGCTACAGCTATCGAGCTTTCTAATTGGAAACGTAAAGTAACTCAAGAATGGGATAATATAAAGGTGGCTAACTTTAAAGTCCCTAATCGCAACGAACAACTCATCTCTATTGGTAAGGTTTACAAAGGTGAAATCACTCTAGAATTAGGCGATTTGCGCCCTCAAGATGTAGGTGTAGAACTCGTTGTCGCTCAACAAAAAGATGATAAGTTCAAAGTACTCTCTACAAGTGAGTTTACGGTAGTAACTCAAGAAGGTAATAAAGCTACTTATCAATTAGAAATTGCTTCCGAATATCCCGGCGCTTTACACTTGGCAATACGAATTTTCCCTAAAAATAATTTATTGCCTCACCGCCAAGATTTTGCCTTGGTAAAATGGCTGTAATATATAACTAAGTAGTTAATAATCAATATTGTAATAATAAATGGAGCAAAATATAATGCTGTTTTAAACACTGTGTTTTTAAGTCATTTTTTTATACCATAAAAAAAAAAAGAAAAAAAATGTACTTAAAAATTTATAGATATTAAAATAATACTTATATTTGCCCCCAAATTTAAATAGTAATCAAAATTCATTTTTAAGTATGAAGAAAATCAAATTAACTTTATTTGCTTTAGCTGCTGCTTTTTCAGTAGGAGCTCAAGCACAAGATGAAAACAGTCCTTGGCAAATAGGATTTGGAGTGAATACCGTCGATGTACGTACTCCAGAGGACTTTGGGTACTTGATGAAAGACTGGGCTGGACCAAGTGATATCAACATCCTTCCCGCTGTTTCTCGCCTTTCTGTAGGTAGATACATTGGCTCTGGTTTCTCTGCTGAACTCTCTGGATCATTGAACAAAATCGAAAAAGGTTTCGGTTATAACAAAGATCTCGATAACAAAGTAGACTTATCTTTTTGGGCTGCCAACTTGGCTGTAAAATACCACTTGAACAACCTTTGGAAAGGTGCAAGATGGTTTGACCCATTCTTACAATTAGGTGGTGGCTATGCTGCTATCGACAACGAAGGTAAATTCCGCGCTTTAGGCGGTGGAGGTGTAAACTTCTGGTTTACCGAAAACATTGGTATCAACTTGCAAACTGCCTATAACCCAACTTTCAAATCTGGCTCTCAAGAAGACTACTTCCAACATGCAGCTGGTATTGCTATCAAATTCGGTAAAAAAGACCGCGATAAAGATGGCGTAGCCGATAAAGATGACCTTTGCCCTGATGAACCAGGAGTAAAAGAATTAAACGGTTGCCCTGATAGAGATGGCGACGGAGTAGCTGATAAAGATGACCAATGCCCAGATGAAGCTGGTCTTAAAGAATTAAACGGTTGCCCTGATAGAGATGGCGACGGTATCGCTGATAAAGACGACGCTTGCCCAGATGAAGCTGGTCTTAAAGAATTCAACGGTTGTCCTGATACTGACGGCGACGGTGTGTCTGATAACGTAGACCAATGTAAAGACGTAGCTGGACCTAAAGAAAACAAAGGTTGCCCTTGGCCTGATACCGATGGTGACGGAGTTCTTGATAAAGATGATGAGTGCCCAGAAGAAGCTGGACCTGCTTCTAACAACGGTTGCCCTGAAGTAACTCAAGAAGTACAAACTCAATTGAATAGCTTTGCTAAAACTATCTTGTTCGACCTAGGTAAATCTACTATCCGCCCTGAGTCTGCTACTGTATTGAATAACATCGTTAATGTATTGAACAAATACAAAAACGCTAAATTCTCAGTAGAAGGTTACACTGATAGCACCGGTAACAAAGCTAAAAACCAAAAACTTTCTGAAGATAGAGCTTACTCAGTTAAGGCTTACTTAATTGATAAAGGTATTGACCAAGCTCGTCTTACTGCTAAAGGTTTCGGTCCTGAAAAACCTATCGCTTCTAACAAAACTAAGAAAGGTAGAGAACTTAACCGCCGTGTTGAAATCAACTTGGTAAAATAAGTCTAGGAACGTTTTTATCTTTATAAAACAAAAAAGAGGCTACCACTTAAGGTAGCCTCTTTTCTATCTCCTAACCCCTATATAATATGACTATAGATATCCAATTACAAACCTTACCTAATAACCCTGGGATATATCAGTTTTACGATGCTAATAATACCCTTATCTATGTAGGAAAGGCTATCAATCTCAAAAAACGTGTCTCCTCTTATTTTCAAAAAGAACACGATAATGCCAAAACTCGTGTCTTGGTAAAAAAAATTGTACGCATAGAACACATCGTTGTAGCTACAGAAAGCGATGCTTTACTACTAGAAAACAACCTTATCAAAAAATACCAACCTCGCTACAACATCCTTTTGAAAGACGATAAAAGTTATCCTTGGATATGCGTGAAAAAAGAACGTTTTCCCCGTGTCTTCTCTACGCGTAGAGTAGTAAAGGATGGCTCCTTGTACTTCGGTCCTTATACCAGTATGAAAACGGTACACACGCTTTTAGATTTGATAAAAGAACTCTTCCCCTTGCGTAATTGCAACTACGATTTGTCGCCCCAAAACGTAGCCAATCACAAGTTTAAAGTGTGTTTGGAATACCATCTAAAAAATTGTAAAGGACCTTGTGAAGGATATCAAAGCGAACAAGATTATAATAGTAATATCCAGCAGATAGTCGAAATCCTCAAAGGAAATTTCAAAGAAGCACTCAAGCATTTCAAAGAAGAAATGATGGCATTAGCTGCCGAAATGCGTTTTGAAGAAGCGCATCTCATTAAACAGAAAATACAAAGTTTGGAAAACTACCAAGCTAAATCTACTATTGTGAGTAGTAAAATTACCAATGTCGATGTATTCTCTATCGTTTCCGATGAAGAATATGGGTATGTAAACTTCTTGCAAGTGGCTTATGGAGCGATTGTGCGCGCTCATACTTTGGAGATTAAAAAGAAATTAGACGAGACTGATAGAGAGCTTTTAGAATATGCTATTATTGATATTCGTGAACGCTTCTTCTCTGTATCTAAGGAAATTATCGTACCTTTTGATGTAACCCTTTCCGACGGATTGCAAGCTACTATCCCTAAAGCAGGTGAGAAAAAACAACTCTTGGAACTCTCCTTGCGCAATGCCAAACACTTCCGTCAAGATAGGTTCAAACAAGAAAAAATAGTAGACCCTGAACGCCATACCAATCGCATTCTCACCCAGATGCAACGCGATTTGCACCTCTCGGTACCTCCCGTGCATATAGAGTGTTTCGATAACTCTAACATTCAGGGTACAAACCCTGTATCAGCTTGTGTAGTCTTTAAAAATGCCAAACCAAGCAAAAAGGACTATCGCCATTTCAATGTAAAAACTGTCGAAGGTCCTAACGATTTTGCTTCTATGGAAGAAGCGGTATATCGCCGTTACCGCCGTTTGTTAGACGAACAACAACCGCTGCCTCAACTCATTATCATCGATGGAGGTAAAGGGCAACTCTCATCAGCTCTAAAAGCCTTAGAACAGTTAGAATTGCGCGGTAAGATAGCTATTATAGGCATTGCCAAGCGGTTAGAGGAAATTTATTTCCCCGAAGATAGTGTCCCTTTGTATTTAGATAAGCGTTCCGAAACCCTGCGTGTAATTCAGCAATTGCGTGACGAAGCACACCGTTTTGGTATTACGTTCCACCGCCAAAAACGCAGCAAATCAGCTATTGTATCCGAACTCGATGGGGTAGGGGGGATAGGCGATAAAACCAAAGAAACGCTCCTCCAACACTTCAAATCCGTAAAACGCATCCGTGAGGCTACATTAGAAGAACTCACAAAGATCATAGGTTTTAGAGGTAAAAAAGTGTATGAGTATTTTCACCATCCGTAATTTGCTAATTTGCTAATTATTACATATCTTTGCACTTTCATCATCAATAATTTTAAGTAGTGAAGTATTGTTTCTACATAATAACCTTGCTCTTTTTGGTTGCTTGTACTTCTAAAGAAAAAAAAGCAACCCTCACTCCTTTTACTTTCCCCGAAAATACTGAGCTCATCTACCATATCAACAACTGCGACAACTTCCTGAGTGCCCTTACGAACAATAGCTTTTGGAAAGCTCATAACCCTCGTATATTGCGTTTGCACGAAGTAAAACTCTTAGGAACTTTACCCGTAAATGATGATATATGGGTAGCATTTTCTACTGAAGGCAATTGCTTTTTTATTTGTAAAAAAGAAAATAACGAGAAATCAGCTACTTGGAAAAACGCCTCTGCACAAGTGCAAAAACAAGCCTTGTTTGGCAAAGAGTGGTTCTATACAATTTATGGTGATTACTTGCTCATCAGCGATGGCGAAAAACTTTCTGAGTACACCTCTTTAAACAAACAAAACAAGAGCGATGCTCAACAGGATTTAGAAAAACTACAACAAATTAGCGGTACTGAATGTGTAGCAAACCTATTTTTACAAAAAAACGCTGCCAACGATTATTTCGAACCTTTCTTTGGTGAAAAACCACTTGCAAATTGTAAAAACTGGGTAGCTTTTGATCTCTTTTTAGAAGAAAACAATGTGCGTCTCAGCGGGGTAACCACTATTGATAAAGAGGCAAATACCGATGTGATGCTCCACACTGTCCCCTACCAAAACAATGCCCTAAGTCTAATGCCTGCTCGTGTGCTCAGCATCAGTGCTTATACTTTTGATGATGCCGAAAAACTGATACAAAACGACAGTATAGCACAAGAAAGTCCCTTTAGAACTTCTATCAATGGGGTTGCTTTTGGGCGCGTAACCGAAGGTCAATTTGCAGTTGTTTCCTCATTTGATGTAGATGAAACCCTTCAACAACTACCCGTACTCTCCGAGGATTTCAAATACAACTTCCCAATGTACGAACTCAACCCCGACCTGCCCATAAGTTTCTTCACTTCATTTGTAAAAGATTTCATTCCGCGTTATGCAGGCGTATATCAAAAGCAATTGGTACTCACCAAAACCAAAGAACTCCTCATCTCTGTAGTGAACGATATGCAGCGGGGTAATGTGTTATCAGCGAATAAAGCTTTTGGATTATTAGAAGAAAATAGTGCTTCAAATGTTACTTTCTCCCGTATTGTCAATCTTTACGACAACCCTTCATTTAGCAGTCGTTTTCCTGCAATAGCCGAAAATTACCGTTGGGCTCTTTTCCAGCAAACGCCTCAAAACGACTATTACGTGCTGAATTTTGTAAGTGAAAAACAAACTGAAAGCACCCTTTCTGATGAGATGCGCGAGCGTTTCCGCTTTGCCTTAGACGATGCTATGGCAAGTGAGCCCGTCATTCTCTTAAACCACCGCACCAAACGATTAGAAATAGCTGTCCAAGATGAAAATAACTACCTCTATCTCATAGCTAACAACGGATCCCTACTGTGGAAAAAACGCTTAGATGGAAAAATAAAAAGTCCTATCTACCAAGTAGATTTGTTCAAAAATGGCTTCCTGCAAATGGCTTTCACTACCGAAAAATCCATTTGGGTAATCGACCGCAATGGCAAGGAGGTAGCCCCTTTCCCTTTGCAGTATAAAAATCCTATTACCCCCTTAGAAGTCTTTGATTATGAAAGTAATCGCGAGTATCGATTCCTATTTGCCGAAGGCAATACTCTTCACCTTTTAGATAAGAAAGGGCAAGAAGTGAAAGGTTTTAACCAGCATACGAATGGCAAACCTTTGTTTACCCCTAAACACTATCGTTTCAATGGGAAAGACTATCTCATTTACTCATCTAACAATGGCACTTTCAACATCTTGCACCGCAATGGCGAGCCCCGTATTACTGTGAAAGGCGCCTATAGTTTTTCTAACAATCCGCCTTTGGTGTTAGGTAACCTCTTTATGTTCACTAATAGTGATGGTACGCTTATCTCTATAGACGAAAAAGGCGGAATGACCCGCAAAAACCTATCACTTACCGAACCTTTTTATTGGGGCGGAAATCGCTATGTACTTGCCTCACTTTCAGGGAATATACTCACTATTGGTAATCAACGTATCGAACTCACTGAAGGAAAATACAGCCGTCCTAAATTGTTTCGCATTCGCGGAATGAACTACGTATCAGTAACCGAACAGAATACTCAAAAAGCCTACCTATACAACGAAAAAGGCAACTTGCTAAAAGATTTTCCCGTAGAGTCTATTTCACCCATTGCTATAGATGTAGATTACGATAAATCTATTTGGGTAGTCACCGAAAAAAACACTACTGAATTGATATTGTACACAATGAAACAATTTGCTAATGAGTAGATTTACCTTTACTCTAAGAACCACGATAATTCTGAGAACTCCTAGAATTCCTCTTGCCTTACAGTAATTCCCTAATTCCGCAACTCTCAACTACTTAAAAACTTTTTCAAAAAATATTCTCAAAAAACTATTGCCATTTCAAAAAATAGTAGTACTTTTGCACGATATTTTGTAAATAGGCTTCGTGGGGACTCCCCAACGAGGCCACATAAACTTATTATATTCACCATAACAATATGGCAAGAGAAAAAATAACAGCTGTTCCTAAATTTGATAAAATTTCGATTGGTTTGGCCTCCCCCGAATCTATCTTAGCCGTTTCACGCGGCGAGGTTACTAAACCCGAAACTATCAACTACCGTACTCACAAACCTGAACGCGACGGGTTGTTCTGTGAGCGTATCTTTGGTCCTGTAAAGGACTATGAATGTGCTTGTGGTAAATACAAACGCATTCGCTATAAAGGCATCGTCTGCGACCGTTGTGGCGTGGAAGTGACCGAGAAAAAAGTACGCCGCGAAAGGGTAGGACATATCAACCTCGTGGTGCCTATCGCTCACATTTGGTATTTCCGCTCTTTGCCTAACAAAATCGGCTATTTGTTAGGTCTTCCTTCCAAAAAGTTGGATATGATTATATACTACGAACGCTATGTAGTTATCCAACCAGGTATTGCCAAAGGTCTAGAAGGTGAAGATTTACAATATTTAGACTTCCTTTCAGAAGAAGAATACCTCGCTATTACCGAGAGTCTTCCCGCTGATAACCAATACTTAGAAGATACCGATCCCAATAAGTTTATCGCTAAAATGGGAGCTGAGTGTCTCCTCGAACTCCTCGAACGTTTGGATTTAGACGCACTTTCTTATGACTTGCGCCACAAAGCCAACAACGAAAGTTCTAAACAACGCAAAACCGAAGCGCTTAAACGTTTGCAAGTGGTAGAGGCGTTCCGCGAATCCCAAAAGAACCGCGAAAACAAACCTGAATGGATGATAATGAAGGTGATTCCTGTAATCCCGCCCGAATTGCGCCCATTGGTACCACTTGATGGAGGTCGTTTTGCAACTTCCGACCTCAACGACTTATACCGCCGTGTGATCATCCGCAACAACCGCCTTAAACGCTTGATGGAAATCAAAGCACCTGATGTGATTTTGCGCAACGAAAAACGTATGTTGCAAGAGTCTGTAGATTCACTCTTCGATAACACTCGTAAATCATCAGCGGTAAAAACCGAATCTAACCGTCCGCTCAAATCTCTTTCCGATTCATTGAAAGGTAAACAAGGACGCTTCCGTCAGAACCTCCTCGGTAAACGTGTGGATTACTCTGCTCGTTCCGTTATTGTGGTAGGTCCTGAACTCAAAATGTATGAATGTGGTTTGCCAAAGAATATGGCTGCCGAACTCTATAAACCGTTTGTAATCCGTAAACTCATCGAGCGCGGTATCGTAAAAACGGTAAAATCAGCTAAGAAAATCATCGACAAAAAAGAACCTGTAGTATGGGACATCTTGGAGAACGTGATCAAAGGTCACCCTGTCCTCCTCAACCGTGCCCCTACATTGCACCGTTTGGGTATTCAGGCATTCCAGCCTAAACTCATCGAGGGAAAAGCTATCCAGTTGCACCCATTGGTGTGTACAGCGTTCAATGCCGACTTCGATGGTGACCAGATGGCGGTGCACTTGCCTCTTGGTCCTGAGGCTATCCTCGAAGCTCAACTATTGATGTTGGCTTCTCACAATATCCTCAACCCTGCCAATGGTTCACCTATCACTGTACCTTCTCAAGATATGGTCTTGGGGCTTTACTACATCACCAAAGGTCGTAAATCTACCCCAGAGTACCCTATCAAAGGCGAAGGTCTCACATTCTATTCAGCCGAAGAGGTAAATATCGCTTACAACGAAGGTAAATTGAGCCTCAACGCTTTCATCAAAGTGAAAGTACGCGACCTCGACGAGAATGGCAATGTGTATTATCCTATAGTAGAAACTACTACGGGGCGTGTGCTCTTCAACGAGTTGGTGCCTTTGGAAGTAGGCTACGTAAACGAGGTTCTTACTAAAAAATCTCTTCGCGACATCATTGGTCGTATCCTTAAAGCTACCAGCATCCCTGTAACGGGTGACTTCTTGGATAAAATCAAGAATATGGGTTACCGTTTCGCCTTCAAAGGTGGATTGTCATTCAGTTTAGGAGATATCATCATCCCACAAGAAAAAGTGGATATGATTGCTGAAGCTAATGGTCTCGTTGATGGTATTATGATGAACTATAATATGGGTCTCATCACCAATAACGAACGTTATAACCAAGTGATTGATGTATGGACATCTACCAATGCACAACTTACTGAATTGGCGATGAAACGCATCAGTACCGATCAGCAAGGGTTTAACTCAGTATATATGATGCTTGACTCTGGAGCGCGTGGTTCTAAAGAGCAGATACGTCAGCTTACTGGTATGCGTGGTTTGATGGCTAAACCTAAAAAATCAAGCGTTGGAGGGGGCGAAATTATTGAGAACCCTATCTTGTCAAACTTTAAAGAAGGTTTGTCAATCCTCGAGTACTTCATCTCTACTCACGGGGCTCGTAAAGGTCTTGCCGATACCGCTTTGAAAACTGCCGACGCTGGTTATTTAACTCGTCGTTTGGTAGACGTTTCACAGGACGTAATCATCAACACCGAAGATTGTGGTACTTTGCGCGGGGTAGAAGTACGTGCGCTCAAAAAGAATGAGGAAGTTGTAGAAACCCTTGGCGAACGCATCTTGGGTCGTGTGTCACTCCACGATGTATACAATCCTCTTACCGAAGAGCTTCTCGTAGCAGCTGGTGAAGAAATTACTGAAAAAATAGTAGATAAAATAGATGCTGCACCTATCGATATGGTAGAAGTGCGCTCTGCACTTACCTGTGAAGCTAAACACGGTATTTGTGCAAAATGTTACGGTCGCAACCTTTCTACTGGTCGTATGGTTCAGAAAGGGGAAGCTGTAGGGGTAGTTGCTGCCCAATCTATCGGTGAGCCTGGTACTCAGCTTACCTTGCGTACTTTCCACGCGGGTGGGGTTGCCGGTAACGTATCCGAAGAAAACAAAACTGAAGCGCGTTTCGATGGTATCATCGAAGTAGAAGATTTGCGCGTAGTAAGTGGTAAAGACAACGAACAAAACCCTGTAGATGTGGTAGTTCGTTCATCAGAGCTCCGCGTTCTCGACCCTACTACTAAAATGGTGCTTCAAACACACGATATCCCTTATGGGGCTCACATCTTTGTAAAAGATAAACAAGAAGTGAAAAAAGGCACTTTACTTTTCCAATGGGATCCGTACAACGCTGTAATCATCTCTGAATACTCTGGTAAAATCGCTTACGAAGATATCGAACAAGGGGTTACTTACCAAGTAGAAATCGATGAGCAAACTGGTTTCCAAGAAAAAGTGATTGTAGAATCACGTAATAAAAAGTTGATTCCTACCTTGCTTATCGTTGATAAAAATGGTGAAACGCTCCGTTCTTACAACTTGCCTGTAGGTGCCCACATTATGGTGGATAACAACAGCAAGATTGAAGAAGGTAAAGTACTCGTGAAAATACCGCGTAGTTCTGCAAAAGCTGGGGATATCACTGGGGGTCTTCCTCGTGTTACCGAGCTCTTCGAAGCGCGTAACCCATCAAACCCTGCTATCGTATCCGAAATCGACGGGGTGGTATCTTTCGGTAAAATCAAACGTGGTAATAAAGAAGTTATCGTTACCTCTCGTTTGGGTGATGAACGCAAGTACTTGGTAAAACTCTCAAGCCAAATCTTGGTACAAGAAAACGACTTTGTACGTGCAGGTAAACCTCTATCCGATGGCTCTGTAACTCCTGATGATATCTTGCGTATCAAAGGACCTTCAGCTGTACAACAGTACTTAGTAAACGAAGTACAAGAGGTATACCGCCTCCAAGGGGTGAAAATCAACGACAAACACTTTGAGGTAATCGTTCGTCAAATGATGCGTAAAGTCGAAATTCAAGACCCAGGTGATACCCTCTACCTCGAAGGTCAGTTGGTTCACAAAGACGACTTTATCGAAGAAAACGACCGTCTATTCGGTAAAAAAGTAGTAGAAGATGCTGGTGATTCCGAAAACTTACAAGCAGGACAAATAGTGAGCCTCCGCGAATTGCGCGATGAAAACTCACTCCTCAAACGTTCTGATAAGAATTTGGTAATTGCTCGTGATATCATTCCTGCTACCGCTATGCCAGTGTTACAAGGTATCACTCGTGCTTCATTGCAAACTAAATCGTTCATCTCAGCAGCTTCCTTCCAAGAAACTACTAAAGTGTTGAACGAGGCAGCAGTAAGCGGTAAAATAGATACCCTTGATGGCTTGAAAGAAAACGTAATCGTTGGTCACCGTATCCCTGCTGGTACAGGTCTTAAAGAGTACGAGAAAATCATCGTGGGCTCTAAAGCAGATATGGAACAACCTGTAGTCGAAAAGAAAAAATCACGATAAACAATGAACGAAGTAGAAGAAAAAGAAGGACAATTGAGCATCGAGCTCGATGATAAGATAGCTGGGGGAGTGTACTCTAACTTGGCGATTATCAACCACTCAGCTACTGAGTTTGTAGTAGATTTCGTGAGTGTAATGCCAGGGATGCCTAAAGGAAAAGTGCGCAGTCGCATTATCCTTACCCCCGAGCACGCCAAACGATTGCTATTTGCTTTAGATGATAATATCCAAAAGTTTGAACAAGCTAACGGAACAATCTCTAATAACGACGACCGTCACGCCATACCTCTGTTTGGTGTAACCGGACAAGCCTAATCAACTAGTAGCTAACAACTAACAGTTAATAATATTTTGCCAAAGATGTAAACACCCCGTGTGGCTCACATCTTTGGCAAATTTTTTTCCGCCATTCGTATTTTGTATTTCGGAATTATTTTGTACTTTTGCCGCCGTCTCATAAGGGGTGCTGTAACAGGCTGAGATCATACCCATTGAACTTGAACGGATAATCCCGTTGAAGGAATGAAACTAAGCGATGGAGCTTGTTTTTGCTTTTGGGTAGCATAAACAGGCTTTTTTATTTTATTAACACACCAAATAATCACCTCTTTTATTTGTTAAAAAACCTTATTTTTTTAATGAAAAATGTACTTTTGTACGCAGCTATTGCCATCTCTACCTCAGCAATAGCACAACAAGCGGAATCTCCATTAGATTCTGTTATCTCTCCAGCTAAGCCTATTCAGCTTGACGAAGTATTAGTATCGTCGGTGAGGGCTACCAAAAAACTTCCCGTAACCTTTTCTAATCTCTCTAAGGAGGAAATTAAGACCAAAAATTTCGGTCAGCAATTGCCTTTGTTGTTAGGTCAGTTGCCTAACGTGGTGAGCTATTCCGAAGATGGTTCGGGCTTTGGCAGTAGCAATATGTTTGTACGTGGGAGCGACCTGTACCGCACCAATGTAACTATCAACGGTGTACCCCTCAACGACTCCGAATCTCAAGGGGTTTTTTGGTACAATCTCTCCGACTTTGCTTCTTCTGCCGAGAGCATACAGTTGCAACGCGGAGTAGGAACCTCTTCTAATGGAGCAGGAGCTTTTGGCGCCAGCCTCAACGTCCTCACCGATGCCGTACAAGAGCACGCATCAGGGGAACTCGCCAACTTCTATGGCAGTTATAACACTCACAAACACAGCCTTAAACTTTCCACTGGAAAACTCAATGACCGTTTTGAGCTTAGCGGACGCTTTTCTGTAATCAAAAGTGATGGGTATCGCGACCGCGCTTCCTCCGACCTAAAATCGTACTTCTTACAAGGTGCTTATAGTCACGGTGGTACGCTCATCAAAGGATTGGTGTTTGGTGGCAAACAAAGTGTATATCTCACTTATTTAGGAGTGGACAAAGAAACTTTGAATAGCAATCGTCGCTACAATCCTGCTGGAGCCTACAAAGATGCCGCTGGTAACAAACGTTTCTACGACAACGAAACTGATAACTATCAGCAAGACCACGCCCAACTGCACTGGACACAACAGTGGAGTACTGCGTGGCATACGCAACTCTCATTTCACTACACCAAAGGTAAAGGCTATTGGGAGAACTATGAGAAGAAAAAATATTCTAAGATAGGCTTGCCTAAAGTACTCGACGGGGCAGGCAAGGAGCAAAAAGCATACATCATTCATCAACAAGGATTGAACAACGATTTCTGGGGAACTACCTTTTCGGCGAACTATCAGAAAGATGGTGTGCAACTGCTCTTTGGAGGATTGCTCAATCGCTATGAAGGGTCACATTACAAAGATTTGCTATGGGCAGAAAAAGCGCCTTTTGTGTATGGCAATCGCTATAGTTACGAAGGTCTAAATACTAAAGAAGAAGTGGCAGGTTATGGCAAACTCACTTGGCAATTTGCCCCTAAATGGAGCCTGTTTGCCGATGTGCAATTCCGTCACGTAGGGTATAAGGCTAATAAATACAAGGTAGATGAAAGTCTTAACAGCTTCAATCCTAAGGCGGGTCTTACCTTCTTTTTGAATGAACACAACGACCTTTATGTTTCTTATGCACGAGCAACTAAAGAGCCTAACCGCTCCGATTACAAGAGTTATTACGAAGCTTTGCAGGACGATCCTAATGCTAAAAAACCTATCGCCGAGAAACTCAACGATATCGAACTCGGTTGGCGACTCACCACCCCCAAAGTGCGTTTGAATCTCAATGGTTATTATATGGCTTATCAAGACCAATTAGTGCTTTCAGGGAAACTCAACAGCACTGGTTATCCTATCCGTGAGAATGTGGGTAAGAGCTATCGTGCAGGAGTTGAAGCCGATGCAATGGTACAACTCTCAGAGCGTTGGTTCTGGTCACCCAATTTAGCTTTTAGTAAAAATCTAAACAGAGATTATAAGAGTCAAGATGCTGATGTAGCGACTCGTACGATCAGCTGGGGCGACACTCGTATTTCCTATTCTCCCGATGTAGTGCTCGGTAATACCATTACTTTTATGCCTATTGATGGCTTTCAAATAGGGCTGATTTCTAAATATGTGGGTGCACAATATGTAGATAACACCGAACGTGATGAAGCAAAACTTGATGCTTATTTTGTGAATAATCTCAGTTTGCAATACGAGTGGAAGCCTAAAAGCACTTTCAAATCAGTGTTGTTTTCGGTAATGGGGAATAACATTTTCAACACCAAATACACTCCTTATGGCGATAATGGTTGGGGAATGGTATATATTCCCGCTGCCGAAGCGAATTACTTAGCAGGAGTAACACTCAGTTTTTAGTTACATTGTAGGGGCGTTTTGCAAATGCCCCTACAAAACAAAACCTTTATAATATTAAAAAAGCTGTCTATTTAGACAGCCTTTTTTATTTTTCTTACCTCTTATCTCTTACCTCTTCAAGTATTTTTCAAAAGTAAAATTATAAGCGTGTCTTTCGTCTTTTTCAAAGGGTTCAGAGCTTACTAACTCCCATTCTTCAGTGTTAAATTTAGGGAAAAACACATCAGCTTCTGGGAAAGTGTGGTGCACACGTGTGAACTCTATCACATCGGCAAGAGGCAATGCTTGAGCGTAGATTTCACCACCTCCTATCACATAAGGGTTGGGGTCTATGGCAAGTGCTTTTTCAATAGCTTCCTCTAACGAATTTACTACTATGATGCCTTCTTTTATATAGTCTTTTTGACGTGTAATCACTATATGGGTGCGATTAGGCAAGGGTTTAGGAAAAGTCTCAAACGTTTTCCGCCCCATAATAATGCAATGCCCTGTAGTGAGGCGTTTGAAATGTTTGAAATCTTCTGGCAAATGCCAAAGCAAATCGCTTCCTTTGCCCAAAGCATTGTGCTCATCGGCGGCAGCTATAAGAGTAATCATAGAATTTACACTGTAGGATTTGTGTTGGAAGTAGAACTTTGTGCAGTTTCTTCAGCTGATAATTCACGTTGCGCTTGCTCTTTTTGTGAGGCAAATTCTTTTTCCACAGCGGCTTCCATTCTGATGAGTTTTTTCTGTTGGGCAGCAATGAGTTGTTCGCGTTGTTTTTCTTGCCATTGTTTACCTAAAAAGCGATTGAAAATGAACACGTTCATTGCGTGCCATAGCCAAAAGAAAAGCCAAATAAGGCTCGCCCAAATATACCAATTATAGTTTACACCATAGTTGAGCACTTTATTGGCAACAGCAAAAAATATACAGCCTAAAACCATTACAAAAAAGTGAATATACAAAAGTCTCTTTTGTTTAAGGCGCTTTTCGGCGTTTTTGAAAAGTTCGTATTGTTCGGGAGTGAGTTGTTGAGTGTCTGCCATTTTATTTATCTTTTAATATTCAGGCGCAAAAATAAGTATAATTTATCAATTAGCAAATTTGTTGGTATATCAATTTTGTGTACTCATTAAAAAATATTACTTTTGTCCATTCATTAGTAAATAGGTAGATTATGGTTATTCAAATACGTTCCAACAATCCTCACTTATTGGATGTTCTCAATAAAAACCCCAATACTGATTTTGGTATCTACGCCAAATCCCTTCGCAATGGGCAACTCATAGGTAATGCGGTAAATGCGCATCAGTATGATGTAGTTTTCCAAGATACTCGTTACAGTTATCTACCTGAAGAGAGCAACCAAATTGATTTCCAAAGCTATTGTTCGCCTTTGGTAATCTTGCATTGTTGCAACGAATTTTTCAAAGACCAATTGCAGGAAAAAGAATCTTATTTCGAGCAGGAAATCAAATGGTTGGGCAAAAAGCGCAGTGAGGTGGATAACCAGCCGTGTACTATTGAGGTTAAAAACCTCTATATCAATTCTTCTTGGTACAGTGGCGGACGTTTTTTAATGGAACGTTATTTCAAAAATTGCCAAATCACACCTCTTATCGGTAATAATGTAGCCCTTAAAATAGAAGGAAAAACCATTTTTGAGGCGCTCAACTTGCTCAGCTTTATAGCTGTGATTACGCATATTACCAATGAATATGGCGAATATACTTACATAGACGACTTTTTTGCACAGAAATACGCGCGTATCCTCACCAATATAGACGATGTGCCTTATTTTGTGTTCTATCTCTTTATCAAACGTGCTGTGAAAAGCGAACGCCAACTCAATGAAATTAAACCTGCTTTCGAGGCGTATTTCAAAGCTAAAGGACTTGATATTGAGTTCCAATTTACCGATACTCACGGTAGCCGTATGGAGTTTGCGGTGAAGGAGTTTGGTTTCGACTTTCCTATTTTGGATATTGGTTGTGGTGAACTGAAATATTATCGTCGTTTTATGCGCAAGAACTACAACTATAACCACCCTTATTTTGCAACTGATATAGACCCTGCTGTAGCCGAGTATGCCAAAAGTCTTTCTTACAAAATGGAGACTGACAACCTTGTGTTCCTGCGTAGTTTAGATGATTTTGCATACCAAAAACCGGTGAATATCCTCCTTACCGAAGTGATTGAACACAACACTCCTGCCGATGCTAAGGCTTTGGTAGAAAGATGTTTGCAAATCCCTTTCCACAAGATAATTATCACCACCCCCGATAGCAGGTTCAACAAGTATTATTTTGATGACCCTCAGAACGCTATCCGCCACGACGACCACCATTTTGAGTGGAATGACGAGGAGTTTCGCGCTTTTATCAGCGAGGTGCTCGCACCTTATCCTCAGTACGAAGTGCGCTATGTAGGTATAGGCGATAAAATCAATGGCGTATGCCCCACCCAAGCCGCTGTGATCGTTAATTCTTAATTGTTACTTCTTACTCGTTACCTGAATAATGGAGTCTTTAGTAACTTTGTATAGGGCATTCTTTTCGAGAATAGGATGCCATTTTCGAAACATATAGAACTGTCTATTAGCAATAGTTTTTACGTATTTGCCCGCAGGCACACACAAACTTACTTTCACTTCTTGATTTCTAAACACATTGCCTTTTTTCAGTGTATAATGGTTAGGAAGCTCTATTACATTCTTGTTAAACTCTATAGGAAACTCTAACCGAGAAGCGTTCTCGGTAGCCTCACTCACAGTTCTTCCTTTAGATTTTTTAGTGATTAAAAGGTAGGGTACTGAATCGTTAGTGGTTTGTATATCAGTAAAGTATACGTTATTTCTCAAATCAATTCCCCTTTCGTGTAGTGATACAAATCCATCGTAAGGTGTAGAGGTTTTTTCACTGATAAACAAAGTATCGGTGGTAGAGGTGATGGGTATTTTTGTTTCTACTTTACCTGCTGTTACAAATTCTTTACCTACACTTCCTAATACGGTGAGTAAAAGCATTATCCCTACCACTAAACAGAGCACATTAGCTACTACCCACGCTTTAGGCGTACGAAATCCTTTGGTAAAAAGTTTAAGAGCTAATAACAATATTAATGAGATAGGCACTAACAACAGTAAACCTGAAGCGAGGTACAATACAACAACTTGCCATTGATGTGCCAATAGATAAGGTAAGTAATCATTCAGGGTAAGCAGGGTAACACCGCCAGCAATAGTTGCGCCAAAGATACTGATAATCGTACCTATAAGTGCTATAAACAGAGGAATACATATCACTATAGCTATGAAATAGAAAACACCTTTGAGTAACATAAAGAAAAAGTTACTTCGTTGAGGAGATGTTATTGCTGTATCCGAACTTTTTAAAGAATGAACCTCTTCAGTAGCCAAAGTAGGATTTTTAAGTACTGCCGCTAAGATAAAATAGCCGATAATTGCCAATACACCCATTTGATGAAAAATAGGCAAAGAAAATAAAACTACTGCTACATAGGCAATGCGTAACCAAGTGCTATTGATAGATAGATAAAGAGCAAGTCCCCCTAAAACTCCCGCTATTTTCTTGTCAGTAAGGCTTTTCGTCCACTCTCTTCTCTGTGGAGGAAAGCTTGTTTTGAAGTTAGACAAGGTATCTAAATTTACTTCCTCACCTTTCATTTCAAGTTTTTCAGAAGTTGTAACAGCTGCTGGAACTACACCCCAAAAGATGAAATACAATACAATAAGGGTAGAAGTAAACGAAATGCCTTTGCCATTAACACTGAAAGCAAAAAAAGAAATATTAGCAAAAATGAGTAAAGCAAAAACAATACGCAGTAACGTAACGTCCCATTTAAAATAATGACTGATGCCTGAAAGTACACCACCTAATTTTTTGTCATCTATATCTCTGTAGAGTTTTCTACCTTTAAAAGAGTTAGAAAACTGAGGTGTAGAGGCACTATTTTCCTCATCATCAACGTATTGTTCAGGACGACCTAAAACGCTTATTAGGTATTGAATATCTTGGCTGATAACCACTTCACGTCCTTTCATTTGCTCTTTGAGCAGTTCAGCCATACGCTGTTCAATGTCGTATAGAATTTCGTCTCTATCGGCATTGGTACTTAGATGTTTATGCACCTCAACAAGATAGGTGTTGAGAGCGTTGTAGGCAGTTTCTTCAATTGTAAAAGAAAAACCACCCAAACTGATGTTTTTTACTTTATCCATAATCTAAATGAGTTTGTTTATCATAGTTTGTAATTCACGCCACGCTTTTACAGTTTCTTCAAGAAAGCGTTTACCTCCTTCGGTAAGCACATAGTATTTGCGTGGAGGTCCCGAGGTCGATTCTTTCCATTGGTAGGCGAGTAGTCCGGCATTCTTCAATCGGGTGAGAAGTGGGTAGAGTGTACCTTCTACCACAATCATATCAGCAGATTTGAGAGCATCTATAAGGTCGGATACATAGGCTTCTTTACTTTTGTTGATAGCCGAGAGTATGCACATCTCTAAGATACCCTTGCGCATTTGGGTTTTAATTTTTTCAGTATTGATTTCTTCCATAATTCTGTAGATTTATCAAATCGAGGGCAAAGTTATGGTAAAAAATAGTAATATGCAATACATAGTACTAATTTTTTTTTGATAATTCTCAATAGAGTAGGGGGAGGTAATTAAGTAAGTAATTGAATATATGTTTTTATAAGGTTCTAAAGCGTAGTGATTAAATTAGAGATTTTTTAAAATTTCTTACCTCTTACCTCTTATCTCTTACCTAATTAAAGTCTGTATCAGGGAATCCCAATAAATATACTTGTTGTTTGGCGCGGGTAAGGGCTGTGTACAGCCAGCGGTAGTAACTTTCGTCAATTACGTAGTCTTCAGGGAGGTAAGGTTTTTCAATAAAAATAACATCCCATTGTCCCCCTTGACTTTTATGGCAGGTGATAGCGTAGGAGAACTTCACTTGTAAAGCGTTGAAGTACGGATTTTCTTTCAGTTGTTGGTGCTTTTTGTACGATGAAGGTTCATCGTAATAATCAGCGAGCACCTCTTCGTAAAGTCGTTGGTTTTCAGCGGGAGTAAGGGCAGGCGATTCGCTGTAAAGGGTGTTAAGGAGAATTACAGTATCAAAAGGCGGTTGGTTAGGGTAATCAATGAGTTGTGCAGAAACTTCAGCAAATCTAAAACCGTATTCTTCGTAAAAACTATAAATATGGAGCACCTCTATAATGTCACCATTGGCAATAAAACTCACTTCGGGGTTGTTTTTACACCAAAAATAATTGTTTTTCACGACCATTAGTAGGTCACCAGCAGCTATTTCATCTTCTATATCAAGGATCGTGCGGCGTATATAGGCATTCCATCCCACAGCACGCTTGTTAGAGCGCACAATAATAGCAGTTTCCTCACTTCCGTAAAGCTCGTAACTCTCATTGATAGCATCGGCAATTTCTTCACTACCCGTGAGTCGGGTTACATCGGGATTTTTGAGGTTGAACAGAAAATCTGGTGATTTAGCTTGTCCGAAAAGCGTTTTGCGCAGGCGGGTAGCATTGCGCAAAATCCCCGATTTGTTTTTTTGGCGTAGCACCTCAGTGAGGGTAGTGGAGAGCACTTCTTTGTTGTATTGATATTCTAAATGACTCACACTCAACGCCGGACTCACCTCAGTACCTATCGGAGGAAGCTGAGCTGTATCACCTATCAGTAGTAGCTTGCAATTTTTGCCCGAGTAGACAAAGCTCATCAGGTCGTCTATATCGGCGAGCATCGATGCCTCATCTACTATAAATAAGGTATTGTAGTGTTTATTGGCACGCAGTTTGAAAGATATTTCAGTGCCCGTAGCAGTGCTGTAGTAGATGTATTTATGGATAGTGAAAGCTTGATTCTTAGCAAAATGCGACATCACTTTCGCAGCACGACCAGTAGGTGCCAAAAGTACCGCTTGGTGGTGTATCAAAGGAAGTGCTGCTATAAGGCAGCGAGTGATAGATGTTTTTCCTGTACCTGCAAACCCTTTTAACAAAAATAGCTTTTCTGCAGCATTAGCATCAAAAAGATAGTTGGTGAGCATTTGCAAGGCAACTTCTTGTGAGGGGGTAGGGGTATGTTTAAACGCCTGAAAGAGAGCGTTGAGAAAGGCTTTTTCATCCATCGTAAAAAGTATTGAGCGCACAAAAATATAAAAAAAAAGTTAAAATAATTTTTTAGTTTCAAAAAAAGATTGTAGTTTTGCGCTATGCCAGTCAAAAAAAAATTTATTTAATATAATATTAAAACGATGAAAAAAATCTTACAAATTGCATTTTATCTATTAGGATTCGTGTTCTGCTTCCTAATTTACAGATCTATCACAGGTCCTATTGAATTTAACAAAATTAAGGAAAATCGCTACACTGAGGTGATCAAAAAGTTGAAGGACATTCGCAATGTTCAAGATGCTTATTTAAAAATTAATGGTGTTTACGCTAAAAATTTCGACGAACTTACTAAGTTTGTAGAAAATGCACGCTTTACCATCACTTCTCAACGCGATACTAGCTGGGTAGAGTTCGACAAAGGTTTTAACATTGACGTGATGCGTCAAGGAGTGCGTATTGATACCTTAGGATATGTATCAGTAAAAGATTCCTTGTTTAAAGACGACCCTCGTTACAAAACTATGGGCGATTTGCCTACTTTTAAAGGCGTACCCGCTGGTAAATTTATAATGGAAACTGGTGTGATTACTGATAAAAATGATGTTAAATCATCAGTATTCCAAGTGTATGTAGCTAAAGAAGATATACTAAAAGGTTTAGATAAAGATTTAGTTGCTAAAGAAATTCAAAAAACCTCTGTAGAAGATGTAAGAGGACCTAACATTCAAGTAGGTTCACTAAAAGAAATTACCGTAAATGGTAACTGGCCAACTTCTTATGACGCAAAAATCGCAAAAGAATAAACAATTAGAAACGTATTTCAAGGAATTGTCCATTCAAATCAACTTGGATGGACTTTCTTTTTGTGTGTTTAACCCTGTGCTCGCCTGCGTAGAGTCTATTTATAACTTCCCCGTGAATTTTAACTATAAAACACAGGACGAAATAAACGATCAAGTAGAGCGTGTGATCAAAAGTGAAGAAGACCTTCGCCAAGATTTCAATACTATCAGGGTTCTACACAATACCCCTATTTTTACCCTTATACCTCAATCCTTGTATGGCGGTAAGGACGAAGTGCTAGACTATCTTAAATACAGTGTCGATATACATAATGTAGCTCCCAATACAGTAGAAATTGACAAAATACTTTCCGTAGAAACTCTAAATGCTTATGTCCCTAACACATTTGTAAACAACGCTTTGTTAGCTTATTATGGACGATTCTCCTATCAACACTTCGCTACCTCTCTGTTGAAAATGTTCCTCAAACACTACTCTTCTCACCCTTTAGAGGTGATGTATATCTATGCCGAAGTAGGGTCTTTCTATTTTGTAGTCTTCAAAAATAAAAAATTATACTACTTCAATCGATTTACCTATGAAACTATAGAAGATTTTTTATACTACATCCTATTTTCTATCGAACAACTAGATATCAATACCGAGCAAGTTCCCATTTACATTACTGGTGAAGTAGATCCTACCGCTCTTTTCTATAGCAAAATAAAATACTACGTGCGATATATATATCTTATAAAATATCACAAGCAACACTTTGCCGTCGGAATGGATGAACAACTCATCCGTAGAAATTTTGTGATCGCTCATTCTTTTTAACCTAATCCTATGAAATTATCGAACGTATTTATCAATGCATTAAAATTAGTACAAGCTACTTTTGCCACGCACTTTTTGGGAGCCCTCATTTTATTTGTAGTGGTTTTTACAGTATACGCTTTGTTACTCACAACACTTTGGGGAATGCCCATAGAGGGAATTGTAGAACTTAGCAAAGACCCCGAAAGATTGACAACCTATGTAAATCAGCCTCATTTCCTGATAAAATTTTGGTTTTTCAGTCTGCTGGTTGATGCTATTATTACTCCTTTTACAGCAGGGGTTTACAAAAATTACGCCGAGGTGATAGGAGGCAGCCGTCCTTCCTTCCGCAACCTTTTTGCTTACTATCACATGCGTGAAACCAATGATATTTTAGGACACGTGATTTTGCAAATGTGCTTAAAAACCTTAGTGTCAGTAGGTGCTATCGCTATAGGAACAGCCGCTTTAGGCTTAGCGCTTACCACTATCATATCCTTAGTGTTTGTACTCACTGTTCCCATTATCGTATTGGAGGGAAAATCGCTTTTCAGAGCAATGGGACATAGTTACCAACGGATAATGACAGCACCTTTTACAGCCCTTATCGTTACCGCCTTTGGAATGGTATGCTTATTGATAGGGCTTTTTTCCTTTGGAATAGGAGTAACAGTCACTTATTCTTATTTGTTAGCAGGCATTTTTAGTATCTATCAAGCGACAAGTAATAAATAAGTAAATTAATAAGAATCTATGAAAAAAGTAATGTTTTTAGGGCTCTTAGCTATGGGCTCTCTATCGTTGAACAGTTGCAACGAATTGCAACAAGTTTTGAATAACACTTCACAAGGTGGAAGTGGTTTTAACGTGGCCAGCGGTCTCAAGCAAGCGCTTGAATTGGGCGTGAGCAATGGGGTAGACCTATTGAGCAAGGACGGTGGTTATTTTAAAGACCAAGCGGTGCGTATCCTTTTGCCCGAAGAACTCCAAAAAGTAGATAAAACCTTGCGTTCTATCGGCTTGGGGTCTTTGGCAGACCAAGGACTTAAAGTGCTGAACGAAGCTGCCGAAAATGCGGTGAGTCAGGCAAAGCCTATTTTTCTTTCGGCTATACAAAATATGACCTTTACTGATGCGATGAACATCCTCAAAGGTGATAATACTGCCGCCACTACCTATTTAAAAAATACTACTTATAACTCATTGGAAAACGCTTTTTCTCCTAAAATCCAATCTTCTCTTAGCCAAGTAGGAGCAGATAAAGTTTGGGAAAATATTATCAATAAATATAACCAAATCCCATTGGTGAAACCTATTGAGGCAAATCTTACTAAATACGTTACACAACAAGCTATCAATGGACTGTTCGTGAAAGTTGCCGATAAAGAAAAAGAAATACGCACCAATGTAGCAGCACGCACTACTCCTTTGTTGAAATCAGTATTTGCGATGCAAGATAAGTAAATGTTTGCTATCTGGCATCCAGAAAATACAAAAGCTGTTTGATTCCTCAAACAGCTTTTTTGTTTTATCTTTATAAAAAACTATATTTGCACTTTCATACTAAAAAAATAACCTTATGTTCAATACCCCCTATGAATCAGCTCCCTTTTCTCAATTTACTCCTACCGATTATCTACCAGCTATTAAGAAAGCTATCGCCGAAAGCCTTGCTCAAATCAATAGTATTACACAAAATCCTGAACCTGCTACTTTTAAAAATACAGTAGAAGCCTTGGCTTACACAGGCTTAGAACTCGACCGACTTACGGCTATGTTCTTCAACCTCAACAGTGCCGAGACTAATGATGCCCTGCAAGCCGAAGCCCAACGCATCTCGCCCCTGCTTACTGACTACGGCAATGATATACGCCTGAATGAAGCCCTCTTCAAGCGTGTAAAAGCAATCTATAACCAGCGTGAGCAGCTTTCACTAACAGCTGAACAACAAACGCTCTTAGAGAAAACTTACAAAAGTTTTACTCGTAATGGCGCGAATTTGTCACTTGATGACAAAGAGCGTTTGAGAAAAATAGACAAAGACTTAGCCACACTCAAACTAAAATTCTCCGAGAATGTACTTTCTGAAACCCAACATTACCAATGGGTGATTACCGATAAAGATACGCTCAGTGGGCTACCTGATTTTGTCCTTGAAATGCTCGCGCAAGAAGCCAAAAAACGCCATACCCAAGGCTGGGTCATTACCCTCGATTTACCTGTATATACTGCGGTAATGAAATATGCTGATAACCGCGACTTGCGTCAGAAACTCTTTACTGATTATCACAGTCGTTGTGCAGGAGAGAGTGCCTATAACAATGAAGACAATGTGTTGCATATTGCCGAATTACGACAAGCACGCGCCTCTTTGTTAGGTTACCCTAATTATGCTACTTTTGCTTTAGAAGAACGTATGGCAGAAACCCCCGAAAAGGTGATAGCTTTCCTCAACGAACAGTTAGCAAAAGATAAACCTCAAGCACTTAAGGAATTAGAAGAACTCAAAACCTTCTCTGGTCTCACCGATTTTCAGCAGTGGGATTTTGCTTATTATGCCGAAAAACTCAAACAAGAACGCTACCAAATAGACGATTCGCTCCTCAAACCTTATTTGGCATTAGACAAGGCAGTGCAAGGAATGTTTGCGGTGGCACACAAACTTTACGGCTTGCACTTCACTCTTACCGATGAGGTAGAAAAATACCACCCCGAAGTACAAACCTACAAGGTAACCGATGAAAACGGTAACTATCTTGCCCTTTTCTACACTGATTTTTTCCCTCGTGCAGGTAAACGCAATGGGGCGTGGATGACCTCGTACAAGGAGCAGTATAGAGACGAACAGGGTAACGATTCTCGTCCGCACATCTCTATAGTGTGCAACTTCACCCGCCCAACAGATACCGCTCCTTCTTTGCTCACATTCAATGAGCTAACAACTCTCTTTCACGAGTTTGGGCACGCCCTTCACGGAATGCTTTCTAAGGTAACCTATCCCTCGCTCAGTGGTACCAATGTAGCCCGCGATTTTGTGGAACTCCCCAGTCAGCTGATGGAAAATTGGTGTTATGAAGAAGAAACTTTGCGCCTTTTTGCCACTCATTACCAAACGGGTGAGCCTCTGCCTATAGAATGGGTGAAGAAAGTAAAAGCTGTTGAAGATTTTATGAAAGGCATTTTGAATGTACGTCAGTTAAATTTTGGATTTTTAGATATGGAGTGGCATACCTATCCTCATTTGGAACGCCTTGAAGATGTTCGCACTTTTGAACAGACAGTTACCAAAGCAACGCAACTCTATCCACCTATTGATGTGATGTGTATTTCTCCTGCTTTCTCACATATTTTCAGTGGAGGTTATGCCGCAGGCTATTACAGCTACAAATGGTCGGAAGCCTTAGAGGAAGATGCTTTGGAAATATTTAAAGAAGCAGGCTTTTTCAACAAAGCAGTAGCTACGCGTTTCCGCAAAGAAATCCTCGAGAGAGGTAGTAGCGAAAAGGAAAGTATTCTCTATAAACGTTTCCGAGGATAAGATGCAGTGCCCCTGCTTACTATGTTTGCCATATCAAATAAATAATCAAATTCAATAATAAAAAATCAAAAACAAAAATGAATCAAGCACTCATCACCGCCATTGCTGAAGGTAATTTCTCAGCAATCCTAAACATTACAAGCCAGCTCACCGATAGTGAGCGTTATAGCACCATCACTGCTATCAAAGCATTAGATCCCTATTCGGAAAAAGATTTCCCAAGAAAAAATATTGATAAGAAAGATATTTACCGCCATAAACCCCTAGTATCCGAAGCTCTTAATTACGCCCTTATCACTATGGTACGTGAAGAAAGCGATATTGCCAAAGTGATGATTAATAAAGAAAATTATTATGGTGAAATTTATCAAGTAACTCCTTATGTTATCTTGGGTTCTTACTATTTTGAACCTGTAATCAAGTACTTTACACAGTTTCCGCCAGATTACTATATCAAAGAAGTGCTCAAAGAACGCTACAACAAAGAAATTAACGGACTTTCTTTTGGATTCCAATGGTATTTCTATAAAAAAGGATGGATTCCCTTTGAAGAAGAGCGTTTTGTAAAAAACCTTCTTGAGGTCTCTATGTTCAACCGCTATGTAACCGCCGATGTAAACTTCCTCTTGCAAAACCCCGAAGCCATTGAAAAAATACTTTTGCAGCTTTATCGTATTGAAACCAAAGTGCTTGACCTTTCCAAATGGGAAAGCGATGATACTTTGCGCAAGACCAATAGCTGCGGGTCGGCTAAGGTAACTACCTACTGGGACGAAGTATTTGAATTATTGGTGCATTATGGCTACCAAATTCCTCGTAGTTTTGTAGGGCAGCTCTTGGAGTCACTACTCAACCAATGGAAGAAACCCCACCTTGATTGGCATTGTCGTTTGCTCAAATGGCTTGCCCCTACCCAAGAGGAACTTTTGGCTCATCAACAAACGTTCTTTGCCGTTTTAGGCACTGGAGTAGGTAGTGTGGTAAAGACCGTTATGGAATACATCGTCTCTATTGCCAATGCGCCACAGTTTGATTTTGAGAGCTTTATGCAACAATTCCCGCTCGCCTTTACCGTAGAAAAACAACCTAAAGCACTCCTTCAAGGAGTGGAAATCTTGGCAAAGGAGTTCAAAAAACACCCTCCTACCGATACCAGCTACCGTGAACAATTAGCAGTCCTCTTCACCCAGCCCGATGTAAAACTACAAGAAGCTGTAGCTGAACTACTCAGCACCTATTTCAACCAAGAAGGTCTCCCCGAAGTCATTGCACCTTACCGCGATTACCTAAAAGGCAAAGCTCAAGACCTCCTTGCAACTCTAAGTCCATCGGAATCATCCGCCCCGTCCGACTTGTCCGACAGCTCAGCCTCGTCAGAGAACTCCCAAACTGCCTGTGCGGCTCGCACTGCCTGTGCGGCTCGCACCCTGACACCTATTCCCTGTCCCCTGACACCTGAAAATCTCCTCTTCCTCCTTGGTGATTGTATCCGCGAGAAATCAGCCGCTACTATTGATGTTTTCTTTGATGCGCTGGTACGCTTGCAAGACCAAATCCCCGCGGATTATGCTGAGCAGATAAAGCCCTACCTCAAGCAGCTTCTCGCTCGGGAGTGGTTTGTGGGAACGATGCCACTATTGTACCACTTTTTAGACTCTTGGAGTAACCAAAGCCCCACACCCCTTGTATATGATACCGACAAGGAATGGAAAGAAATTCAAAAACTCTACAAAGAAGATAAATATACACAAGCCGACAAACTTGGTAGAATAAGAGCGATACACAAAGGTGCTAATCAAGCACAGCAGACTTTCCCTTATCTGTTTAATAAAATAGCACGTACACTCCAAAAGCTCAAAGAGAAAGACACCTTGCCTTTCCTTTCTACCCCTACACACGAACCTTTCTATATAGAGGCGGAAGTGTTGGTGGATAAACTCTTGCAATACGAAGGTCAAGGCAAAGCCCCCGATTTCGATGACCTGATTGTCGCCTGCAACCGCCTGCTCTTTTGGGAGGTTTCGGCAGCAGCCAAAGAAAAAGCCCAACAGCTCAAAGGCGACTATGCTCCTGCTATTCAGTATTACTTAGGTCTTACTGATAAGATACAATTAAACGAAGCACTTCTACCGCTATGGACGCAAATCACCCGCCTAAAACACCCCGATGAGGAGTTCAAAGTATTTGAAAATACTCAGGCAAAGAATATCCTTAGCGTGGTGAAGCCTTTCTATATCCGTTATGGTTGGGAGAAAAGAACTTATGCCAATGGCGAAGTAAGCGAAGAGTTCACCTATCACTGCAATCATTATTACAAATACAAGAATAAGAAAAGCCGTCCTGCCCTTTACAACTATTACAATGCCAATGAAGGGGAACACACTTCGGCTCAAGAGGCAGAGTATAAACTAAGCCTCAACCCACATTATCCCGATGCGATATTGTGTGCTTACATAGCGCTCTGGGCAACGATGAATGAGGCAGACCAAGTGCGCGATATGACTTTGCCTTTGGAAGCTGTTTTGCGCTATGACCTGCGTGTACGCCACAGCGGTTGGCTGTATATAGGCGCGTGTTTGCTTTTTGAAAAACGCCCCTCACGTGATTTAGCGTATGAATATATTTGTCAGGCGATTGCTCGTGGTGAAGACCTAACTCACTTGAAAACTTACCTTGCCAATGTACTCGCTTGGGATTATCTGCCTATACCGCGCTTTATAGAATTCCTCGACCGCCCTAATCCGCCAGCGGTAAAAGCCTTTGGCAAGGAAGTAGTGGAACTCTATTTAGAAGAAGTGAAGAAGCAGGACAAACTCCCGCGCAATCACAAAAAGTTAGCAGCTTTTAATGATTAATCACTATTCACTTTTCACTTTTAATTTTTTACTATGGAAGAAATAACACAAGGAGAATTGCTTCTCTACCAAGATGAAAATGGCAGTACCCAAATAGAAGTACGCCTTGAAAATGAAAATGTTTGGCTCACACAAGCACAGTTGGTAACCCTCTACCAATCAAGTAAAGCCAATGTAAGTGAGCATATCAAACACATCTTTGAAGAAGGTGAATTAGAAGAAATAGCAGTTGTTCGGAAATTCCGAACAACTGCTACTGATGGCAAAAATTATAATACAGCTTTCTATAATCTTGATTTGATTATCTCTTTAGGTTATCGTATTAAGAGCCATATTGCTACAAAATTTAGGATATGGGCTACTCAACGACTCAAAGAGTATATCATCAAAGGCTTTGTTATAGATGATAATCGTTTGAAACAGAATGCAGGGGGCAACTATTGGTATGAACTTCTAAATCGTATTCGCGACATTCGTTCCTCCGAAAAAGTGTTGTATAGGCAAGTGCTTGATTTGTATGCTACCAGTGTAGACTATGACCCTCGTACTCCTGAATCTATTAGATTTTTTAAAATTGTACAGAACAAACTGCATTATGCTGCTCACGGACATACAGCTGCTGAGGTAATCTACGAACGTGCCGATAGTGATAAACCTTTTATGGGACTTACCGTTTTTGCAGGTGATCACCCTTCGCTAAAAGAAGTAGTAATTGCTAAAAATTACCTAACGGAAGAGGAACTCAAAGTACTCAATAATTTAGTTTCTGGGTATTTTGATTTTGCCGAAATACAAGCAATGAAGCGAAAACCGATGTATATGGCAGATTATATCAAACAATTAGACAATATTCTTTCGGCAACAGGAGAACAAGTATTGCAAAATGCAGGAAAAGTAACTCATCAAGAAGCTATTGAAAAAGCAACTACTGAATTTAAGAAATATCAAGTCAAAACCTTATCAGCTGTAGAACAAGATTATCTAAAAACCCTAAAATCTTTAGAGAAGAAGCTAACGAATTAAGTAATTATTTCAATAACTTGACCTCGTGCAATAATCACTATTCACATTTATTTTTTACTATGGAAGAAAACTTACTTTCTGCCATTAAGGCACACGATTTTACCGCTATACGCAATATTTGCTTTGGTCTTTCTGAGGAAGAGCGCAATGACCTTATACATACCTTGCAAACAGCCCGTTGGGAACAACTATATCACAATACTCAAAATAAAGCTCCTCGCTTGGCTTTAGAAGAAAGAAATTATTTTTCGTATTCACTTTTATGTCTTTGTAGGACAAGTGAAGAATTGAAAGAAATAAAGTTGTCAGGAGAAACATTTTCTTCTAATGATCAGATGATACTCTATATGAGTAGAATTCACTTTTCAGAGATATTGAATTTGATAGTAACCCAAGAAGGAAAATACCTCATTACTTTGTTCAAATCTTTTTCTGAAGAAGATTTGCTAAATGAATTTACTTTTAAGATTCTTTGGACTCTTTATCAAAAGGGTATTATTGCCTATAATGAAAATCTTTTTATAGAAAAATTCTTCTTTTGGAACAATAAGCATATTACCGATGAACCTTTTGTAAATTTCTTATTAGAAAACAAGGAAATCAGTAAGAAGATTTTTGCCGTAGTACCCCAACATATCACCCAAGAGGTACCCTATCCTTCTGATGCTTGGAAAGAGTTGTACCATATTTTGCAAGCTAAAGGATATTTCGCAGACCGTAGTATAGTAGGTAGTCATATAGAGGCATTACTAAATCCTTACAAAAAGAATGTGCTTGACTTTTATTGCCGTATTATTGAAACATTAGAGCCTACTCCGCAAGAGCTTTTATCTCATCAAAGCACCTTTTTTGCCCTCCTTAGTAGTGACAAGACATCGGTGGTGAACTTTGTGATGAAACTCATCAAAGAGATATCCAGCGAAAAAGACTTTGACTTCCAAGCCTTTGCCGACAATTTTGCCCTGTGTTTTGCTACCCAAAAAATAGCCAAATCACAACTCATAGGTTTGGATATTTTAGCAAAGCATTACAAAAAACAACCTCCTATAAATATAGAATATCGTGAGCAATTAGCGGTACTCTTCACTGTGCCTGATGTAAAACTCCAAGAGAAAGTCGCTAGCTTGCTAACCACTTATTTTGGAGGAGAGGGATTAGCAGAGGTAGTAGCACCCTATCAGGATTACCTAAAAGGAAAAGCCCAAGACCTTCTTGCAACTCTAAGTCCATCAGAAAATTCAGAGAACTCCGAAAATTCTCAAACTGCCTGTGTGGCTCACACCTCCCAAACTGCCTGTGCGGCTCGCACTCCTCATACTTGGGACGATCTGCTCTTCCTTATTGGCGATTGCATTCGTGAGCGTTCGCCTCTTGCTTTAGATCTTTTCTTTGAGGGCTTGAACCAATTGCAGGCGCAAATTCCCAAAAATTTCTCTCAGCAGATAAGTCCCTACCAAAAGCAGTTGGGCGACCAGCCTTTTGAGTTCACCACTTACCGAAAATGTATGCGCTGGGTGATCGATGTTTGGGAGGGCAAAGCCACACTCTCTGATGATGTTTTTGGCAGAAAACTCTATAACCCTGTGCCTTTCCTCCGTGATAAAACTAAGCGACTGCTACTAAAACTCAAGCAAGGCAACTCGCTTCCCTTTGTGAGTACCCCCACCCATACTCCTTTTTATATAGATGCACAGACATACTTGGAGCGCATTATCCAATATGAAAAAGCTGGCAAAACGCCTATGTTAGAAGATGTTATCGTGGGGCTTAACCGCTTGCTGCCTACGGAAGTTACTGAGGAGCAAAAGCAATTAGCCCTTTCACTCACAGGTGAGTATGCCACTGCCTTGCAATATTACTTTGAGGTAAACAAGCAAATAGCTGTAACTGATGCTACGCGAGTACTCTGGGGGCAAGTGTTACGCCTAAAAGACGTTGATGGGGTATTTTCGGATTTAGAAATCCCACAAAAAACTAACTTACAAGGCTTGGTACGTCCGTTTTATCTGAAATACGAAGTGAAGCCTACCAAAATTAACGGTGTAGAACGGAATAAAATTATTTTGGAGGACAATTGGGATAAAACTTACGCCACTTATGTGTATTACAACGAGTTTGAAGCCAATTATTACAATGTATCGCCGATGAGCAAGGGGAAAGATGAGGATATTGACTATCAACTCAGTGTGAACCCACGCTATATAGATGGTTGGCTGTGCAAATACCTACTCACTTATGCCCAAGGAGTGGACGGGGAATCCCTCACTGAAGCTACCCGTGTGATGAGTCTGCTTTTGCAACACAACTTGCCTATTTATCACGGTGGTTGGCTGATGGTCGCCACTTGTCTTTTAGCCGAAAGAAAACCCCTGCGCGATCTGGCTACTGAGTATATCCTTTTAGTACTCCAAAGAGGAGAAACACTCACCTACCTTACCGAAGCCATCGGGACGCTCTTAGCTCATAAGTACGCCCCTATCGCCCGCTTTGTGGAGTTCCTCGACCTCCCTACCCGCGACCCCAAAGTAAAGGCTTTCCAAAAAGCGGTAGTAGAAGCCTATTTACCTTTGGCTGAAAAACAAGAAAAGAAACCTACCAACCATAAGAAGTTAGCTAGTTTTTTGATTAACTAATAATTATAATAGTAAAAAGTACCTTATGAACAAAGAACTTATCTCAGCCCTTAAAAATGAAAATTGGGTAGAAATCCGCTGTATTGCCTTTGCCCTTTCCGAACAGGAAAAAACACAAATCAAAAAACAAACCCAGCACAAAGATTGGGAGAATATATTCGAGAAAAAGCATCTTAGCTACGAAATCGAGTATATCATCACCTATCTGATGATGTGTGTATGCCATAGTGTAGAAGAACTGCTAAGTGTAGAAAAGCAGTTGAATTTCACTTCTGTAAAGAGTTTTCATACACGTATTAAGTATCCTCTTTTCTTTTTAAATTCTCAGCACTCCCAAGCCTTTATGGAGCTTATCCATACCCCCGAAGGGGCATATATGATAAAGGGTGCCCAACAGGTTTTTGAGCAATCCCCACGTAGTTTTTCTATCGAAATACTCTTAGCCCTCTACACAGAGGGGATAATCCCTTTCAATGAGGAGATTTTTGTCAAAAACTTATATGATATCGAGTACAGCCGTATGCAAGAAGCCAAAGCAGCTGAGGTACTCCTCCAGTATCCTGAGTTGGCAACGCGCGTGATTCCTCATACAGCTAAGTATATAGATTATGTTATTAGTAGTGGTTTGGAATGGCAAAAAGTCTTTACCCTGCTTTGTAAGAAAAATTATTTCCCTGATAAGAGCTTCGTAACCAGCTTTATAGAAGTGTTGCTCAACCCTTGGAAAAAGAATGTATTAGATATGTACTGCCGTTGGATTGAGGGATTAGTACCTAACGAAGAGGAGTTGCTCCCAAGCCAACACACGCTCTTTGCCTTGCTAACCTTGGACAAATCATCACTTATCAACTTTGCGATGAAGTGCATTGCTCAAATAAGCACCCATCCCGATTTTGATTTCCAAGCCTTTGCCGATAATTTTGCATTTTGCTTTACCGTGTCCAAAATCGCTAAATCCCAACTCATAGGGATAGAAATCTTAGAAAAATACTACCAAAAACAATCCCCTACCAATCCCGACTACCGCGAACAATTAGCGGTACTCTTCACCGTCCCCGATACCCAACTCCAAGAGAAAGTAGCCACCCTCCTTACTACCTATTTTAACCACGAAGGTCTCCCCGAGGTCATTGCTCCTTACCGTGATTACCTAAAAGGCAAAGCCCAAGACCTCCTCCAATCCTTACCCTCGCCCAACTCATCAGAGAACTCCGAAAACTCCCAAACTGCCTGTGCGGCTCGCACCTCCCATAGTTCCCACAGCTCTCACACCCTGACACCTGTTCCCTTTCCCCTGACACCTGAAAATCTCCTCTTCCTCCTCGGCGACTGCCTTCGCGAACCTGCAGCTCATACAATAGATGTCTTCTTGGAGGGGCTTATCACCTTGCAAGACGACTTCCCTGCCGATTGGGCAAAGTCCCTTTCACCTTATATCAAACAGCTCACCAAGCGAATAGGCAAGGAAATCCCTACGGATATGATTCTCTTAGGAGTTTTGCGTGCGCTGATAGACAAGCGCCCTTTGGCTCTTGACCCTAAGTGTAGCTATACGTGGGAAGAACTCTGTAAAAAGCGCAAAAAACTCTCCGAAAAAGAGTTTGAAGCCTACACGCAGGATTATTATTTAGGCAATGCTCGCGAAGTCCTGCCATTCCTTTTCCGCAAGGGGCAAATGGTCATTGACTTCATCCTCCAGCACTGCTACCTGCCATTGCTCTCTACCCCTACGCACCTGCCTTTCTATATAGAAGCAGAGGTATTGGTGGATAAGCTCCTGCAATACGAAGCGCAAGGCAAATCCCCCGACCTCGACGATCTCATTGTTGCTTGCAATCGTTTGCTTTTCACAGAAGTTTCGGTAGCAGCCAAAGAAAAAGCGAGACAACTCAAAGGAGATTATGCTAAAGCTATTCAGTATTATTTAGGTCTTACAGATGAAATACAACTAACTGAAGAACTTCTGCCGCTTTGGGCGCAAATCACCCGCTTAAAACAACCCGATAGAGAGTTTCCAGAGTTTGCTGCCACTTCAGCTAAGGATATTCTGGGGGTAGTAAAACCTTTCCTAATTGACTATGGTTGGAAGGAAAATGACGGCTACAAAGAATTTACTTTTGGATACCACACCGAGTGGGTAGGGGTAAGTTATACCGACCTAAAGAATGCTTTCCCGTATCGCTATTACAATGCCAATGGTGGATGCTCACCCATCAGTACTATTTTTGAATATAAGCTAAGCCTCAACCCTCACTACCCCGATGCGATGTTGTGTGACTATATCAGCACTTGGGTTACGGGCAACGAAGTGCGTGAAATTCGCAATATGTCAGTGCCTTTGGAAGTGCTTTTGCGCTACGACATTAGGGTACGCCATAGCGGTTGGCTCTATATAGGTACGGCTTTGCTCTTTGAAAAACGTCCATCGCGGGATTTGGCGTATGAATATATCTGTCAGGCAATTACTCGCGGGGAAGACCTCACTTACCTCAAAACTTATCTCGCTCAGGCGCTCGCTTGGAACTTTTTGCCTATCACTCGCTTTATAGAGTTTCTCGATCGTCCCAATCCACCTGCTGTCAAAGATTTTGGTATAGCAGTGGTAAAGCAGTATCTCAGCATAGTAAAAGAAGATGAATTGCCTAAAAACCATAAGAAATTGGCTAATTTTCTAATTAGCTAATATGCCAATTGCCTAATTGACAAATTATTTTTACCTTTGCCCTTTCAAAAAGAATCTGTACCGATGGAAGACAATACGCCTCAAAACACTGCTTCACAAGGAGATAGCATCATTAAAATCACGGGTATGTACCAAGATTGGTTCTTGGATTACGCTTCGTACGTAATCCTCGAACGCGCTGTACCAGCAATCGAAGATGGTTTCAAGCCCGTACAACGCCGTATTATGCACTCGCTTAAAGAATTAGACGATGGTCGCTACAACAAGGTGGCTAACGTGGTGGGGAATACAATGCAGTATCACCCTCACGGCGATGCGAGTATAGGCGATGCTATTGTGCAAATCGGTCAGAAGGACTTGCTCATCGATACGCAAGGTAACTGGGGGAATATCCTCACTGGCGACGATGCGGCAGCGCCTCGTTATATCGAGGCACGCCTTTCTAAGTTTGCCCTCGATGTGGTCTTTAGCCCTAAGGTAACCGAATGGCAATCCAGCTATGACGGTCGTAAGAAAGAGCCTATCAGCTTGCCGGTGAAGTTCCCGCTCCTCTTGGCACAAGGCACCGAGGGGATAGCCGTGGGGCTTTCCACTAAAATATTACCTCACAACTTTATTGAACTCATTGAGGCTTCCATTGCTTACCTCAAAGGCAAATCGTTTGAGTTATACCCTGATTTCCCTACTGCGGGTATTATGGACGTAAGTGGCTATAACGATGGCGCAAGAGGCGGACGTGTGCGAGTGCGTGCCAAGATTTCGCAACTCGACAAGAGTACGCTTTGCATCACCGAAATTCCGTTTACTACCAACACTACTTCACTTATAGATTCTATACTGAAAGCCAACGAAAAAGGCAAGATAAAAATCAAAAAGGTAGACGATAACACAGCTGCTAATGTAGAAATATTGGTACACTTGCCTAACGGCACATCGCCCGATAAAACTATCGATGCGCTCTACGCTTTCACTGCCTGCGAAACAGCTATTTCGCCCATTACCTGTGTGATTGAGGACAACAAACCGCATTTCCTTACAGTTTCAGAAGTGTTGCGCCGCAGTACCGACCGCACAGTCAATCTACTCAAACAAGAACTCGAAATTGAACTTTCTGAACTCGAAATGCAATGGCACAACGCCTCGCTTGAAAAGATTTTCATCAGAGAAGAGATGTATATCGACTTCAAGAACTACACCGATAGAGAGAGTTTGTACGAGTATCTATACAAGCGTTTCGAGCCTTTCAAAAAAGATTTATTGCGTGAGATTACCGATGACGATTTGGCGAAACTCACCCAAATACCAATGATTCGCATCACCCGCTTCGATTCTTATAAAGCTGATGAAAATATCCTCAAAATTGAAGCTGATATCGAGGAAGTGAAAAACCACCTCGCAAACCTCATCGACTATGCGATTGCCCATTTCGAACGCCTTAAAAAGACTTATGGTAAAGGGCGCGAACGAAAAACCGAAATTCGTGTATTCGACACCATTGAGGCGACCAAAGTAGTAGTGCGCAATACCAAACTCTATGTGAACAGAGCTGAAGGCTTTGTGGGTACAGGCTTGCGCAAAGATGAGTATGTAGGCGATTGCAGTGATATTGATGATGTGATTGTATTTACCGAAAGCGGTGCGATGTACGTTACCAAAGTAGCTGATAAACAATATATAGAGAAAAACATCATACACGTAGCGGTCTTTAAGAAAGACGATAAACGCACCGTGTATAATATGATTTATAAGGACGGACAAACGGGTTTCTCCTATATCAAACGCTTCAATGTTACGGGTATTACCCGCGATAAGAAATACGAGCTCATTCCGCAACACAAAGAGTCGCGTGTGCTCTATTTTACAGCCAACCCTAATGGTGAAGCCGAAGTGGTAACCGTGAACTTGCGTCAGTTAGGCACTTTGCGCAAACTACGATGGGATATCGATTTTGCCGATACCCTCATCAAAGGGCGTGGCGTGAAAGGAAACCTCGTGAGCAAATACGCTATCAAGCGCATCGAGCTAAAAGAAAAAGGTGTATCAACCCTCAAACCGCGCAAAATATGGTTTGACGACATTGTAAAACGCCTCAACACCGAAGAGCGCGGTACGCTACTCGGGGCTTTCAAAGGCGATGACCGTATGCTTCTCATCACCAAAGAGGGCGTCGTGAAGACCATTATCCCCGAATTGAGTCTGCATTTCGAGAACAATATTGCCGTAATGGAAAAATGGCTGCCCGAGAAACCTATTTCGGTGATTTACTACGATGGCGAGAAAGAACGCGTGTTTGTAAAACGCTTTGTGGTAGAGAACGAAAACCGTGAAGAGTTAGTCATTACCGAACACCCTAAATCGCAATTACTCTTCGTCTCTGCCGATTGGCGACCTATGGCTGAGGTGGTCTTCACCAAAGAAAAAGGCAAGGAGAAAGAGAACCTCACGGTGAATTTAGAAGAGTTCATCAGTGTAAAAGGTATCAAAGCCTTGGGCAACCAGCTCACCACCGACAAGGTGAAAACTATCAACACTCTTGAGTCTCTTCCCTACGAAGAACCTCAAGAAGAGGAACTCGTAGAAGAAGATTTAGGCGATGAAGAAATTGTCCCTACTCCTGAAAACGATAACAACGGCACCCAAACAGAATTAGAATTTTAATTAGGTAAGAGATAAGAGGTAAGAGATAAGAGGTAAGAAAATAATCAAGTCGCTTTTGCGTCGCTGCACTTTGCTAAAGTTTTTAATAGCTCGCCGTGCTACGACCTTTGGCAAAGTTGATTGAGCAAAATTTAAAAACAAACCTTATGAAAAACTATATCACACTCTTTATCATATTGTTGTTGGGAAGGAATGCAGCGGTGGCACAAGAGAACAAAGAAGCTGTACTCCACCAACTCAATCAAACTATTGAGCAGAGTGCTACTTATATACAAGCCAAAGAACAACGTATCGCTTCTTTGGAAAAGGCTCTTAAAAAAGCCTCTCAACCAGCAGAAAAATACGATTTACACAAGCAATTGTATGACGAATACCGAAAGTTTAAGGTCGATTCGGCAGTAGCCTATTTGCTGAAAAACGAACAAATAGCAATCGCTTTAAACGATACCGAAAAGCAGGACGAAACACGTATTCTGCTCTCTAAACTCTACTCAGTAAAAGGAATGTATGTAGAGTCGTTACAATTGCTTTCTTCTATTGATAAACAGCGTTTAAATAAAACGTTGTTGTGTGATTACTACGAAACATTTCACACCTATTACAGTCATTACGGGCAAAGTACCAATAACCTCCACTATTTTAGAATGTCCGATAACTACCGCGATTCATTGCTGTCGTGCTTAGCCCCTCAATCAACACTCTTTAAACTCAATGATGCTATCAAGCAATTCTATTCTGCTGATAAAAATAACGCAACCCAGCTTTTTCTCAGTTTGCTCTCTCAAACTCCAGCCGATGATCCCCAACGTGCGGTGATAGCTTATTACTTAGGACTTATTTATCAACAACAAGGCAATGACGAACTGCAAGAGTATTATTTTGCCCTCTCAGCTATTGCCGATATCAAAAATACTATCAAAGATAACGCTTCCTTGCAGAGTTTGGCGCTTACTTACTACAAACGCGGAAATATAAGTAAAGCCTATCAGTTTATCAAAATGGCAATAGACGATGCTGCCTTCTGCAATGTGCGACACCGCGCCGAAGAAGGTGCCTCTTTCTATTCTATTATTAACACCGCCTATCAAGAGAAAGAAGCTAAACAAAAGAAAGAATTACAGCTTTATTTAGTGCTCATCAGCGTATTGTCGGTAGCCCTTATTATTGCTTTGATATATGTGTACAAACAAGTAAAACGGTTGGTAAAAACGCGTAAAGAGCTCTGCCATAGCAATCAGCAACTCGAAAAACTCAATGCTGATTTGCAACAAATGAACCAAAACCTTGAGGAGGCAAATCTCAACCTTGAGGAGGCAAACCTTATCAAAGAAGAGTATATTGCACATTTCTTCAACCTCTGTTCAGCGTATATTGATAAGATTGAAAACTACCGAAAATTGCTCTACAAAAAGGCTTCTAAACATCAGTTTGACGACCTTACCAAGGTGCTAAAATCTACCACTGTGGTAGAACAAGAATTAGAGGAACTTTATAAGAATTTCGATACTATCTTCCTAAATATATACCCACATTTTGTAACTCACTTCAATGCTCTTTTAGAAGAAGGAGAGCAAATCCTACCTAAAAAAGGTGAACTACTCAATACCGAATTGCGTATCTTTGCCCTCATCCGTTTAGGTATTACCGATAGCAATAAGATAGCCGAATTCTTGCGTTATTCTCTTCGTACAGTGTATAACTATCGTACTAAAGTACGGAATAAAGCGAAAGGAGAACGTGATGCTTTTGAGGAAAAAGTTAAACGAATACGCGATTAATCAAAAAAAGTGTAAAAACTGATTTTTCCTATGTAAAATCTTGCTTTTTCAGAGGCTTCTCTTTTGCAGGTTCGGGTACTATTTTGTGATTTACAAGTGAAAATTCGGTACTTTTTTAAGGCTTCTTTAGATTTCAAATTGTTAATATTCAGTTAAATAACTTTTTCAAATAGTACTTTTATAATACCTGATGACATTTCAATGTTTTTTTGCCATAATTTTGGGGCGTTGGAAATACAAAAATAACTTTCCGAAAAGCAACAAAAAAGAAACTAACAAATGTAACGTTTTTATTTTATGAAAGTACTCAAAAAACATTTAATGCTAATGATAGTACTGTTATTAGGCTTTACTGCTTTTGCGCAAGCGCAAAACATTAGTCAGCTAACAGGTACTGTAACCGATGACAAAGGAATGCCTCTTCCTGGTGTTTCTGTAGTAATAAAAGGTACTACCAAGGGGGTAGCTACCGATTTTGATGGTAACTTTTCGCTTAACAACGTGCCCAAAGGTACTGTGTTAGAGTTTTCGTCAGTGGGGTATAAAACCCTTGATATAAAAGCGACAGGTGCCTCTCTAAAAGTAAAACTTCCCGAAGCTACTCAAGACCTCGATGAGGTAGTAGTAGTGGGCTATGGTACTCAAAAGAAAGGTGATGTAACCACAGCTATCACTTCAGTAAAAACTAAAGATTTAGACCAACGTCCTGTAACTTCAGCAGCACAAGCTATTCAAGGGCGTGCAGCAGGTATTCAAGTAGTACAACCTAGTGGTGCTCCAGGTGCTGGCTTAGCTGTGCGCATCCGTGGGAATACCTCTATCAGCGCTTCCAACGACCCTCTATATGTGGTTGATGGTATCCCAGTGCAAGACATCAGCGGGATTGCCCCTACCGATATCGAGAATATGCAAGTGCTCAAAGATGCTTCTTCAGCAGCTATCTATGGTTCACGTGCTGCCAATGGGGTAGTACTTATCACTACCAAACAAGGTAAACGCAATGAGCCTAAAATCGCTGTCAATACCTATGTAGGTATTTCTCAGGTAGCCAAACGCATTGAGTCGCTCAACACAGCTCAGTATAAGGAGCTGATGGACGAAACAGGTGCTGTTACTCTTCCTTCAGGGCTTACCGATAAAACTGATTGGTTTGATGAAACCTTCCGCAAGAGTATTATCCGCAATACACAGCTTTCTTTCTCAAATGCAACTGAAAATACTAAATATTATATTTCAGCAGGTAACTCTAAAGATGAAGGGGTTATTCGCTCTTCTTTCTTTGAACGCTATAATGTGCGTTTGAACTTAGAAACCAAAATGCGCAAATGGCTCACTTTTGAAACCAATCTATCCTATTCCGATTACTCGTCTAATGGAATTATCACTGGTACAGGCTCTAACCGCGCTGGGGTAGTGCTTTCGGTAATCAATACCCCTAAATACGCCCCTATATGGAGTGATAAACCCGGTGAAGAAGGTTGGTATTACTACAATTTCTATGGAGCAAACCTCACTCACCCTGTAGAGAATATCTCTCGTAATGCCGATAATACCTCTAAGAGCAATCGCTTGGTAGGAAGCGTATCGGCTATCGTAACTTTTTTCCCGAGCTTAAAGTTCAAATCTACAGTAGGTATCGACCGTTTAGGACGTACTCAAACCCATTGGACAGACCCTAAACTCACTTCTTACGGGCGTAGCATCTTCGGTACTGCCGACGATATTCGCACTAACAACACCGTGATGACTTACGACAACTTGCTTACTTTCGACAAGAGTTTCGGAAAGCATAACTTTTCTGCTTTGGCGGGTACTTCAGGAACGGTATCTAAATGGAATGAAAGCTATTTGTATGCCTCTCACTTCCTTACTCCCGACATCAAAACCCTCAACGCTGCTAATAAAATAGAACAAGGTAGTGGTTCGAGAGCTGCCGAATGGGCAATTATGTCGTATTTAGGTCGTATTTCGTATAACTACGATAGCAAATATCTTCTCACGGCTAACTTCCGCGCCGATGGTTCTTCCAAGTTAGCACCTGGCAAACGCTGGGGGTACTTCCCTTCAGTATCTGTAGGGTGGAGACTTTCACAAGAAAACTTCTTGAAGAACGTCGATTGGCTTAGCGAACTCAAATTGCGCGGTGGCTGGGGACAAACAGGTAACCAAGCAGGTATTTCCGATTACGGCTACTTGCAACGCTATTCTATCACCCGTCAAAATTGGTGGGAGGCAGGCAAAGGTGATGCAATGGTAACCTTGCGTCCTAATTCATTCTCTAATCCTAACCTCACTTGGGAAACTACCACTCAAAGCAATATAGGGCTCGACCTTTCATTGTTTAAAAATCGTATTTCGTTAGCAGTTGATGCTTACCTCAAAAAAACTACCGATTTGCTAATGGATGTACCTCTTCCTTCTACTTCACCCATACCTTCTATTTATCGCAACGAAGGTGAAATGACCAACAAAGGAATTGAATTTGCGCTCGATACACGCAACCTCACAGGTGATTTTACTTGGAATACCAATTTCAATATCTCGTTCAACCGCAATGAGCTAACTAAACTCACCCTTCAGAAAGTGTATTACTACGCCAACACTTCCGAAGCTACTAATGAACAAGTGGTGCGCATTACCGAAGGACAACCTTTAGGCAAGTTCTGGGGATTGATAAGTGAAGGCGTAGACCCTCAAACAGGTGATATCAAATACAAAGACCTCAATGGTGATGGTAGAATTAGTGTATCCGATAAAACTTATATAGGCGACCCTAACCCCGATTTTACTTTTGGGCTTACCAATGACTTCTCTTATAAAAACTTCACTTTAAGTGTCTTCTTCCAAGGCTCTTATGGCAATGATATCTACAACGCCTCTCGTATAGAAACTGAGGGGATGTACAAAGACCAAAACCAATCGACTGCCGTGCTAAACCGCTGGAGAAAACCAGGTGATATTACCGATATACCTCGTGCAAAACAAGGTACCGATAATATCAAAGCATCGTCTCGTTGGGTAGAAGATGGTTCGTACTTGCGCCTTAAAACACTTACTTTGGCCTACAACCTCTCCAATGAGGAATTGTTGAGATATGGTATCCGCAAGATACAACCTTATTTCACCGCTCAAAACCTTTGGACTCTTACCAACTACAAAGGCTTTGACCCCGAAGTAAACCAAGGACTTTCAGGTCCTACGATGGGTATTGATTGGGGTACTTATCCTCAAACCAAAACCTTTATCTTTGGCTTAAACATTGATTTTTAATACCTATACAAAAATGAAAAGATACATATACCTTGCATTTTCGTTAGCAACGCTAACGGCTTGCAGTTTAGATAAAGACCCTATTTCGGAGTTTAACGAAAAAAATACAACTACCGAGGGCAAAAGTTCCTCAGCTATAGAGAACAAAGCACAAATGAAAACACGCTATGAAGCTCTCTATGCCTTTGTGCGTGGATCAGCACAAGAGTTCTGGACATTGGATTTTCTACAACACGCCGAAACCCGTGCTGATAATTCCTATGCAGGCGTTAAAACTTCTGTAAATATAGCTTCTATTGAACAAAATAGCCAAGATGCTGCTAATGCCTATATCAAACGTGATTGGCAAAAATATCTTGAAGCTATCAACTTAGCCAATGTAGTAATTGCCAATGTAGACAAAGTGCCCGATGCTTCCCTTACATCTACTGAACGCAAACAGTGGAAAGCTGAGGCTAAAATATTTAAAGCGTGGATGCTTTTTGATATGACACGACTTTGGGGTGCTATACCTATTCCTGCGATGGAAATCCCTGAAATATCATCTGAAAACGTAGAACAAACCTATAAATTGCTCTTTCCTGAGCGCACATCTGTTGCCGAGGTGTACAACATCATTCGCACCAACCTTGAGGAGGCTCTCGTCGATGCTCCTGCAGTGAAGGCTAACGATAAGTTCTTCTTTAGTCGCGCAGTTGCCAATGCGCTTTTAGCTCACGTATATGCCGAAAAACCTATACGCGACTACAACAAAACCATTCAGTATTGCGCAGCCGTAGAAGCCGATGGATTTTCCCTCTTGCCTAATTACGCCGATTTATTTCAAATCAACGATGCTAAAACCGATGTAAAAGTGCGTAACTCTGCTGAGTCTATTTTTGAGATTACCTACTCTCAAGGCGGACAAACGTGGTTACCAGGGCTCTTCGGCTTAAACTACACCAACCCCAATAGCACTTACAATTGGGCGAAATGGGTAACCCCTTCACGCGACCTCATCGCTGCTTTTGATGCTGAGGGCGATACTGTGCGCAAAAACCAAGCTATCGTTTACGGGCAACCCTCTTGGAATATTTATTACCCCTCTAACCACTATCCTTTTATGTACAAAATACGTTCAGGAGGCAGTAGTATCATCAAGTTGCGTTTAGCCGATATCCTCTTGCTAAAAGCTGAAGCTTATGCCGCTTTAGGTCAAACCGCTCAGGCGGCTGCCTTAGTAAACCAAGTCCGTGCAAGGGTAGGACTCGCTGCTATTTCCTCTTCTCTTTCACAAGAACAAATGAAAGCAGCCGTACTCAAAGAACGTCGCCTTGAATTGGCTTTTGAAGGCTTCCGTTGGTTCGATTTGGTGCGTAACGATAAAGCCATTGAAACAATGAATACACTTAATGCACGTGATGAAGGTCGTTTACCACGAGTATACCCGCTAACAGAGAATAGTTCCATTTACCCTGTTCCACAAACTGAATTAGAAAACAATAAAAAACTCACTCAAAACCCTGGTTACTAATGAAATTATTCCCGTCTTTTTTACTTGTAATACTCTGGAGCATCGCTTCTTGTAGCTGCCAGAAAAAATCCAACACAGGGGAGGAACCTACTCCTCCCCCTGTTGTTGAGCCATCAGTAGGTAAAGTGAGCATATTGCTAACTACAGCCAATCGCCAAAAAGAATTCTACAAAGAGCAAACCGACCTAAAGCTCATCAAAAACCCCAAGGCATCTTATAGTATTACCTTAAAACCTACTGAAAAATTCCAAAGTGTCTACGGATTTGGCTCTGCTATTACAGGCTCTACTTGCTATAACTTAATGCAGATGTCTCCCGCCGATAGAAAGAATTTCCTCATTCAAACCTTCTCTGAAACTGAAGGGTTTGGGCAAAACTATGTGAGAGTCTCTATTGGCTGTTCCGACTTCTCTCTAAGTGAATACACGCTTTGCGATACCAAAGGAATTGATAACTTTGCCCTCACCCAAGAGGAAACAAAATACGTGATTCCTATACTTAAAGAGATTCTCGCTATCAACCCCAAAGTGCAAATCATTGGCTCTCCTTGGACTCCTCCGCGCTGGATGAAGGTCAATAACCTCACCGACCTCCAACCTTACAACCATTGGACAAGTGGTCAGCTAAACCCTGCACTCTATCAAGATTACGCGTTGTACTTCGCCAAATGGTTGCAAGCGATGAAAGACAATGGATTGAACGTCAATGCTATCACTATACAGAACGAACCTCTCAATAGAGGCAACTCGGCTTCTATGTATATGGGATGGGACGAGCAACTTGCCTTTATCAAAAATGTCTTAGGAAAAACCCTGCGCGATAAAGGCTTTGCTGAGGTTAAAATCTACCTTTTCGACCATAACTACAACTACGACAATATGCCTTCACAACAGCAGTACCCTCTGCATATCTATAAAGATACTGAAGCTTCTCAATACATTACAGGGGCTGCCTACCATAACTATGGTGGAAATCCCGATGAGTTGAACAATATTCATAATCAATACCCTAATAAAGAACTCATCTTTACAGAAAGCTCCATAGGTACTTGGAACGATGGTCGCAATCTTGAACGCCGTCTTACTGAAGATATGCAAGAGCTCGGTATCAAAACCCTAAATAATCATTGCAAGGCGGTAATGGTCTGGAATTTAATGCTCGACGAGCACGGAGCGCCCAATCGTGAAGGCGGTTGCAAGACTTGTTTTGGTGCAGTTGATATCCAAACATCCGATTATAAAACGATGCAACGCAATTCACACTATTATGTCATAAGTCACCTTTCATCTGTTATCAAGCAAGGCGCAACCCGCATAGGTGTTGAGAAAACCACTGATGACAATCTGCAATGTACCGCTTTCCAGAACCCCGACGGCTCTTTGGCTTGTGTGCTACTGAATAAAAAGAAAGAAGCCACACACCTAACCCTAAGTACCGGCAAACAGTATTTCTCTTATGAAGTACCTGCCAATAGCGTGGTATCCTTTTTGATACCCAAAATATAAGTAGAAATTACAAACTTTCTCAAAGTCAAATCAAATAGAGTAGAATAGCTCCTCTTCTACGGATTGTCCCCCTTCGGGGGGACGGGGGCTTAAAAATAATAAATTACGCAAATGAAAAGAATATTATTGTCACTATTAGCAATGGCTTCTATAGCATTCGCCAAAGCGCAAACCGCAACCCCTACTACCGTAATCAAAACGGTAATCCCCTTTGAACAAACCGATGAAACTCCTTGGATTACCCGCTATCAAGGCGATATCAACTACTACCAAAAGGAAAACAAACGCCTCAAAGACCTCTCCTGCGATGCGCTATTCCTCGGTAGTTCGTCTATCAACCTATGGGATACTATCTATGAAGATTTTGCACCGCTAAAACTCATCCGCCGTTCTTATGGAGGGGCAACCTTGCGCGATATGATTTATAACTACAACACCATCGCACAAGGATACAAACCTAAAAGCATCGTTCTTTATGTAGAAAACGACCTCGGAAGCCACAAAGAAGGCGTGAATGCCGTAAAGTGCTTCGACCTTTTCCGTATATTCATCGCTAAACTCAAAAAAGATTACCCAACAACTCCCTTGTTTGTAGTGTCGCTAAAACCCTCACAGCACAAAGCCGATCAGCTGAAAGACCAGCTATTGGTAAACGCTCTTTTAGAGGAAAATGCCACCGCACAAGGTTATACTTACATTGATATCACCAAAGTAATGTACGATGAAGCGGGCAACCTCCGCACCGATATCTTTAAAGAAGACAACCTCCATATGAATGCCGAAGGCTACAAACTATGGACAGCTATTATCAAACCCTATCTTACAGCAGTTAAGAAATAACAATTAACAATTGATAATTAATAATTAACAAGCATCTCTACACTTTGCCAAAGCTCTGCCTGTGCGGCTCGCACCTTTGTCAAAGTTGATTGCTCTGATTATCCACAAGTACCGCGTCGCTTTTGCGGCTTGTCCCCTCCTTTCGGGAGGGGAACGGATTAAACGAATACAATATGAAAAATATAAAAACTTTACTGCTTTGCTGTGCCGTAGGTACGCTTTCAGCCCAGCAAACGCCTGTTTATTTAGACGCTTCGCAACCCATTGAGAAGCGTATCGACGATGCCCTATCGCGAATGACTTTAGAGGAAAAAGTAGCTATGTGCCACGCTCAATCTAAGTTCAGTTCACCTGGTGTGCCCCGCTTGGGTATCCCCGAAAACTGGATGACCGATGGTCCTCACGGCATACGCCCCGAAGTACTTTGGGACGAGTGGAATCAAGCGGGATGGACAAACGATAAATGTACCGCTTTTCCTGCCCTCACTTGCCTTGCTGCTACGTGGAATCCCGCTCTCAGCAAAGCCTACGGAAAAGCCATAGGCGAAGAAGCCCGCTATCGCAACAAAAACGTACTCTTAGGTCCTGGGGTGAACATCTATCGTACCCCTCTCAATGGGCGCAATTTCGAGTATATGGGTGAAGACCCTTATTTGGCATCCAAAATGGTTGTGCCTTATGTGCAAGGCGTACAAGCTAATGGCGTAGCTGCTTGTGTGAAACACTATGCCCTTAACAATCAAGAAATCAACCGCCATACCGTGAATGTAAAGGTAGACGACCGCGCTTTGTATGAGATTTACCTCCCTGCCTTCAAAGCTGCTGTGCAAGAGGGAAAAGCGTGGAGCATAATGGGGGCTTATAACAAATACAAAGACCAATGGGCTTGTCAAAACCAATACCTATTGCAAGACATCTTGCGCAAAGAATGGGGCTTTGACGGTGCCGTAGTATCCGATTGGGGTGGTGTGAACAACACCGATGGTGCTGCCCTTCACGGATTGGATATGGAATTTGGTACGTGGACTGACGGAATGACCGAAAACCGCTCAAATGCTTACGACCATTATTTCCTTGCCCAACCTTTTCTCGAAAAACTGAAATCAGGAGAAATAAAAGAAGAAGTAGTAAATGAAAAGGTGCGCAATATCCTCCGACTTGTATTCCGCACCAATATGGCAGCCAATCGCCCCTTTGGGTCATTCGCCTCACCAGAACACTTTGCCGTAGCCCGCAAGATAGGGCAAGAAGGTATCGTGCTGCTCAAAAACGACAAAAATGTATTGCCTATCGACGTTAAAAAGGTAAAAACCATAGCCGTAATAGGCGAGAATGCTATCAAAATGATGACCGTAGGAGGAGGAAGTTCCTCACTGAAAGCCGTTCACGAGATACTCCCCTTAGACGGAATTAAAAACCGTGTAGGCAATACAGCTAAAGTGCTCTATGCACGTGGCTATGCCAGCGACGATTACAAAGACCAAGACGGGCTTGCTGCTAACGACATCACCGATAAACGTCCGGCGCAAGAACTCCTTGCCGAAGCTGTAAAAACTGCTCAACAAGCCGATGTAGTTATTTTTATAGGCGGACTTAACAAACACGATGGTCAGGATTGTGAGGGTAACGACCGCAAACAATACGGCTTACCTTACGGACAAGATGCCGTGATTGAGGCTTTGGCAAAAGTCAATAAAAACTTAGCAGTAGTGCTTATTTCGGGCAATGCAATGGCGATGCCTTGGGTGAAAAGTGTACCCGCTATCGTACAAGATTGGTATTTAGGCTCTGAAGCAGGTAACTCCCTCGCCGATGTACTCTTCGGTGATGTAAACCCTTCAGGGAAATTGCCTTTCACTTTCCCAGTGCGTTTGGAGGACAATGGTGCCGTAGCCTTAGGTGAATACCCAGGGGATAAAGATGTTGCCTACAATGAAGGCATTTTGGTAGGCTACCGCTACGCCGATACGAAAGGGGTAAAACCGCTATTCCCTTTCGGTCACGGACTTTCTTACACCACTTTCAAATACGGAAAACTCACTGCCGACAAGAAAACCACCAACGGCGATATCAGCTTCTCAGTAACAGTACAGAACACCGGCAAGCGCGACGGTGCTGAAGTAGTACAACTCTATTTGCACGACGAAGAAGCCTCAGTATTACGTCCGTACAAAGAGCTCAAAGGTTTTGAGAAAGTATTCTTGAAGGCAGGAGAAACCAAAACCGTAACCTTCCACATCACCAAGCAAGACCTATCCTTCTTCAACCCTGAGCAACACGCTTGGATAGCCGAAAAAGGTACATTTAAAGCCTTAGTAGGCACCTCTTCAGGCGACATTAAAAGCACAGTAGATTTCACCTTAGAGTAGATTTTTTACTTTTCATATACCTAAAAAGCTCGAAGCCGTGAGGCTTCGAGCTTTTAATACTTTCCCGTGCGGCTCGCACTTTTGCCTGTGCGGCTCGCACTGTCACTCGTCATTAGACTATAGTTCTTTTCTGAGGCGTGCTACAGGTATATCCATTTGTTCGCGGTATTTGGCGATAGTGCGGCGTGCAATGGGGTAACCTTTCTCTTTGAGGAGCTGTGCCAATTCATCATCGGGGAGGGGTTTACTCTTGTCTTCCTTAGCGATGATATGTTGTAATATCTGCTTAATTTCACGAGTAGAAACATCTTCTCCTTGGTCGTTCTTCATAGATTCCGAAAAGAAATCTTTAATGAGCTTGGTACCGTAAGGGGTAGTTACGTATTTACTGCTTGCTACCCGCGATACAGTAGAAATGTCCATACCTACCTTGTCGGCAATATCTTTGAGAATAAGCGGTTTAATTTTCAGTTCATCACCTGTAAGGAAGTATTCGCGTTGGTGTTCCATAATAGCATCCATAGTGATGAGGAGCGTTTGTTGTCGCTGACGAATAGCATCTATAAACCACTTAGCCGAATCCAACTTCTGTTTGATAAAGAATACTGCTTCTTTTTGTGAATTGCTCTTTTCCTTGCTCTTCTTATAAGTATCGAGCATAGTGCTGTATTCCTTAGAAACGTGTAGTTCGGGAGCATTGCGCCCGTTGAGGGAGAGTTCCAACTCGTTATCTACCACTTTTACGGTAAAATCGGGGATGATTTGCTCTATATGTACATTATTGCCTACATAGGAACTTCCAGGTTTAGGATTTAGGCGTTCCACCTCTTGTACCGCTTCTTTTAGCTGTTCTTCAGTTACCAAAAAGCGCTGTTGCAGTTTGGTATAATGCTTTTTAGTGAATGCCTCAAAGGCTTCGGTAAGCATTTTGATTGCCAATTCTATAGCAGGAGTTTGTTTTTTGCGGCGTAGTTGTATGAGCAAGCACTCTTGCAGGTCGGCAGCGCCTACTCCTGCAGGGTCTAATTGGAAGATAATCTGTTGGCGTATTTGCTCTACGTGCTCCTCTTCGGTATAGATATTTTGGGTGAAAGCGAGGTCGTCGGTAAGGTCTTGAATAGAGCGGCGTATATAGCCTGTATCGTCTATGCTACCCACGAGGAACTCAGCAATGAGGTAATCTTCATCCGAGAGGGTAAAGGTGTTTAATTGGTTGATAAGGGATTGGTGGAACGATACCTCTGCACTGAAAGGAATATCGCGATCCTCATCGTCGTCACTGTAGTTATTAGCGTGCAAACGATAGTCGGGAATTTCGTCATCACTGAGGTATTCATCGATGTTGATATCGTCCATATCAATTACATCGTTGTCGTTATATTCATCGGCAGAGTTGTCGAACTCATCGTGAAACTCATCGAGGGCATCTTCTTCGCGCCCCGATTCTAAGGCGGGGTTTTCTTCCAACTCTTGTTTTACGCGCTGTTCAAAGGCAAGAGTGGGGAGTTGCACGAGTTTCATCAGCTGTATTTGCTGAGGTGAAAGTTTCTGTGAGAGTTTAAGTTGTAAATTCTGTTTGAGCATTTCTTATGAGATAGGGCGCAAAGATACGAAAAAAATTATTTCTTTTTTATAATTTCATTCACAATATGTCTTATTTTTTGTTTCTTCTTACGGATGTGATAGCTTCTGTTTACATAAAAGAGAAGTCCTGCCAATCCTATAAAAATAACTCCTAAAACAATTCCTAAATAGAGAGGAGAAAGAGAGGTGTTTAGTGATAAAATAGTGATAAATACACTTAGGTTGATAGCGGCTAATAGCAAGCTTGCTTGTGAGTGCGATAGTTTCATATAGTCTATCATCACGTGGTGAATATGACTGCGGTCGGCTTTAAAAGGTTGTCCGTGGCGTAACAAGCGGGTAGTGAACACACGAGTAGTATCAAAAAATGGAATAAAGATGATAGAAAGCAATACCCATACCTTGTTAGAAGGCGTGATAACAGCGCTTTCTAATAGTTCTGTATTGAGTGAAAAGAATTTGATAGCCAACACAGCAATAAGGAAACCTACAATCATAGAGCCTGTATCGCCCATAAATACCCGCTTTTTAGCCGATAGATTATAGCGCAAAAAAGCCAATAGAAAACTGATACTCAACAATGATAGCAAGAAATAGAAGTTCATTTCGGCATCATAGAACACATAGGCAAAAGCCGAAAAAATCACAATACCTACCATTGCTGCCGAACCATTGATACCATCAATAAGATTGTAAGAATTGACAATAGCCATCACTATAGCACAGCTGATGAGTATAGAAAACCAATAAGGAATATCGGTAATACCTAAGAAATTGTTTAATGTGGTGATTTTAAGTCCTGAACCAAAGAACAGAATAAGAGTAGCAATAATTTGACCAATGATTTTAGTACTGGGGTTTACGCCTGTTAGGTCATCTTTTAAACCTACGAAAAACAATACCCCAACCCCTGATAGAATATTAATTCCTACGCTGTCACTATCAAACGGACGAAGTAAAAACAAGGTAAAAATCAAACTTACAAAAAAGGAAAGTCCTCCTAAAGTTGGAGTTTTTTCTTTGTGAGAGCTACGCGCATTAGGGTTGTCCATCAAGTTTTTTTGCTTCACGACATAAATGACACTTGGCAAAGATAAGTAGGCAGCACCTAATGAAAGGAAGCACACACAAAAAGCCGTAAACCATAGGTTTTCTGAAAAGAAAGTAACTATCATATCGTTTATTGTAAGCAGTATTTCACGGCAAAAGTATTAAATATATCACAAATAGCCAAAAATACTATGGTTATTTCTTTGGTTAGAGGTATATCATTCTAACCAAATTGTTCTGTTTTTAGGATATTTTACGGAAAATTCTACCTCTATTTCTTTCTTTTCAGAGGGTTTGAGAGCAAACTCCCATTTGAGTTCTCCTGTTTCTTTATTGTATTTGCCATCTGAGGTTTTTAGTGCATTTACTTCAATTTCTTTAAGGGTAGGAATAGGTAACTGGTCTAATACCATCAGATAGATAGATTGCTGTTTGTTGTTGCGGATAATAGTTTTGTACAAGCGAGTATCTTCTTTCTTACTACCCATAAACTGTCGAGAGGCAAATTGTTTTATTTTTTCACGGGTAACTGATACTTTCTTGTCTTGTCCTAAGGAGAGTTTAAGAGTATCGGCAGTTTGCAGGGGTTGTATATTGGTTTTACCTACAAAAGTATCTTCAAAAAAGATATTAGCTTCTCCTTCCAATAGGTTATACTGTTGCCAATTGGTTACATAACCTATCAAGTAAGCGGTTTGCTCTACTTTAGGAACGATGTAGTACTTATAGTCAGCAGCAACTTTAAAAGATTGCATATCTACTGTATATGTTTGGTTGTCAGATTTTACTGTGTAAGGAGTTGCAATCTCAAATTGTACGTTGGTTTGAATATCAGAAGAGTTTACAGGAATAAGGTCAGCCTGTGGTATTTCGTTCTTTTTTTCTTGTGCTCCAGCTAATTTGCCTTCTAATTTATCTTTTCGATTACTTCCTGTATAGGCTTTTCTGTGTCTACCATATCCTACTACAACAACCTCTTCTAATTGTTGAGTTTCTTCTTGCAGTCTTACAGTCATCACTTTTTGTGCAGGTATAGTTACAGTTTTATAGCCGATAAAAGATATTTCTAAGTTTTTACCTTGTAAATCGTTTGGGCTATTGAGGGTAAACTTACCGTCAAAATCGGTGCTGGTGCCCATAGTCGTTCCTTTTACAATCACTACAACACCTGGGATAGGCTCTCCTTTTTCATCTACTACTACGCCTTGTATCAATCCGTTGATAGCTCTCAAATTACTGCCAAATGCTTTAGGTTTTCTCACAAGGTTGGGGTCGCTACTGCCATAGCTTAAAAAATAGGTTTGCAGGGTGGGAGCTTCGCCTGAAAGGTTAGGATCGGCAGATGAAAAGGTGAGTTTTACATTGTCCCAATCCTCTTTGGTGTCTTGTTGTACATTGGCTTTGTAGATGAGATTGATAGGCTGAGTAATATCGGTTGCACGGAGGTCGTAGGAGGGAGTCCAGTGGGCATTATCTACGATGTATTGCACTTCAAAAGGGTAGTTTTTAGCGCTTTCGGCACTTACTTTCACGTAGATTTCTCCCTTTTCAGTGTTGGTTTTTCCTAATACAATTTGCTTTTGATTTTGTAGTTTTCGGAGTTGTTCAGTGAGTTGTTCTAATTTTGCTATTCGTGTGTTCTCCTCAAATTTCAATTCGGTGAGGCGCTTGTTGTAATAATCGGCTACTTGTTGTAGGTTAGTGAGTTGGATAGGAGCATTTTTACCGCTGAGTTCTTTGTTCTTTTGTAAGAGATCAAGATTGTCTTTTACAATTTCTAAATAAGTTTGTTCGGATTCAATCAGTTTTTCTATGCGTTCTATTTCCTTGGTAAGAGTTTCTACTTCTGGAGTAGGTTTTAGTTTGTCTAAAAAATTGATTTTGTGACTTACCGATAGGATAGTAACCCCTTGCACTGCTTTTACATTCACACTTTCTGGAGCAATGAAAGGAGAAAGGTCAGTGAATTTTAGTTCAGTAACTCCTTTGGGTAGCATAATTGTTTTCTTGCGGGTGATTTGTGCTCCATTAGTAAATACTGTTACAGCATCTACAGTTGTTTTAACTTCCTTAGGAGACTCTTGAGCGCTGAGTAGCGTACTCAATGCTAATCCTGTTAAAAATAGTATTTTCTTCATCTTATATAATATATTTTTCACTTTTACTTGTGTCTGTGTTTTGCTATGCTCGCTATGTTTTTCACATCCCATTGTATAGTTTGCACAAAAGGATTTTGCCTAAAAGGGCAATCAATAGCGCAAATTTCACACGAAAAAGGTTTGCAATAGTCTAAGTGAAAGTTGAATTCTATAGTTCTATTTACTTTTTTTACTAACAGATGAATCACATTTTCCATCTCTTGGTGAGCTTCTTTTAGCGAATAGTAGTAAGGCAGTGTGATATGGGCATCGATGTGCAAGTGAGCCCCAAACTGCTGAATACGCATATTGTGAATGTCTATCCACTCGTTTTTGCGATTAGCCTGCAATATATTTACAATCTCAGTAAAAAGGGCTTCATCTCGCTCGTCCATAATACCACTGAGGGCTTTGCGCACAATCTTCCAACCTATCACTATGATATAAGTACCAAAGCCAATAGCAATTAGAGGGTCGAGCCATAGCCAACCGGTAAAGTGAACCAACACCAAACTCAACACAATAGCCGAAGTAGCAAAAGTATCCGATTGCAAGTGTTTGCCTGCACTCATTAGCACTAAAGAGTTCTCTCTTTTCCCTTTTTGGTAAGAGATATACCCCATAGCGTAATTCACTATGGCGGTAGACCCAAAAAGGGCTATTCCCCAACCTAATTTATCAAGTTGTATTCCTTTTATAAGTGATGAAAAGGCTTCGATGAGGATAAGTATCCCAGCGATAGCGATGAGTATTCCCTCAATACCAGCGGTGACAAATTCTACTTTGCCGTGTCCGTAAGGGTGGTCGGTATCACGAGGTTTGTTGCAAAGGTATAGTGAATAGAGCCCCATAAAAGCGGCAATGATATTCACAATGCTCTCCATCGTATCGGAAAAGATAGCATTAGAATTGGTAATGTACCACGCTATCAACTTTACGATGAAGAGCAATATGCCTATAAAAGTAACGAGTTTCTGAAACTGAAAACTTTTCACTCTCTAATTTCTACTTACTAACTCCTAAACTCTAACCTCTGCTACATCCAATAAGAAATTGTGCATATCGGTATTGCGCATAAAAGGTTTTAGACGCTCGCTACCAGGTCCATACATTCCCAATTCAGTATAATCGGATGAGTGATCCATACTAATCCAACCTACTGAGGTATGAGCTTTTTGTATTTCAGCAAACAATCGGTAAGGGAGGTGTTTGTAGTTGTACAAACCATCTTCTTTTCTTTCGGTTTTAGCGTAATAAGCTAATAATTCTTTAGCTTGCTCTTCGTTGATGTTCATTCCACCGCAGTATTGAGCTACGTGTTCACGTACTTTAGCTATAGAGTCATTAGGATTAATTTGTTGCAATATCCAATCGTTAGAATGGGTGAAGTTTTGCAATCTGTCAAAATTGTCATTACACTCTTTGCCATAGATGAGTCCAGGGTTAGCATTACCGTGGTCGGAAGTAATTACCACAAGGGTATTGCCATCGGCTTTTGCAAAATCAAGCGCTACCCCCACAGCCTCGTCAAAAGCTACTTGGTCGTAGAGCAAAGCTCCTATATCGTTGGCGTGTGCTGCCCAGTCTACTTTACCTCCTTCCACTTGCATTACAAAGCCGTTAGGGTGATTTTTTAGCTGATCGATAGCCTTGGCGGTCATCTCGGCAAGGGTAGGCGATTTAGCTTGTTCTTCACTGTTTTGCGCGCGATCGATAGAGTAGGGGAGAGCCTCCTCAGCAAAAAGTCCATAGAGGGGTTTATTAGTAGGGGCTTTCTGCATTTCACTGCGTGTGCGAGCTACTGTATAACCTTTCTTTTTGAGAACAGCAAAGAGGTCTTTTTTGTCCTTGCGATGGGCAGGGTCGAAGTATTTACTACCGCCACCTAACATCACATCAAAACCTAATTCGGTGTAGTTGAGGGCAATCTCATCCATAGCATTACGACTTTTGCTCCACGTACAGAATCCTGCTGGAGTAGCGTGGTTTACCATTACAGTAGTAACGCAACCTACTTTCTTGCCTGCTTTTTTGAACTTTTGCAAGATAGGCATATTCTCTTTGCCATCTGGACTGATATTAAGGCTACCGTTCTTTACACGTACGCCACCGCCCCAAGATGAACTTGCTGCTGATGAATCGGTTACTACCGAACTCGCCGATGCCATATCCATTACGGCGCGTTGAGCGAGGTTCTGTTCGTATAGTCCCATCCAGTTAGAAGGGCGACCGAATTTGCGTTTGAGATAGAGATCAGCCATTACCAAAGTGCCGAAACTCATACCATCACTCACCATAAAGATGATGTTTTTAGTGCGTTTGTTTTTATGGGCTTCTCCAAGGGTTTGGGCTTGTAAATCAAAGGAAGGTAATACCAATCCTCCTAAAGCCGCTAAAGCCCCATTTTTAAAAAATGATCTTCTTTTCATATATTGTTAAATTATTAATTGTCAATTATTCATTGCTCAATGCATTCCACCCTCTCGCTATGATAGGGATGAACTGTCCTGCACGAGTAACGAGGTTTACACCCTCCTCCTTATCAGTGATGTAACCTATTACACTAAAATTAGGATTGCCTTTAATTTTGTCGTAATCGGCTTGGGCAATAGTAAAGAGCAATTCGTAGTCTTCACCGCCACTTAGGGCTATGGTGGTGCTATCCAAATTGAACTCCTCACAAGTACTAATCACTTGTGGGTCAAGAGGTATTTTGTCTTCATATAACCTACAACCTACTCCCGATTGCTTGCAAATGTGCAAGAGCTCTGACGATAAGCCATCACTCACATCCATCATCGCAGTAGGTTTTATAGCTAATTCTTTGAGCAGTGGCGGAATATCCTTGCGGGCTTCGGGTTTGAGCTGGCGTTCCAGAATGTAGGAATACATCTCTATATCGGGTTGAGAGTTTGGATTTACCTGAAAGACAGCTTTTTCGCGCTCCAATATCTGTAAGCCCATATAAGCACCTCCTATATCACCTGTGAGTACTACAAGGTCATTAGGTAGCGCCCCATTGCGGTATACCAAGTCCTCTTCATTAGCTTCACCTATAGCTGTTACCGAGATGATAAGCCCGCGTGTGGAGGAGGTCGTGTCGCCCCCTACCAAGTCTACTTTGTAACGATCACACGCTAAGCGGATACCTGCGTAGAGTTCTTCTAAGGCTTCCAACGGAAAGCGATTAGATACCGCTATTGATACCGTTATTTGGGTAGCGGTAGCATTCATTGCATAAATATCCGATACATTCACCGATACCGCTTTGTACCCCAAGTGTTTTAGTGGTACATAGCTGAGGTCAAAATGAACGCCTTCAATGAGTAGGTCGGTAGAGACAACTGTTTTTTTATCTTTAAAATCCATTACCGCCGCATCATCGCCTACGCCTTTGAGAGTAGACGGATTGTGGTTTTCAAACCCTTCTGTTAGGCGGTCGATGAGTCCAAACTCACCCAAATCGGCTAATGAGGTGCGGTGTGGCGTTTTATCTTCTATCATTTAGCAAAGTAGTTTAAAGCGATTACCACTCCAAGGTGCATACCCTCGTGAGTGTTGTTGAAGTGTATAGCGTCTTCTATACAAGTGAGTGTATAGCCATAGCTGGTAGTATAAGGGGTGAAGTTAGAGAATACCCCACACTCATAGTCAGCTTGTAGTTGTTTTTGAGTGCTGATGAGCAGGCTGCGCAATTCTTGAATTTCATCAGCGGTAGGGATATGTCCATCGGGGTGAGTACCTTTTTTGTAAGTATCTATAAAATCATCTGAAACTACAGGTTTAACCCCTGATAGTCTGTAACATAGAATTTGTTGTGTAGCTACACAATGGGCGATATTCCACCAGATGCTATTGTGAAATCCTGAGGGGATTTGTGCCAATTGTTCAGGAGTTACATTCTCCAAATAAGTTAAAAGATTGTTGCGGGTTGCCACGTGTAGGGCAAATACTTGGTCTGTCATTATAATGAAAAAGTTAAGAGTGAAAAGTGAAAGTTACTAATCACTGTATTTCAGCGCAAAAGTACAAAAAATAGACTAATATACCACTATGTTTGAAAAAGATTTGTATTTTTGCACCCTAATTTTAAAAGAAAGCTTTATGTATCAACTAATTAAACAATTACACTCATTCACTGCTTATATAGTATTAGCTGTGCTTATTGCAGCGGTGGTTAATGCACTTATCGGTTATTTTAAACATAAAAAATACTTTGAGGTAAAAGACCTCCGTTTAAGTTTGTTTGCCTTAGTATTTTCACATATACAAATGCTGTTAGGTTTGTTAGTATATGTTACAACGCCTCGTTTGCAGATGTGGGGTGAAGGGGCTAAGGTAGTAATGAAAGACTCCTTATTGCGCCTTCTGTTGTTAGAACACCCTTTGATGAATATCATTGCCATTGTGCTCATCACTGTTGGTTGGGTAAAACTCAAAAAACAGACCGAAGCTCGCCAGATGTTTGGCAAAATAGCCTTGTTCTATGGTATAGCTTTAGTGCTATTACTTTCTAGAATTCCTTGGGGATTGTGGTTAGGTTTTTCGTAATAGATTTCGTTTTTTAACGAATTATTTTCAATAAAACATAAGTCTCTCGTTGTAAAATATCACTTACAACGAGAGATTTTACATTTTACATAAATGTTAAACAATGTTAAAGTTTTAGAGAATGGTAGCGATTTTAGCTTGTTATAAAAAACATTTATAACAGTATATATATTATTTATATTATTGAAAATGAATGATTTAGCTTATCTTTATATAAATATAATGATATGGCAAATAATTAGCTAAAAAAATGAGATATTTTCAATAAAAAATCTATTTTGATGAGAATATTTCAATATTTTAGGTGAAATATTAGTTTAAATTGAAAATAAGTCAAAAAGCATCTTTTTTCTAAGATATTTTTATGTATGCAAAAAAAAATCTGTAAAAACTTGTTTTCGTGTAAAATTATTCTATAACTTTGCGGTGTTAAACTATAAAATTAATAGCGATGAAGAAAAAACTATTTTACGTGTTTTTATTCGTTCTTTTCTTTTCCGCAGTCGCTACTGCACAAGAAAGGACGATTACAGGAACGGTGCGTGATGCCAACGGCTTAGAAATGTTGGGTGTAGCCGTAGTAGTAAAAGGAGAAAACCACGGTACACAAACTGATATGGAAGGTCGTTATAGTATCAAGGCGGCACCAGGTAAGACTTTAGAGTTCTCATTTTTAGGAATGAAGACCCAAAGTCACAAAGTTGGTACTTCAAATCGTATTGATGTGGTACTACAAGAAGAAGCTGTAGTAATTGATGAAGTGGTACTCACAGGGTATATGCAAACTAAAAAGGATGCTGTATCGGCTGGTGTTACTACTATTGGTTCTGAAAATTTAAGTAAGTTAAACCCATCTACCTCTGTAGATAATATGCTACAAGGTAAGGCTGTGGGGGTAGACGTTACAGCTTTGAATGGTAAACCAGGACAAACGGCTTATATGAAAGTACGTGGTGCTGTTTCATTGAATGTGAAAGGAGGAGATAAATCACAACCATTATACGTAGTAGATGGAGTGTTTGTAGACAAAGATGATATGAATATTCTAAACCCGAATGATATAGAATCAATGTCGGTACTAAAAGATGCTTCAGCAACTGCTATTTATGGTTCACGTGGAGCTAATGGGGTAGTGGTGATTACTACCAAACAAGGTAAAAAAGGACGTACAAAGTTCACTTATACAGCTCGCACAGGTTTTGGAGACAAAGCTCCTGATCCTTTTGAAATGATGAATGCTGAAGAAAAAATACGTTATGAAGAAGCTGTAGATTCAAATACTTATAGAAGAACAGCTGGTAAGAAAGCAAAACTCATCAGTTATGATAATGATTGGAAAAAGAATGTTTTGAAAACAACCTTTATTACCTCACACATGCTTTCAGCTTCAGGAGCATCAGGAGAAACTAACTATTTTATATCAGGGGGTTGGGATAAAAATACAGGTATATTGAAATACTTAGATGGTTTTAATCGCTATACTGCTCGTTTGAATCTCAATACAAAGCTAGCAGATAAAGTGAAATTTGGTTTTACTTCAAGCTTAGCACAAACTAAAACCGATGAACCTCGTGATAGATATAACCAACAGAACCCTTTTGCAGCAATGTATTGGTATAATCCATACGAAAATGTTTACAAACGCGATGACAATGGTCATTTTGTAAAAAATCAGCAAACGGGAGAATATGAATATGAAACAGGTTCACAAGTACTTTCTATTATAGAAGCCCTCAAAACGCTACCAGAAGAAATAAGAACAACTCAGCTTTTAGCGAGTGCTTTTGCAAGTTATGAGATAACTCCTGCACTTACTTTCACTACACGTTATTCGGCTAACTATAAACGTTACAAAAAAGAATACTACGTTCAGCCAGGTTCTATATTAGACCAAATAGTAGGAAGCAAGTCAGCCCCTGGTTCTAAAGCCGATTCAGGAAGAGATACATATAATTATACTTGGCTCAACCAATTGACTTACTTAAAGTCATTTGGCAAGCACAATGTTAATGCTACCTTATTTAGTGAATATACTGATAATTACTATCACTACTATTATCTAAATAGTAAAGGATATATGTCTAAGTTCTTAACTACTCAAGATAATGGTGCTAAACCAGAAGATGTAGAAACTAAGAAATCCGAAAGTGCAATGTTCTCAGTTGCAGCTGCCCTAAACTATGATTACAATGAAAAATATAGCTTTTCAGGATCAGTGCGTAGAGATGGAGCTTCACGCTTTGGGAAAAACAATCGTTATGGAACCTTCTGGAGTGTAGGAGCTGGTTGGGATATTGCCAAAGAAGATTTTATGGAAAATGTAAAATGGCTCAATCGCGCTAAATTAACTGCTTCTTATGGTACTACAGGTAACTGGGATATTCCTAACTATGCAGCTAAAGGTTATTATAAATCAACTTCTTATGGAGATTTGCCAGCTGCTATATTGAAAAGTAGTATCGCTAACCCTAACCTTACTTGGGAAACACAAAAATCTTTCAATGTAGGAGCAGAATTGGCAGCTTTTAGCAATAGATTGACAGTAACAGGTAGTTATTTTACTAACACTCGTGAAGACTTCTTGTTTGAAATACCTCACTCTTGGGAAGGAGGAGGCTATACTCAATATGTGAATACAGGTAATATGAAAAATTCAGGTATTGAGCTTTCAGTGAGTGGAGATGTGATAAAAACTCCTAATTTTAAATGGAATTTAGGAGCTAACATTACCTTTATGAACTATAATATAGAAAGTTTAGGTGAAGGTAGAAATGACTTAACTGTGGGTAATTCAAGTATGCTAAAAGTGGGTGAACTACCTTTTGTGTATTATATGAAACGTTATGCAGGAGTAGATCCCGCAAATGGTGATGCACTTTATTACCAAAAACTATACGATAGAAATGGCAATGAAACAGGTGAACTAACAACAACTAATAAATACAAAGACGCTAGTCAGTTCATATTGTCAGGAAAAAGTCCTTTTGCAAAACAATTTGGAGGTTTTAACACTTCTTTTGTCTATAAAGGCATAGATTTAAATGCTGATTTTTCATTTAAATTAGGTAACTATATTTACAACCAAGTTGCCCAAGATTTGCTCAGTGATGGGGCTAATGTAAATATGAATCAAAGAAAAGACGCCTTGGATTATTGGAAAAATCCAGGAGATAACAAATTGCCACGCTTAGACGCAAGTTTTAATCAATCATCTGATAGATTTTTGCAAGATGGTTCATATTTGCGATTCAGAACTTTATCACTCGGTTACACTTTCCCTAAAGACGCCGTAAATGGTTTAGGATTGCGTATCTTTGTACAAGGACAAAATTTGTACACTTGGACAAAATTTGAAGGAGACCCTGAAGTATCTATAGGGGCTGCTGAATCGCAATTAAAAGAAAATCAAGAATTTATTTCAGGAGAAGTATATCTATACTCTTATCCTACCTTGCGTACTTTCTCAATGGGTGTTGACTTAACTTTCTAAATTGTATGACAATGAAAAAAATATATAAAAAAATAGGACTTTTATTATCACTCGTTACATTATTTACAGCTTGTGATTTAGACCGTGAACCTTATGATGGGATAGAATCAGAGAAACTTTTCTCTACTGTTGAAGGAGCTCAAACCGCCTTAAAAGGTGTGTATACAAGTTTCCAAAATTATGGCTACTATCACAATAGCGGAGGGCTTTTTATATGCCCAGATATCCTTTCGGATAATCTTACCTATAACTTTAAAGGTAGAGGAACTTTTCGTACCTTGTATGAAATGCGCTACAATAAAACCGAGAATGGCTATAATATCTATAAAAGAGGCTACCTTCTTGTAAGTAGAGCCAACAACATTTTGGATAATCTCGATAACCTAAAACAGGCTACCGATGCTGTAAAAAATGCTATAAAAGGAGAAGCCTTAGCTCTTAGAGCTATTGGTCATTTTGATGTAGCACGCGTATATTGCAAAATCCCTACACAGTCAGCAGATGCTAAACAAAGTATGGGAATAGCTTATTTGAAAAGTTTTGACCCAGAAGGTAAACCTCGCCGTTATGGAACTACGGTGGATAATACCTATAAGGAAATTATATCCGATTTAGAAACTGCTCTTACCCTAATGGATGATAGCAAAAAGAACGGACAACTAAATAAAACAGCAGTTCAAGCTATTCTTTCAAGAGTGTATCTCTATTATGGAAACTATCAGAAAGCTAAAGAACACGCTGATGCAGCAATAGCTGATGGTTCATTTAATATTGCTCCTCGTGACCAGTTTGCTAATGTATGGAAAGATACTTATACTAAAAATGTACTTTTCCGTATTCTTTTCACTGAAAAAGAGAGAATACAAATAGGTTCTGCTTATGGTCAAAAAACAAGTGGACAAAATAAAGCTGAATTTGTTTGTTCGTACGATTTGTACCAATTGTATCAGAATACAGATATCCGCAAATCAACTACTATTTCTACTGATCCTTATGATTCTGGACTATATAACACCGTTTCTAAATATATAGGTAGAGATGGAGGAGCTGCCAATGTAGTAGATGGTAAATACATCCGATTGGAAGAAGTTTATTTAACAAGAGCAGAAGCAAATTACAGATTAGGAAATGCATCCCAAGCCTTAGCCGACCTTGATGCGGTGAGATCACAACGCTATTCAAGTTTTACAAGCGGTAATGAAACAGGTACAGCATTGTTAGACGCAATACTTTTGGAGCGTCGTTTAGAATTAGCATTTGAAGGAGATCGTTTCTTTACTTTAAAAAGACTTGGACTTCCTATACAACGAAATGCTACTAAAGGAGCTCTCGCTGATGGTACAGGTACCCCTCCAGCAGCAGGTTGGGTAACTCTTCCTGCAGGTGATTATCGTTGGCAATTGCCTATCCCTGAAGATGCGTTTAGCTCAAACCCAAGTCTTACATCTCAAGACCAAAATTCTGGTTATTAATAACAAATCAATATAAAAAACTAAAAAGGCTATCCGGAAACAAATGGATAGCCTTTTTTATAAATTGTTGTTTATAAATATTTGCGTTATCTTTGCCCCCTTGAAGATAAGAAAAATGAAATTTTTGAAATACACTTTTTGGCTACTTTGGAAGTCTTGGTTTTATGTACTTGTAGCCTCTATTATACTGATACTGTTACCTTTATTGCTCGTCCTTACTGCTCATAAAAGGTGCTATCGCGCCTTGTACTGGGTGATGCGACACCTCTGGGCAACACCTATCCTCTATGCAATGGGCTTTTTCCCTAAAGTGAAACGCGAATATACAATACCTAATGATCATCATAGTTATATGTTGGTTGCCAATCATTACAGTATGATGGATATTATGCTAATGTTGTATTGCAGTAAAAATCCATTTGTGTTTGTAGGAAAGAAAGAACTCTCTAAACTGCCTTTGTTTGGTTATTTCTACAAGCGTGTGGCAATAATGGTGGATAGAAAGAGTCCGCAGAGTAGGAGAGAGGTCTACACCCAAGCTATGGAGCGCATAAAAGCAGGTTTGAGTATCTGTATTTTTCCTGAAGGAGGCGTCCCCGATGATGAGAGTATTGTACTTGATAGTTTTAAGGACGGAGCTTTTCGCATTGCTATACAGTGCCAAATCCCCATAGTGCCAATGGTGTTCTACGACACTAAAAAACGCTTTCCTTTCCGCTTTTTTGCGGGCAGTATAGGCACAATGCGAGTGGATGTACTACCGCCTATTTCTACCCAAGGCAAAACTCTTGACGATAAAGACGCTTTGCGAGAAGAAGTGCGTTCTCTTATTTTACAACGACTTATCGTTGCATAAGTCGGGCGACATATTTACCAATTACATCGAATTCTAAATTTACAATGCTACCTATTTGTAAATGTTGTAGATTGGTATGCGCTAAAGTATAAGGGATTACTGCTACACTAAAACTATCACGAGTGGCATCGACTACAGTGAGGCTTACACCATTCACAGTGATAGAGCCTTTTTCTATTACTACATTACCCGTAGAAGGGTCGTACTCAAAAGTAAAGCGGGTGCTACCGGCTTCCTCTTGGATGGCACTACAAGTGCCTGTTTGGTCGATGTGACCTTGTACGATATGTCCGTCTAAGCGGGTGTTGAGGAGCATACCACGCTCTAAGTTTACTGCATCGCCTACTTGCAAACTGCCTAAGTGGGTTTTGGCAAGGGTTTCGGCAATAGCGGTAACTTGGTATACATCGCCATCGATAGCTACTACGGTGAGGCATACCCCATTGTGGGCAACACTTTGGTCTATTTTTAGTTCATTAGTAAACGAACTTTTCACGTATAAATGCAGATTCGCTTGTTCGCGTTCTATTCGTACGATTTTACCTATTTCTTCTATAATTCCTGTGAACATAATAATCCTCACCCCGTTCCCCTCTCCAAAAGAGAGGGGGACAAATCCATAAAAAGGATTTAAGGGGATAAATAAAAGTTTAACAATGATTTTCTCACGTGAACTCCCCTCCTTTGGTGGGGCAGGGGAGGAAACTAATCCAATTCTCCGGTGAGTTCTGAGAACACTATACTCGCTCTTTTGCCCTCGTATAATACTTTGTAGACGGCATTGAGTATGGGGGTACGGCTTGGTTTTTCTTGATTTTTGTTGATGAGATAGGCGCTTTTGGTGGCGTAATAACCTTCGGCTACCATATTCATTTCAGCCATTGTACTCTTTACGGTATAGCCTTTGCCTATCATCGTGCCGAACATACGATTGCGACTGAAAAGCGAGTAGGCGGTTACGAGTAAATCACCGAGATAAGCGGAGTTGTTGATATTGCGTTTGATTTTGTAAATATGCTTGATATAGCGTCGCATCTCGCGAATGGCGTTGCTCATCAGTACGCTTTGGAAGTTATCGCCATAGCCCAATCCGTGTGCAATACCGGCAGCAAGGGCATAGATATTTTTGAGCATAGCTGCGTACTCAATACCTACCACATCGTCGGATATTTTAGTCTTCACATAATGGCGTTTCATTGCTTCAGCCATAAAGCGTGCTTTTTCCTCGTCCAAACAAGCAATAGTGAGGTACGATAAACGTTCGAGGGCTACCTCTTCGGCGTGACAAGGACCTGCAATGATACCTATCTGTGCATAAGGTACGTGATGTATTTTGTTGAAATACTCACCTACGATGAGTCCGCTTTTAGGTTCAATACCTTTGATAGCAGAAAAAATATTTTTATTAGATAGTGGTTCGGAGAGTTTTTCTAATTCATCACTTAAGAAAGCTGAAGGGATAGAGAAGACGATATAATCGCTAAAAGCTACCGCCTCGTTGATATCGTTAGTGAGGTGTAGCTTGTTGATGTTCAAATGTACATCGCTGAGGTAGTTAGGGTTGTGTTTGGTTGCTTTGATGTGCTCGATAGCTTGTTCATTGCGCATATACCAACACACTTGGTCGATATTGGCAGTAAGGATTTTGACGAGTGCTGTAGCCCAGCTTCCCCCGCCTATTACAGATATTTTGGTTTCCATTTGTTTAGGTGTTAGTTGTTAAATGGATGAGGGCGAATACAGCGTAATTTACTATATCTTGATAGTTAGCTGCAATACCTTCGCTTACGAGTGTTTTGCCTTGGTTATCTTCAATTTGTTTCACGCGTAAGAGTTTTTGGAGGATGATATCGGTGAGAGAACTCACGCGCATTTCACGCCATACTTCGCCATAATCGTGGTTTTTAGCTTCCATTAGGGTGCGAGCTTCTACTACTTTGGCATCGTAGAGGGCTGTAGCTTCCTCCAAACTGAGGTCGGGTTGAGAGGCGATGCCTTTATCTATTTGAATGAGCGCCATTAGAGCATAGTTGATAATGCCTATAAACTCGGTAGTTTCGTCCTCGTCTATTTTGTGTACAGCGTTTTCTTGCAGTCCGCGAATGCGTTGTGCTTTGATGAAAATCTGGTCGGTGAGAGAGGGGAGTCGCAATATACGCCACGCACTGCCATAGTCTTTCATTTTGTTAGTAAAGAGGCTGCGGCATTGTTCAATTACTTTGTTATATTGATCTACAGTATTCATTTTATTTAGGTAAGAGCTAAGAGGTAAGAGATAATGTTTTATTCTATGATTATAGTGTATTTAGGGTCGATATTAGTACGAGGGTCGAATACAAAGTCAAAATAAGCGGCATTGTCTTTTTTTCCTTTTATTTGTTGTTTTACGCGCCCAATTTCTATGTTTTGTTTGTTAAATACTTTTACCATTACGCTACCTTCAAAGTCTTTTTCGAAAATGAGGTAGAGAGAAAGTTTATTGTCGTTACCATTTTCATCACTAACGGTGTGATGACCTAATTTTAAGCCGCGTTGGGTGAGAGTTTCAGAAAGTTTTAGTCTTGAATTACCTGATTTGTCAATGCCTTCTCCTATACCATCGCCGAAAGAACGTGCTGTACTTCCCATAATTTCACCTGCTTTAGTAGCGGTTTTATTAGCGATTTCTTCGGTAGTATTGGCAGCTTCTTTGGCTGCATTAGAAAAGAAACTACAAGAACTAAAAGTTGTAGTTATAGCAAAAAGTGTGATTATTTTTTTCATTATTGTTCTTTTTTGGGCAAAGGTATAAATAATTTGTCAATTAACCAATTTGGTGATTGGAAAAATTAGTCGTCAAACAAACCGAAGTAATTTGATTTGTTTGACGACTAATTATTAATTTCTAACTGCTAATTTCTAATTCCTAATCTTTATTGTGTGAATCTTGTTGTAGCCAGTTTGGGGTTCCCATACTTCTTTATTAGCTAAACGGATACTATATTCAGGGCGAGTGGATAGGCTCTTGTAGGGGTCGGGGAGGTTGAGATAAACGTTGTAGTCTCCTGCGGTAAGATTTTTAGGAAGGGTTATCTCTGCACCTACTTCGGTAGTGCTGCCTGCTGCCCAACGGCGAGGGTCGGTATTTACTTTGAAAATATGTTTTTCGCCAGTTCCTTTTTTTGTGAGGATTATCTGTACATCGCGCGGATTGAAAGGCGCTGCAAAACCTTCATTTTTAATCTTCAATTGCAGTTGTAATTTTCCTCCTACTTTGATATTATCATTAAATTTTCCCTCAGTAAGCACAAAGCGATAACCGAGACGCCTTTTGATATCGTCCATACATTTGTTTTTCCAGAGGTTTAGAATCCCCTCATAATAGTCTTGGTTGAGGTAGCTCCAATGGTAGGTAGCCATATCTTTTAGGGCGTTACTACACTCAGCATAAGAAGAGTAGCCTGATGCTGGACGGCAGGTTTCGCCCCCCATTACTACGTATTGAGTTTCATTGGCTACATAATTGCGATGCTCTTGTATGTGATGATAGGTGCCAGTATCGTCGTCATCGGCGAGGAAACAATCGTTGTGAAAACCTATACGAGATAGGTCGCTACCACTAAAAGCCGTTTGTGCTGTTAGAGCGTTCCCTACGCCTATGTTTTGAGTGTAGAGTTTAGCTTTTGGGTAACGTACACTTACCATTCTATCCTTAGGCAAAATGCTCAATTCTTTGGCTAATACCTTCTTGCGCGGTTCATACGCTTGGGCGTTATCGGCAGGTTTAAAGGTGTAATGATTTGTGTAATACCATTCACCCCATACGCCTACAAATCCAGATTCCCACACAGCTATAATATCAGCATTTTCTTTGATGATAGGGGCTAATTGATTGAGATGTTTTTCTGTCCACTGCCAAGAAGCATCTCCTTTGCCTTTATTGTAGTCGTTCTCATCATACGAATAGGCAAAACGCAACACTACCTTACTACCTCCTTCACGAATGGCACGCATATTATTGCGGATGCGATTGAGATAACTTTCTGAAATAGGTTGTTCACGAAACTCATTCATATAATAGATGGTGAGTACAAGGCTAAGTCCCTCTTTTTCTCTTTTTTCTCTTACCCAATTGGCATTTAATTGCCAGCTATCACTTTTTTGATCTTGGTGAGTTAAAAAACCTCTTTCGGGGTTTAAGAATATGTCATTAGTAGGCTGGTAATTCACTATTTGAGTGAGTTGGGTATTAGGAGGTAAGGGTTGGGTGGTTTGCGATTGGGTGGTAGAAGACTGCGTGCCTTCCCCATTATTAGAGGTGTCTTCTTTGCTTTGACAAGAGATAGACACTGCTAATAAAGCGCATAACGTTAAAAAGCATTTTTTCATATTGTTAAATTTTTAATAAAGTTATCTTTTGTAAGGGCGTTTGCAAAACGCCCTTACATTGGTTATCAAAGCGCTATTATATTTATTACTTTATCTTTACAAAATAAGGTAATCGCTCTAAAGGTACTTTTAGCGTGTACTGTTTGCCTCCTTTGTACTTTTTGCCTTGTTCATCCTGCCAAGTGCCTTTGGGGAGTTTTACTGTGCGAACATCGCTTTCGGTCATTACGGGGGCTACTAAATACTTATCGCCCAGCATATATTGGTCTTTGCAATTAGCAAAACCCTGATGAGGAAAAGCGTACTCCATACTGCGGACAATAGGTTCTCCTGTTTGTGCCGATTTTTTGGCTTCGACTATGATATAGTCACCTAATTGTTCGTGCCATTTGGCGTATTTGATGCAGATAGCCAAATTTTCTTTCGAGAGAATGCGCCAAGGAGCTACTGAGAATTGCATCATAGGCATCATCGAATGTATTTGGCAAGAGCGCACGATGAGCTTCTGATTGAACTTAGTAGGGTCTACATTCAAGAAACTGCCATATTCCCCTCCGCCTATCATATCGGGGCAGGAGAATGCATAACCATTGAGCCCTGCGGCTATCATATCGGGGACTAAACGGGCGACACCACCCCAAGAGTAACTCTTGTCCCCCAAACGCTGTACCAAAGCCTGTCCGCCTAATTTCCAGCAAGCGCGGAACTCGTTGTAAGGGAATTCCAAGCCTAATTTACCCCAGAGATAGGTCTGTTCAGTATCGTAAGATTTTTTGTCGAAAACTTCTACATTTTCTGCCAAATAACGCTCGGGGTCACCGGCATCAAACTTAAATCCATCGATGCCGTATTCTTTTTGTAGGTCTTTGAGCATATTCACAAAGTAAGTAAAGGCTTCGGGATTGCTGAGGTCGTAGCAAGCACTAAGTCCGTTCCACCAATCGAGGATAGCAGGGGTGTCAGCTCCTTTTTTCTTTACTAAATAACCTTTGTCACGCAAAAAACGGTACTCTTGGCTATCGGGTGATACAAATGGACATACCCATACCATCACTTTGAAACCCATTTGGTGGAGCTGGTTTATCATTTCCTTAGGGGTAGGAAACTTATCCGGACGAAATTGCCATACGCCATAGTCTTTTTGCCAGTTGTCATCAATCATTATTACTCCCGTTGGCATTCCGTTATCCAGAATGGCTTTGGCGTAGGCTAAAACGTCCTTTTCATTCTGATTGTAAATAAGTTCTATCCAAGTGTTGTATTGCGGTTTGGTAAAGAACACTTCGGGGGGGATTACCCCAGAAGGCGGAAAGTATTGTTTACTCACTGCCTGATAAGCACTTTTGAGGGTAGTGCCAGCTGTGTGGCAACTCACCTCAGCCCGTGAAGGCGTGATAAGTATCTTTCCTTCTTTAAATTGGTAAGCAAAAGGAGCCTCCGAAGTGATGTAACGCCCTTGATTAGAGTACAGAAAGGGCACCGATTGGTTATTAAAATTCTCGGTGCGCAAGTTGTAAATGCGTTCCGATGGCTGGTAAGGCATCTCTTTGCCTACGCCCGTAAAGCCACCCCACCATTGTTCATTGGGTAGTAGGGTGATTTCAGTGGGCTGTTGTGCGCTCGCCCATAGCGAACTGCACAAAGTAACAAAAGCAAATATTCTTTTCATTAGTCGTTAGTTTTTAGGTGTCAGGTGTTAGGTATCTATTTTACCTCTTATCTCTTACCTGAAATAAATTCTGAGGGTGATACCCCAAATTGTTCTTTAAAAGCTCTTGTGAAATATGACGGACTATCGATTCCTACTTCGTAACACACTTCACTGATAAGTTTATCGGTAGTTTTGAGCAGTTCGGCAGCTTTGTCTAAGCGTATTTTGCGAATGTAGTTCGCCAAGGTAAGCTCGGTAGCTTGTTTGGCAAAGCTGTACAACTTAGTGCGGTTCATGCCGAGTTCAAGGCAGAGGTTATCTACCGAGAAATGTGGGTTTTGCATATTGGTCACTACTAAGTGAGTGAGCTTGTCTAATTGTTCTTGTTGTTTTTTATCAATCACCTTCTGACGGATATTCTCAATAGGAGTGTGCTGTTTGCTCTTGTTGAGCAAGTTGCGCACATTGGTTTTGAGTAGTTTCACATCAAAAGGTTTCGTAAGGTAGGCATCAGCACCTAACTCAATTCCTTCTATTTGCGACTCTATTTGCGATTTTGCAGTGAGCAATATCACAGGGATAAAGCAAGTTTGCAGGTTCTTTTTCAAGATAGCACAGAGCTCAAAGCCATCAATTTTAGGCATCATCACATCCGATATGACCAAATTAGGAAAATGCTGGTTGCACTTCTCAATCGCTTGTTCGCCATCGGAGGCGAGAATGATGTTGTACTCTTTGATAAAGATGTTTTTGAGAATCATCAGTACCTCGTGATTGTCGTCTACTAAAAGCAAGGTAGGTTTATCTTCCTGAGGTAAATTTACAATTTCATCTTCTTCATCGTTTAGATGCTCATACTCAACGGCATAGTCCGATAAGTATTCTTTTAGCTGAAAAGCACTGTCCTGCAATTTCTGTTCGGGCAATAAGTAACTATCGTCCATAGGGAAAGTGATGATCACTTCGGTACCTACATTAGGCTTACTGCTAATGATAATCCCGCCGCGATGCGCTTCAACTAATGATTTTACCAAAGAAAGTCCGATGCCTGAGCCCACTCTTTTCTGCCCTTGTCCCTCTACACGGTGAAAACGTTCAAAGATTTCGGGCAAGGCTTCTTTTTCAAGTCCTACCCCCTCGTCTTCTACTTTCACGATGAGTTGTTTGCCAGCTAAGGTGCGTGTAGTGTTCTCAAAAGTATTCTTGTAGAGCGGTGTAACTTCGTTTAAGTTACCCACTGATACTGATAGCTTTATAGTGCTGTTCGCATTGGAGTACTTAATGGCATTGGAGAGAATATTAGAAAGAATCTTACTAAAATATTTCTCGTCTAACCACAACTTCACTTCTTGTTCAGGCAGTGTTAATTGCAGTGTTATCGCCACTTGGTTTGCCCACTCCTTAAACTCGTTGTAGATGGATTGTACATAGCTATTTACTGAAATGTAATTAGCCTTCAACTGAGGGGTGTATACATCCATACGGTGTATTTCAAGGAGTTCGTTCACCATATTGCTGAGCTTACCCGTATTGCGTTTGAGAGTATGTACATACTTATTGGTAGGCATTTCCTCTTCCATTTCGGTTACTGCGTGGCTCATAAGGGTAAGAGGAGTGCGGAACTCGTGAGAAACATCAGTAAAGAACTGCATTTTCATTTGCATAAGTTCTTCTTTATGGCGTTCTTTTTCCTCTTGTACAGCTATGGTATGCTTCATTTGTGTCCATCGCAAAAAGTAACGAAATCCTATAAATAGCAATGAAACTAAAATGATTGCGTACAACAAATACGCCCACCACGTGAGCCAAAAAGGCGGTTTAGACACCACTATAAGTTCGGTTTGCGCTCCGCTCCACTGTTGCCAATCGCCTACCTCCACTAATAGTTTATACGTGCCATAAGGCAGCTTTTGATAGGTAGCGTGAGGTACTTCGGTATTTGCAGCGATATAGTGCCAATCGGTGTCGTAATCTTCGAGTTTGTAGCGATAACGCAGGTGCTGAGGCGCTTTGTAGGAAAGTGTTGTAAAATAAACTGAAAAGTTGTTGTTAGGATAGCCTATAGTCAGAGTGTTAGTAAACTCTATAGCCGAATTGACAACCTTCCCATTATTCTCAAACCTACTAAAATGTGCTTTCAGTTTAGCTGATACAGGTATTTGCGCTTGTGGTTTGAAATAGTTAAAGCCGTGAGAGCCTCCAAAGTACAAATTCCCTTCAGCATCTTTGCAAGAGGAAGCTGTACCAAAACTATGTCCTTGCAAGCCATCGCTATTGTTGAAAGCTGCAAAACGTTTTAGCTTTGTATCAAAGAAACTCAAATAGAAACCTCCACACCACACATTGCCAAAAGCATCTACTTCTACACTTTCGATATCATTAGAGGTAGCCCCTTCATCTATGCCGTAATGTTCGGCAGTATAGGAGGGAGTTCCGTTGGCGTTATCGGTGAAGATAACCTTGTTGAGCCCGCTGCCCATAGTGCCTATCCAATAAGTATCTTTGTCTTTATCAATTGCCCAAAGATAATTGCTACTGAGGCTGTGAGAGGTTTGAGTATCGGCAGCGTATTTGAGCACACGCACTACTTCACCTTTGGCATTAAGTTGCAATCTGTTTAATCCCATTGCTGAGGTTATCACCAATTCATTTTTGGCTTTATCCACATATATTTTGTGTAGCTTGTTAGTAGATAACCTACGAGGTTCGGGGGTTGCTTCGGTAAAGACATAGATATTTTGCCATTGCCCATTTCGCTCCTCAAAGCATTCTAAACCAGAATAGGTGGTAATCCACAAACGTTGAAAGGAATCGAGTTTGATATCAAAAATATAATCTTTACACTGCGGTTGAAAAGAACTGATGATGCGTCTACTCTGTTTATCAATCACAAATACACGTTCGCGAACCGATACGTACAAATGTGCTTTATCGCTCTGAATACTCGTGACGTTAGGTGAAAGTTCGGGAGCATTGCAATAAGGTTCTTCTAATTGTTGTTTGCGGGTATCAAAACGAATAACCCCTCCAAACTTATTGCCTATATACACATAACCATCGGGGGCGTAGTGCATTGTACTCACAAATTCCGACCCTACTTTACTTTGGGGTTTTATCCATACTGTTTTGAAGAACGCATCGCGTGTGCTGCTGTAGGATACGCCATTAGACCAAGCTGATACCCACAAATTGCTATCCTTGTCTAAGAACACACTATTGATATGATTACTTGCTGAATACGGATTGGAAGGTGAATGGCTATGTGTTTTTAGCAGGTTGAGCGTGTTTTTATCTAACTGAAAGATACTCTCTTCATTCACTACCCACACGTATTGGCTACCCACATCCAGTGAAAGCAGATGTTCATTTAAAGCAAATTCTTTTTTAGCAACTATAGTATAGGTGTTGTTAGAATTACAAGCGTATTTCACCAAACTATCACGGTAAATCACCCATAAATAACCATCGGTATAGAGCATCTTTACGATACCCGAACCTATGTTGTTCACCTTTTCGGGTAGGGCTTTTAGTGTGCCTTTTTCAGGAACGTAAGCCGATAACCAAGGAAAACCTGAAAGCCACACTTCTCCTTTCTCGCTCACCGCTATTTGTGGATTGAGTTGCGAAGTAGTGAGTTGTGAGACAGAGCCAATAGGCAATGTTTTCAGCGTAAGTACCTTCTCGTGTTGATTCCACACTACCTTAGCACGCCTAATTTGGTTTTCACTCAAAAGCCAAAGTTCATTGTTTGTGCCTTTTTGTAAGAGTTTTACTTTGGTATAGAAAGCCAAATCAAGAGGGTCGTCTATTTTGAAATTGACAAACTGTTTGAGGTGTATATCAAAGCAAGCAACTCCTGCTTCGGTAGCTACCCAAAGGTAACGCCCCATAGGTTGCAAGCTGTACATACGGTTGTAGTACACCGAGTTGATAGGGTCTTTTTCATACTTATAGGCATCAAGTGAATAGCCATCAAAACGGTTGAGACCGCGATGCGTGCCTAACCAAATAAAGCCCAACGAATCCTGAGCAATGCAAGTAACGTTGTCGTGTAACAAGCCTTCATTGCGCGTAAGATGGTGGAAAAGGAAAGTTTCTTGTGCTTGTAGTCTCACCATCAAACTTTCTGTGAAAGAGAGAGAAAAGAAAAAATGCCACAGTAGCAGGATTCGCAAGAGCTTTATCAATCTATTCATTTGTCAGTTTCATTTTTCATTTAGAGCGCAAAAATATTAAACAATTGACAATTAACAATTAATAATTAACACAATTGTTATTCGTAACTCGTCATTTGTAATTATTACGGTGTTACAGTGATTTTAATAGTGCGATATTCGTTGTTGTACTTGTACTCATTAGCACTTACAGCACCTACATCAGTTTTGTAGCCATCTTTGGAATAGCTTTTAAAACCACTGCTACTGCCTACTACCACAACCTCATAAGTACCTGTTTTGTCATACTTGTGAGTGTATTTGGTTACCCCAGAATTATCGGTGATAGTAATGCCTTTTCCTGTATCGAAAGCCTTATAATCAATAGCTCCGAAGTTAGCCGATTCAACAAAATAATCGCCTATATAACCAATGCCAGCACCTACCGTAGTGAATAGGATTTGGATATAGGAAAGTGTAGCCATTTTTTTGTTTACAGCATTTTCCCAAGCGTTTATTACACGACTGATATCAAAAGTGTAATCGGTATATTCGGTTTTTGGTTCTACATATAGGTCCCAAACGGTGCTACCGTCAAAAGTAACAGCAGTATCACCTTCGGCTATACCTCCTAAACGTATTACGATGGGGAATTTTGTTTCTTCGGGGTGTAGACTTTGGTCATCAGCACTTTTTAAGGTAGTAGAAGCAAACTTCATACGCAGGGTCATTTTTTTATTATTTCCTACTTTAGTGTTTACATTGAGTCGTAACCCTTCATACCACCAATTGGGGTGTTGGGCATCCACTTTTACTACATTTTTACCTATCGTAGCATCAGTTACTATTTCGGCTTGGCTGCCTACTAAGTTAGCGCCACTATTGGCATTTCGTACTTCAAAAGCACCATCAGCTAAAGTGGTACTTCCTACTTGTGTAGAGGAGAAATCTATTTTGTAAGGTATCACATCGGGGTCGGTAGGGCGATAGTTTTTGCCTTGCAACTCCTGAGAAGACTTTCCTTTGAGTACATTGTCTATACTCTTTAGGTAATCGTGTCCTTCATCACCGGTGTAGATAGCCAAAGCATTTACATTGTGATGAATTGTAAAAGTTACGGGGTCGCCTACCCTTACTTGGGTTTTATCGGCTGTTACAGATAGGTCTACCTCTTCGGGATTGTCCTTAGTACAAGCGCCCAAAGTTGAGAGAAGCAACCCACTAATGAGTAATATATGTGCTTTCATTTGTTTATGTGTTAAATTGTTATTTGTTTTTCAACTTAGGCAAAGTAGAAAGCTTTTCCTAAGTTTTGTGCCGTTTTCATTTGCCAATTATCAAATTAATAGCCAGGGTTTTGAGTTAAATTCTTATTTGTGTCTAATTCGCTGAGTGGAATAGGTAACAATTGGTGATAAGAGCGAATATTCTCAGGCGCAGCAGGTGCTGGAATACGGCGTTCTTCACCGCTGATAAAAGGATTGTAGATACGCCAGTTTTGGAAGGCATCTACTAAGATGCCACGGCGTACAAGGTCGCACCAACGATCGGTGGTTTCTCCTACGAGTTCACGGGCACGTTCGTTCAATATTTCAGTGCGGAAAGCGGTATAATCATCGCTGTAATGTTTGGCTGCCCACATAGCAGTACCTGCATAATCATAGCCATAAGAAGATGTTTTCCAATCGGGGACTACGGTGTTTACATCGTTGATATGGGTTTTATCTAAGTCACGAGGCAATACATCGCGATGTACTACTCGTCCGCCAGCTTTGTTAGAAATGCGAGCGCGTTTTCGCACTAAGTTTACTGCATCGTAAGCACTTTGTACGTTAGTGCCATTCATTGCTAAAGAAGATGAGGGGGTGTAAGCACCAGGTGAATGGTTTACCTCGTTATAGGCTTCAGCATAAATGAGGAGTACATCGGCAAAGCGAAGCAAAGGTTCATCCATACCAAAGTTTTTGTAGTTGTACGAAGAGGCATCGGCTAATGGGAAACGGCGGAATTTACCGATGCTCCACATTACCCAGTTGTCGTTCTCAGAGGCAGCACTTAGCTTTTGGTCAGCACGAGTATCCCAATAGATTTTATAATCCCATCCCCATAATTTACCATTGTCGAGTACTTGCACACGTGGGCAGTTCCATAAACGGCGTATAGAATCGGAGGGTTCATAAATCATACGGTGATAATCGGAGCTAGAAATATTATCCCAAGAACCTCCTAAGTTTTCACTACCTCTCACTCCGAAGACCATACCGGTGAGGGTTCCTGTATCGTCACCTGTAAGTCCTTGTACACACCAAATGACTTCTTTTGGGGCTTCATTTACTTTGGTTTTGGCATTGAATACATCGGGATAGTATTCTACTAATTGATAGCGACCGCCTTGTATGACTTCTTTGGCGTAATTCATTGCTTTGGTGTAGTTATCAGTAGCTGAACCGAGGAGTTCACGCCCGTCGCGTTGTGCTACTGAGGCAAGCCACAAATGCACTTTAGCTAAGAACCCACGGCAAGCATCTTTGGTAATACGTCCGTATTGGTAACCATTAGCCGTATCGCCTTTTTCGGCTACGTGTGCCATTGCATAAGTAAAGTCGGCTATAATTTGCTCAAACACTTGCTTTTGTGGAGTACGAGATACTTTGAGGTCGTTGAGTGACTTAGTTTCTTTTAGCACTAAAGGCACATCGCCAAACCAACGTACTAAGTTGAAATACAAGAAAGCGCGCACGCCACGAGCTTCAGCTACATAGCGTTCCCAATTGTTGATGCGACCTTGATGTTCAGTTACATTATCGATTACTGAGTTGCAGTTTTTAATAGCGGCATAGTGTTGTTGCCACATTTGAGTAATATAATCGTTGTCAGCTCCGAACTTGTAGTTACGTAGTCCTCCTCCTTCATCCCAATCGGCACGTTTGGTAAGGTCAGTACTGATTTGTTTGGAATGGTGTCCTGTAATGTACACATCGGTAAGATAACGATAGGTACCATTCATTGCTTGGCGAGCATCCAATTCATTTTCATAGAAAAATTCGGAAGTAAGGGTACTCTTGGGATCTTCTTCAAGGAATTTGGCACAACTGCTTAATCCTAGGCTCATCCCTATTGCTATAAAGGTTGTAATATGTAATTTCATAATCTATATTTTTTTAAAAGCCAACTTCAACTGAGAACAAAAGCGAGGTAGGTCGTGGGTATGGACTCATATCGAGCCCTGGAGCTAAGCGTACTATGGTGCCATAGCCAGTGTTAGCTTCGGGGTCAAATCCTGAGTAGCGTGTCCAAAGGGCTAGGTTAGTACCTGTTACTCCTACTCGCAATTTGTTGAGTTTATAAGGTTCTAGTACTTCTTTAGGCAAGTTGTAGCTGAGGCTTACAGTTTGCAAACGCAAGAAAGAACCATCTTCAACCAAGTCGCTTCGGAAAGCGTTTTCAGCCCAGAAACCACCTCCAAAGAGTGGGAAGTTACGATCAGGTTGCTGAGGTGACCATACGTTATTGTAAACATTTTGTGTAATATTGTCGATGTTTTTAGTACCTGTGAGGTAATAAGCATTACCATTTACTACATCGTTACCATATGACCAACGCAAGAAAGTGTAGAGCTCAAATCCTTTATATGAGAAAGTATTGCCTATACCACCTGTATGCAATGGATTTACATCGGCTACAGGCATACGGTCATTGGTGTCGATTACCCCATCGTGGTTGATATCTTTTACTCGCAATCCTCCTAAGGCTACGTTAGGGCCTGGTTGAGCATTATCCACTTCGTTTTGGTTGTGGAATACGCCATCGGCTACATAACCATAGTAGATACCTACTGGCATACCTACACGTAAGAGAACATCACTTTTGATTTTAGAGTTGATGCCACGATCATAGAATTGTTGATACTGACCTTCGTCTAATAAAAGGATTTTGTTTCGGTAGAAAGAAATATTGAAATCAGTCGTCCATTTGAAATTACCTTCACGCAACCATTGTGCATTAAGGCTCACTTCTAAACCTTTGTTTTCCATTGAACCAGCATTTTTCCACGCTTTTTGAAACCCTGAAGTAGAAGGGATGTTTACTTCTAAAAGCATATCGTCTATGCGTTTGTAATACAATTCAGTAGAAAGTGTATAACGATTTTTGAGGAAGGACAAATCTAAACCTATATTGTATTGTTTTTGATTTTCCCATTTAAGGTTGTCGTTAGCGATATTACTGATATAGCGCCCAATTTCTACTCTGTTGCCGTCTAAAACTACTTTGTTTTTAGCGAGTTGAGCTAAAGATTGGTAAGAAGGGATTTGGTTGTTACCAGTCATACCAAAACTACCGCGCAAACGCAAGTTCGAAATAGATTCTATTTTTTTGATAAAATTTTCTTCGTGTGCATTCCAAGCTAAAGAAATGGCTGGGAAGTAGCCGTATTTGTTGTTTTTACCAAATTTAGAAGATCCATCAGCACGCAAAGAAGCATTGAGTACATATTTGTTATTATAACTATAAGTAGCTCTACTGATGTACGATACTAATTGGTTGCCATCATAAGTGTACAATGGTGTATAAGTTACTAGTCCTTGGTTGATACCCCAAATGCCTTGTTTAGTATCTTCAAAGTTGGTAGACTTATTATAAGTGAAGTCTGTCCAATATTTATTAGCTTCAAAAGCGCCCATTATAGAAAAATAGTGTTTGTTGAGGCTTTTAGAATATTGTAAGCGAGCTTCGTATACCCAGCTGTTTTCATTGCGGTTAGAGAGTTCCATACGTCCGCGTTCCGATTGTCCAAACCAAGTGTCAGGCCCCCAAAAACGATCTTGACCAATAGTGTGTAAACGGTAAGAAGCGCTAGTGTTAAAGCTCAAATCTTTGAGTAGCTGATAACTAAGGTATACATTGGCGTTGAGCTCGTTGTATTTAGTATTGATATCTACTTGGTCTACTGCTACTTTGGGGCTCATTGTACGGATATTAGGGTAGCTCATTAGAGTAGAAAAACCAGGATATAGCAAGAAGGGCGAAGTTTGTAAAGCTTTAAGCACCACTCCGTTTTGAGACCAATCGCTCACAGGGTTTTTATCTTTAGAAACGGCGTATGAGAGGTTGATTCCAGCATCCATTTTGTCGTTAATCTTCTGTGAGAGGTTAAGGCGTGAAGTAAAGCGGTTGAAAGCAGAACGTTTGATGAGGCCTTCTTGGTTAAGATAACCAATTGAAAGCATATAACGGGTTTGGTTACTACCTCCTGTAATGCTACCATTTACTTCGTTTTTAGTGCCTGTTTGGGTTACCTCTTTGAGCCAATCTTTTACAGCTGGATTATTCCATTGCTCACCTGCAATCATTCGTTGCCAAAAGTTAATAACTTGTGGGTTGTCCCAAGTAGCATAATTGAGCATTTTATGAGCGTAATCTTCAGCACTGAGTACCTTCAAAGGGATATTAGGCATCATTTCAATAGAACTTGCATAACTGAAGTTAAATTTTGGTTTGGCGAGTTCCTTACCTTTTTTGGTAGTGATAAGTACCACACCATTAGACCCATTAGATCCGTAGATAGCAGCCGCAGCTGCATCTTTGAGGATTTCCATCGACTCAATGTCATTAGGATTTAAACCGAGTAAAGGGTTGATAGCTATATCTTCATTGGTATTAGTTACCCTTTGGGTAGGCATAGGTACCCCATCAATAACAAAGAGAGGTTGTGTTCCTCCTGTAATGGAGTTTACCCCGCGAATCCTAAATGTGAGCCCACTAGTAGCTGAACCATCAGATGAGATGATTTGCACTCCACTCACTTTACCTTGCAAGGCTTGTAATACTTGCGACGGACTGCTTTGGGCGATATCTGCCATTTTTACCGAAGCTACAGCTGTAGAAATATCGCTTTTGCGCTGCGTACCGTACCCCACAATTACCACCTCGTCCATTTGAGTTACTTCAGGCGAGAGACTTACTTTAAAGGTACGTGTTTTCCCTACGGCTATAGTTTTTGGATGATACCCTATATAGCTCACTACGATTTTATCGCTGGGAAGCACATTCAAGGAAAAATGTCCATCCAAATCAGTAGCCGCACCTGTGTGCCCGGGTTCTACTACTACCGTTGCACCAGGAAGAGGTTGTTGGTTTTCATCGGTAACAACCCCTGTAATGGTTATTTTTTGTGCCAGCATAGGAAAACTGAACAACAAAATAAGACAAATACTAATGATATTTTTCATTATACAAAAATTTAAAGTTTTTCTTTCGGGTCAAAATTAAGAAATGATTAACAAAGTACTCTTTACCTATTGTACGTTTTTCTTTACTAAAAAATCTATCTTTAAGAAAAGCGTAAGTAATCAATAAGTTAAGAAGAAAATAATAGAGCTTAGAAATAAAAAAACTTTGTTAAAAACTTAATAGTCTTTTGGGCTACGATCTTTAACAAAGTTTGTAAAGTTGAAAAAAATAAAAAAAATCTAACTATTCAATATAGAAAATACAGTATGCATATCTTTATCCCCTCTACCCGATACATTCACTACGATGGTCTGTTTAGGTTCAACAGGAAGTTTAGCGCAAAGTTTTTCTAAGTAAGCTAAAGCGTGTGCACTTTCAATAGCTGGAATAATGCCTTCTTTGCGGCTAAGACGTACTAAAGCATCTAATGCTTCTTTATCAGTGATAGCTGCGTAACTCACTCTGCCAGTTTCATGAAGATGAGCGAGTTCAGGACCTACGCCTGGGTAATCTAAGCCTGCTGATATAGAATATACCGGACTAATCTCGCCTTTTTCGTCTTGTAATACGTAAGTTTTCATTCCGTGAATAATTCCTTCCTTGCCTAAGGTAAGGGTAGCAGCGTGCTTATCGGTATCAATACCTTCACCTGCTGCTTCTACACCGTGCAAACGCGTAGAATTGTCTTCTATAAAACCTGAAAAAACACCTATAGCATTGCTGCCTCCGCCTACGCAAGCAATCACGTGATCAGCGTGAACTCCTAAAATATCCAACTGTTCTTTGCACTCTCTCCCTATCACCGATTGAAAATCTTTTACCATCATAGGGTAGGGGTGAGGCCCCACTACCGATCCTATCACATAAAAAGTAGTGTCGAGTTCTTTCAACCACGATTCAATAGCTGCGGTAGTAGCGTCCACTAATGTTTTGAGGCCATCGTGAATAGCTACCACTCTTGCACCTAAAAGTTGCATACGGAAAACGTTTAGTTTTTGGCGTTCAATATCTTCTGCCCCCATATAGATGTCACATTCTAACCCTAAAAGAGCTGCTGCTGTAGCTGTAGCCACTCCATGTTGTCCAGCCCCTGTTTCAGCCATTATTTTCTTCTTACCCATACGTTTGGCAAGCAAGGCTTGTCCTAATGAATTATTGATTTTATGGGCTCCAGTATGGTTCAGATCTTCGCGTTTTAGGTAAATGTTATGTCCGTAAAGAACGCTTAAATTTTTAGCGTGATATAGAGGGGAAGGTCTGCCTACATAGTTTTTTAGTAAATCGTTTAATTCTGCCTGAAAATTAGGGTCAGATTTAGCCTCAAGATAGGCTTTTTCTACTATATTAAGAGCGGTGATAGCGTGCTCAGGTACATATTGCCCACCGAATTTTCCAAAATAAGCATTAGGGTTTTCAGATTTTGTACTCATAGTTTTATTTTTAATGATAAGCTGCAAAAGTAAAAAACAATCAGCAATTTTGCAAATTTTAGTAATGAGTTGTTGGTAATTACAAGCATCTCATTCACCTTGTCCTAAATTCTTCTACATTATCCAAAAAACTCAACTTCTCCCTAATCCCTCTAAAAAACTAAAACTTTTTTTGTCAATTCAAATAATTGTCGTACTTTTGCCGAACTTTAATTGAAAATTATATATGGCAACTTACAAAAAGAACAACAACCGACCTAATAGAAACAGAAATACCGAGCAACTCGACGAAGCACAAGAAGCTCAGTTACACCAAGAAAGTACCACCGCCGAGGTGTTTGACGCCCTCGATGCAGGCGCTAATCGAACCGAAGATTGGGTAAAAAGAAATCAGAAAATTATTATTGGAGTCCTTGTTGCAGTAGCAGTAGTAGGATTAGGTTATTTGCTCTATCAACAATTTGTGAAAGCTCCTAACGAAAAGAAAGCTGCCAACGAATTCTTCTTTGCTCAACAATTCTTCGATGAAGCTATGCAAGCTACCGATACTAAGGTCAAAGATTCCCTCTTCAAAGTTTCTATAGAAGGTGGTAAAGGTAAATACGGCTTCAAGCAAATCGCTCAAAACTACAGTGGTACTAAAGCTGCTAATCTAGCTGAGTATGGTATGGGTATGGCTTATATGCGTTTGGGTGACTACAATAATGCTATCAATCACCTTAAAGAATTCAATTCTGATGATGATATTTTCGGCGCTTTGGCTTATGGGAATATAGGTGATGCTTACCTCCAACAAAAAAACAATGCTGAGGCTCTCAAATATTATATCAAGGCTTTTGAACATAGCAACAACGATTTTGTAACGCCGCTATACCTCAAAAAAGCAGGTATCGTAGCTTCTCTACAAGGTAAAAAAGAAGATGCTCTCAAATATTATGAGCGTATCAAAGAAGAGTTCCCTACTTCAGAAGAAGCGCGTACTATTGATATTCTTATCGGAAAAATCAGTCAATAATAATTTGAGTGGATAATGGAAGGTGTATTATTCACTTTTCATTATTCACTTTTCATTTTTTATGGCAACAGAAAACAAAAACTTATCTCAATACAATAAAAATGCAATCCCAAATGCGAAAGCTCTTCGCTTTGGGATTATTACTTCTCAGTGGAATGAGCAAGTAACTTACGGAATGCGCAATGGTGCTATCAATACCCTTAAAGATTGTGGGGCAATAGATAGCAATATCCTCCTTTGGGAAGTGCCAGGTAGTTTTGAATTGGTATATGCTGCTAAGCGAATGATCAATACTCAGCAATTAGATGCTATCATCGTAATAGGCTGTGTAATACAAGGTGAAACAAAGCATTTTGACTTTGTTTGTCAAGGGGTTACCCAAGGTATCGCTCAGCTCAATGCAACACAAAGTGATGTCCCAGTAATCTTCTGTGTCCTCACCGATAACAATCTTCAACAATCTCTCGATCGCAGTGGAGGTAAACTTGGCAATAAAGGCGTAGAAGCAGCTATCACAGCTATCAAAATGGCCGTTTTAGGAAAATAAAAAATCAAAAATAAATAGTGAAAAAAGTAGAGTAGTAACTTGGAATAATTTTTGTAGTGTGTTATCGGGCGTATAGCATACCTCCTTAATAAAATAAAATCATTATGAAACACTATATCACCTTTTTCCTCTTTTCACTATTCACTATTCACTATTCACTTCTCTCCGCTCAAGATTTTCACGAAGGCGATACCATCTACCTTCCTGAGGTAAACCTTTTTGGCAAAGAGCGTTCCTTTGGTAATGCCGATGCTCAAAAACGCTACTTACTACTTAAAAGTCGCGTCAAAAGAGTCTATCCTTATGCTAAAATGGCTGCCGATCGCCTCTATACCATGGAACGCACTATGGATACTATGCAAAACAAACAACAAAAAAAAGTCTATGTAAAACGTACTCAACGCTATATCGAAGACCACTTCACCGAAGAACTCAAAAAACTCTCCCGCTCTCAAGGGCGCATCCTCATCAAACTTATCCACCGACAAACTGGACGCACTGCCTACGATTTGGTAAAAGAACTCCGCAATGGGTGGAATGCCTATTGGTATAATAAAACCGCTTGGCTTTACGATCTCTCCCTAAAAAAAGGCTATGACCCTATGAATATTGAAGAAGACTATTGGATAGAGGAAATAGTTCTTCGTGCCATTAGTAATGGTGAATTGGAAGACCAAACTCCAGCCCTCCAATACAATTTCTCCGAACTCGCTGAACATCGACGAAAACGTTTAGCAAATTAGCAAATTTGTAAATTTCCAAATTATTCGTACCTTTGCCCACAAATAAAATAGTAATATGGAGTTATACTACGCTTTTTCAGTGATTATTGTCTTAGCCGCCTTGTTTTCGTACGTGAATGTGCGCTACGTAAAACTACCTATGACTATAGGGATTATGGTGATTGCTATGATGGTATCAGTAGGCGTACGTCTTTTCGGTGGTGAGATATTCTCAGGTTTAGCACACCGTCTGGAATCCCTATTACAAGGATTCGATTTTACCGAAATCTTAATGGGAGCAATGCTTAACTTCCTCCTCTTTGCAGGAGCACTCCATATCAATATCAACGACCTTAAAAGCCACCGGCTTCCTATTTTCACTTATGCAACAGTGAGTGTAGTGCTATCGGCTTTCTTCATATCAGCACTGCTGTACTACATAGCACCTTTGATAGGTATTAAAATTCCTTATCTCTATTGTTTGCTCTTTGGCACACTCATTTCTCCCACCGACCCTATTGTAGTGTTGGGAGTGCTCAAGCAAGCTAATGTGCCTAAACGCATCGAAAATAAAATTACTGGTGAATCGCTTTTCAATGATGGGGTAGCTGTAGTGATGTTTGCTGTAGTGCTCAAATTGGCTACCGATCACACTTTCGATCCTTCATTCAATGGTATTACCAAGCTCTTCCTTTTAGAAGCAGGAGGAGGAATTTTCTTAGGAGTGCTCTTAGGCTGGATAGCTTCCGAAATGATGAAAAAAGCCGACGACTATCACGTGAGTGTCTTGCTCACTTTAGCTGTAGTAATGGGGGGATTCCTTATTGCCAAAACTTCTCACGTATCCTCGCCTTTAGCAATGGTAATTGCAGGCCTTTTTGTAGGTAATGTCGGTAAAAAAGCTAATAGCGCCGAAAATAAAGATTATCTAGAAAAATTCTGGGCAATCGTCGATGAAATTATGAACGCCATCTTGTTCCTATTCATAGGTTTTGAGATGCTACTGATAGATAACTTAAACGAGCAATTCCTCTTAGGAGGAGTCGCTATTCTCGTCTGCCTCTTAGGCCGAGCTTTAGCTATCTATATCCCTGCCAAAACTATATTGCGCAAAGCAACTACCTATTCCCGTGGATCACTTATCACTATGGTATGGGGGGGGGTGCGTGGAGGTGTCTCCATCGCTTTAGTGCTCTCTATCCCAGCCGACAAAAACGGACTTAAAGAAACATTGTTGCAAATTACTTATATAGTAGTATTGTTTTCTATCTTAGTACAAGGACTTACCGTAGGCAAAGTGGCTTCCAAAGTCTTATATCGCGATGAGGTAATGTCACGACTTAAAAGAATAAAACAATTGCAGAAAGGAAAACAATCATAAAACTTTAATAACGAATGAGAATGCAAAAAAATAAAGGATTGGTAAGTCCCAAAGAAGTTGCTAAAGCAATTAATATTGATAAACTTGGCTTCTTGGGTACCTTTGGAGGATGGGCGCTGATGAAGTTGCTCCGTCTTTCCAAACTCAATGCTATTTATAACCGAACCAAAAAATTTGAAGGCATAGACTTCCTCAATAAACTGTTAGATGAGTTTGAAATAAAATTCGAAATACCTGAAGAAGATTTTAAAAATATCCCCAAAGAAGGAGCTTTTATCACGATTTCTAACCATCCACTGGGGGGGATTGATGGTATTTTGCTCCTCAAATTGCTCTTAGAAAAACGCCCTGATTTCAAAATTATGGCAAACTTCCTTCTCCAACGAATCGAACCCCTAGCCCCTTATGTCTTGCCTGTCAATCCGTTTGAAGATCGTAAGGATATCAAATCTAGCGTTGTAGGCTTTAAGCATACTATTGCACACCTTAAAGAGGGTAAACCCTTAGGGCTTTTCCCTGCAGGGGAAGTATCAGTAACCAAAGAAGGGCAACTAATGGTCGATAAACCTTGGGAAGAAGCTGCTATGAAGCTAGCTAAAAAAGCCAAAGTACCTATCGTCCCTATCTATTTCCACGCTAAAAATAGCAAACTATTCTATTTTTTAGCAAGCCTTAGTGATACCCTCAGAACTGCTAAATTACCCTCCGAACTCCTCACTCAAAAACAACGTACTATCTATATACGTATCGGTAAACCTATATCCGTAGCAATGCAAGAAGAACATACTAATTTAACCGATTTTACCGAGTTCCTACGCAAAAAAACTTATATCTTAGCTAATGCTTTAGAGCAAGATAAGAAAATCTTGCCTTTGACTAATGTGTTAAAATCAAACAAAAACACCTCTAATCCACAACAAATCGAAGCCCCTATACAACAAGACCTTATAGAAAAAGAAGTAGAAAATGTCACTAAAAAGGATTACCGACTGCTGAAAAACAATAACTACGAGGTTTTCTTGGCTCCTTATCAAGAAATCCCTAATATAATGAAGGAAATAGGACGATTGCGTGAAATTACATTCCGAGAAGTAGGAGAAGGTACTAACGCTTCTTCTGATGTAGATAAATTCGACCTCTATTATCACCATCTTTTCCTTTGGGATAATGAAGCTAAGAAAATCGCAGGTGCTTATCGTATGGGATTAGGAGCCGAAATATTCCCTAAATATGGTATCGAAGGTTTTTATACGCACGACTTGTTCCGTTTTGAACCCGAACTCTACGATATGATGAGCAAAACCATCGAAATGGGGCGTGCTTTTATCATTTCAGAATACCAACAAAAACCAATGCCTCTGTTTTTGCTCTGGAAAGGAATAGCTCACACTACTCTACGGTACCCCGAACACTCTTTCTTGTTAGGTAGCGTGAGTATTAGTAACCAATTCTCCGACTTTTCTAAATCCCTGATGATAGAGTTCATGAAGTCTAACTTCTACGACCCTTATATCGCTCAATACGTTCGCCCAAAAAAAGAGTTCAAAGTTAAACTTAAAGATGAAGATAAAGACTTTATCTTCGACGAAACTAAAGCCGACCTCAATAAATTCGACAAGATAATCGATGAGTTGGAACCTGGTAGCTTGCGCCTACCAGTGCTCATTAAGAAATACATCAAACAGAATGCTAAGGTGATAGCTTTCAATGTAGACCCGCTGTTTAACAATTCAGTAGATGGGCTAATGTACATTCGCATTGCCGACCTGCCCGAAAGCACTATGAAGCCCGTTATTGAAGAGTTCCAAGCCGAACTCGAAGCTCGTATGAAGAATAACGAAGAATAACACCCTTTCATGGGTATTAATAATAACACATAGGGTTACTTGTATTTGCGTTAAACTCCGAAAAATCGTAAGCATAGCACCAAAATTCTAAAAAACATTGTAATCCATTTTATCCGTGTAATCTACCGGAGACTTTTAGTATAAACCTAATTTTATTTTGACCATAAATAAAAGAAACAATGAAAAAAATATTATTTTTAGTAGCATTACTACCACTAACTCTCATAGCACAAACAGTGATTGTCCCTAATCGCTATGCTTTCCAAAAAGAAGACAATCAGTACCAACTTAATATGCTCACAAAATTCTTGCTTGAGAAGCAAGGCTTCAAAGTGTATATGCAAAGTGAAGCTCCTGCCGAGCTAATCCAAAACCCTTGTGATGCCCTAAAAGCCGATGTGAAGAACGAATCAAATATGATGACTTCTAAAGTGCAATTTCTCCTCACCGATTGTACTAATAAAGCAGTCTTCACTTCTCAAATAGGTAAAAGTCGTGAAAAGGAGTTTAAGAAATCCTACCAAGAAGCCTTGCGTAATGCTCTTTCAGGTACAGAATTAGCTACTTTTAAAGCGACTTATCAAGTTCCTTCAGTAGCCTCAAAACCCTCTATTCCCTCAGCAACAACCGCAGTACCCGAACTTACAACTACTGCTGCGCCTATAAGCGAACCTCTTATTCTATTTCTGTATGCTAAAACCACGAATTGGGGATATGAGTTGTTTGATAAAAAAACAAATGAATTGCAATTCAAGCTTAGAAAAATCAATACTCCTGATATATTTCTGGCTTTTGATGTAGAAGAACAAAAATATGGTATTTTAGAAAAAGATGGTTCTACTTTCTATAAATTTACTTTTTACAAGCAAATAGATGGAGCACCTCTTACTTTCTCCGCCCAAATAAATTTTAATTAATCTATTATCATCTGTCACCATCTATTGTCTATCACCTGTTACCTATAACCTGTTACCTAATTAAAAGTGTATAGCAAAGCTGAAGCAAAAAAACTACGCGAAGACTTCTGGATATCCTTTGGTAAATCGTTCTCTCGCAAATGGACGTTGTATGACACTAAAATAAAGGATTTTAGTTTTAAGTTTTCATTCGATACCCGTAAAGCACGGGTGTTCCTCGCTGTGGAAGACCCAGACGAGGAAAAGCGTAGTTTGTACTACAATAAATTGCTGTCACTCAAAACTATACTCCAAGAAGAATACCTCCCTAATGCTATTTTCGAAGAACATTTCTTCTTAGAAAATGGTAAAGAAATTAGTTGTGTATATGTAGAACTGCAAGACGTAACCATTCACAACAAAGCCACTTGGCAACAAACAATGGAGTTCCTATATCAATCAATGTCGCAGTTCGAAGCCTTTTGGGAAGAATATAAAGATATCATTCAAGAAGAAAAATAATTTAGTTTATATGAAAAAACGTACCATACTCAATCTATTCCTTATCCTTTTTGTACTTTCCTTCTTCGTAACCCCCTTAGGTTATGAAAGTAAGATTTTGCTACAACGAATTTTCGCTAGTTCGGTAGACATCATTCCCGCTGATAAAGCTCAAAAAATCGACTTCAGTTGGCAACTCAAAGATCGCAATGATGTGCAGTTCAACTACTCACAAACTGAAGGAAAGAAACCCTCATTCGTATATTTCTTCTCCTCTTGGCGCGGCATTAGTATTGCCGACCTCTATGCAGTGGAAAAACTCTATGATGTTTATAAGGATAAAGTGGATTTCTATATCATCACTAATGAGAAACCTGAACCAGTGGAAGAAATGATGCAAAAACGCAATTTCCATTTCAAAGTAACCTACCTCATTATTGGTGAGAAAATGCCTTTTGACCCCGAGAAAATCCCATCAGGTTATATCGTAGATAAAAACGGACTTGTACGCGCTCAAAAAGAAGGAATTGCTCGTTGGAATAGCGATGCTGTCCACGAACTTTTAGACACTTTAGTTAAGTGATGATTTTTTTCATCATATCTCTTATCTTTTACCTAAGATAGAAAATAATTATAAAGATAGTATTTTAGATTTAATTTAAAGTACTATCTTTGCCCACTTAATTATTAATTGTAAATCGTTAATTGCTAAAAATGGCTAAATATACAGAAGAAGAACTTAAAGAAGAATTAGAAAACAGTGAATACAAATACGGATTTTATACTGATATAGAATCCGAAACTTTCCCTAAAGGGCTTAATGAAGAGGTGGTAATTGCCCTCTCTAAAAAGAAAAACGAACCTCAATGGATGACCGATTGGCGTTTAGAGGCTTTCCGTGTATGGCAAGCGATGGAAGTGCCTCCTCATTGGGCAAACCTCAAGTTTGAAACTCCCGATTTTCAAGATATTGCTTACTATTCTGCTCCTAAACAAAAGCCTAAACTCAATAGTTTAGATGAGGTAGACCCACAACTTTTGGAAACTTTCCAAAAACTCGGCATCTCTCTTGAAGAACAAAAACGCCTTACTGGGGTGGAAGATAAACCTGCCGTAGCTGTGGATGTGGTAATGGACTCGGTGTCGGTAGCGACTACTTTCCAAAAAACTTTAGCAGAACGTGGTATTATTTTCTGCTCTATTTCCGAAGCTATCCAAAAACACCCTGAGCTTGTCCGCAAGTACCTTGGTACGGTAGTGCCTAAAACCGATAATTTCTATGCTGCTCTCAATTCTGCTGTCTTCTCCGATGGCTCTTTCTGCTATGTGCCTAAGGGAGTGCGTTGCCCTATGGAACTTTCTACTTATTTCCGTATCAATCAGGCAGGTACAGGTCAGTTTGAACGTACCCTCCTCATTGTAGACGAAGGCGCTTATGTGTCTTATCTCGAGGGTTGTACAGCTCCTCAACGCGATGAAAACCAACTCCATGCGGCAGTAGTAGAACTCATCGCAATGGATAATGGCGAAATTAAATATTCTACAGTACAAAACTGGTTCCCTGGTGATAAAGACGGTAAAGGAGGGGTTTACAATTTTGTGACCAAACGTGCTTTAGCCGAGAAAAATGCTAAAATATCGTGGACGCAAGTAGAAACAGGATCAGCAATCACTTGGAAATATCCTTCTGTAGTGCTTAAAGGTGATAATTCTATAGGTGAATTCTATTCTATTGCCGTTACCAATCACTTTCAGCAAGCCGATACAGGTACTAAGATGATACATTTGGGTAATAACACCAAATCTACAATTATTTCTAAAGGTATTTCGGCAGGCAAATCACAAAATAGCTACCGAGGATTGGTAAAAGTAGTGCCTAATGCCAAAAACGCGCGTAATTTCTCTCAGTGTGATTCTCTTTTGATGGGCAACCTCTGTGGAGCGCACACTTTTCCGTATATAGAAGCTAAAAACCCTACTGCCCAAATAGAACACGAAGCCACCACTTCTAAAATTGGTGAAGACCAAATTTTCTATTGCAATCAGCGTGGTATTGATACCGAAAAAGCTATTTCGCTCATTGTAAATGGTTTTGGTAAAGAAGTACTCAACAAACTACCTATGGAGTTTGCTGTAGAAGCTCAAAAACTTTTAGAAATTTCATTGGAAGGCAGTGTAGGATAATTGTCAATTGAAATTTGTTAATTATTAATTGTTAATTGAAAATATGATTCTTGCTCCCTCACTATTAGCTGCCGATTTCGGCAACCTACAACAAGCCATTGAAATGGTAAATGCCAGCGAAGCCGATTGGTTCCATATTGATATTATGGACGGCGTGTTCGTGCCTAACATCTCGTACGGTATGCCTGTACTCTCGGTGATCCAAAAACACGCTACCAAACCCCTTGATGTCCACCTGATGATTGTAGATCCTGACCGATACATCAGTACTTTTGCAAAACTTGGCAGCGATATCCTCACCGTACATTACGAGGCTTGTACACACCTGCATCGCACTTTGCAAGCTATTAAAGCTGAAGGTATGAAAGCTGGAGTAGCTCTCAATCCGCATACTCCTGTGAGTGTACTCGAAGATATTATTCAAGACGTAGATGTGCTCTTACTGATGAGTGTAAACCCAGGATTTGGAGGTCAGTCGTTCATAGAAAATACTTATAAAAAGGTGCGACAAGCCAAAACGCTTATTGAACAAGCAGGAGCCTCACCCCTTATTGAGATAGATGGAGGGGTGAGTCTAAAGAATGCCAAAGCATTAGTAGAAGCAGGTGCCGATGCTTTAGTAGCGGGTAGTTTTGTGTTTAATGCTGCCAATCCTACTCAAACCATTGCAGATTTAAAACACATATAGTAAATAAAACAATGTTCCAAGGAGTACTTCAAAAAATGCTTACCGAATGGGCTGACCCCATACGGTATTATTTGCCAATGGAAGGTGATTTTGTGCTGATGAACCAACTCATCGGCAAGGATATAACTCTCCAATTTGTGCGTTTTCAGTGTATGAATTGTGGAGAAAACAAACCTATCTTTCGTCAGGGCTATTGTAAAGAGTGTTTTTTTGAAGTTCCTCAAACCGCCGATTGGGTGATGCACCCCGAACTCAGCAAAGCACACCTCAATATCGAAGAACGCGATTTAGGCTATGAACAACAAGTGCAGTTGCAACCGCATTATGTATATCTCGCCAATTCTAGCGATGTAAAAGTAGGAGTAACCCGTAAATCACAAGCCCCAACCCGCTGGATCGACCAAGGGGCGCACGAAGCCCTCATCCTTGCCGAAGTGCCCAATCGGTATTTAGCAGGCATCGCCGAGGTTGCTCTCAAAGAGCATTTAGCCGATAAAACCAATTGGCGCAAAATGCTCACCAACCAAATCACCCCCGTAGATTTATTGCGAGTAAAATTAGAAATGCGTGATTTTGTACCCAATGAAGTACAGCCCTACATCACCGAAGATATCACTCCCCTACGCATTCATTTCCCTGTAGAAAAATACCCTACCCAAGTGCGCTCACTGCAATTATCACAGACCCCTACTTATAGTGGTAAACTAATGGGCATCAAAGGGCAATACCTCATTTTTAATGATAATACCGTTTTCAACGTACGAGGCAACGAAGGACTGGTGATTAATTTACAAATTAGCTGATTTTCCAATTAATTTTTATACCTTTGCAAAAAAGAATAATTATGTGTGTATTAGTATATCCAAAAGATGAAACTCAAAAAGCACTGCTAACTTCTTTTTTAGAAGAAAAAAATATGGATTTTGACTATAATATTTCGGATAGTGAGACTTCTAATGAGTATTTGCAAGTGCTTTTGAAACGAGTTGATGAAATTACAGAAAATCCTGAACAAGCAGGAAGAGCTTTTGATGAATTTGATAAAAAAATGAGAGCAATATACTAGTATACTTTGGTATTTATTTTCTTATTGTAGAAGAATTGTCAAAAATTTGGATTATAGGAGCTATAAATGCTAAAGAAGATCCTAATAAATTATTGAGAAGACTTACTATTGTCAATATTCCCCAAAAATGATTGATATCATACACTTTGCCAAAGGTTGTAGCACAACGTGCAATCAGAACCTTTGGCAAAGTTTTTTATCTTATGAAAACTAACTCATTCCCTTTAGAAAACTGTTTTGCAAAGGCATAACCATCAGCGTTAAACCCTTTCAAATCTTCTACTGAGTGAATCTCACTTTCTGCCAAAAAGCGTACCATACGACCGCGTGCTTTCTTCGCGTAAAAACTAATAATTTTGAGCGTATCTCCCTTATAATCTTTGAAGACAGGTGTAATCACGGGCACTTTTAGCTTTGTGGTATCAATCGCCTTAAAATATTCTTCACTGGCGAGATTGATAAACAATTCGCCTTCTTGTAATTCGTTATTTAGTGCTTGAGTGATTTTCTCTTTCCAAAAAGCATAAAGGTTTGCCGCCTTTCCTACAGGTAGTTTAATGCCCATTTCCAATCGATAAGGAGCGATAAGATCTAATGGTTTTAGCACTCCATAAAGTCCAGAGAGGATGCGTAAACTCCCTTGCAGTTTGTCAATTTGCGTTTCAGAAAGTGAATAGGCATCAAGCCCCTCATATACATCGCCATCGTAAGCAAAGAGTGCCGGACGTGCATTTTCGGGAGTAAAAGGCATTGCAAAAGTTTGGTTGCGCTGCCAGTTAAGTTCAGCAAGTTTAGATGAAATCCCCATCAAATCCGATAGTTTTTGGGGAGATAGCGGCTTAAGAGCAGCGTGTACTTGAGCGATTTCTTTTGCAAAAATAGCCGTTGAGTAACGTTCAGTAGGTAAAGCCGAGGTTTCGTTAATAGTTTTAGCAGGTGATATAACGATTTTCATAGTGATAAATAATTTAGTAGCGCAAAGTTACAAAACAATTAGCAATCTACAAATCCACACCTCACAATTTCCATAACTCCCATATTCTCTTTGCTATTTAAAAAGAAACAGTTATCTTTGCCAAAAATCTTAACAAAAACTAATGAAATACTTTCTAATATTTTTTGTAATATTGTTTTCTAACAGTTGCCAACTCTTTCAAACACAACAACCAGTAGTAACAACACCATCAGTAGAAACAACACAACAAGTAGAGGAACAACAAACAGAAAAATTTGTACCTATAGAGAAAGAACTATATGTAATTAATACAAATGGAGCCTATCGTTATTCAGAACCTAATAAAATGGGAGTTGATAAAAAGAGTCATTTTTTCTTAGGTGATAGAATAAAAACCATTGAAGAGTCAGCTAATTTTTATAGAATAGAAGATGATAAAACTTCTTTTGTTCGTAAGGAAGATGTAGGTATTTATGAAGATATTACTTTAACCAAAGAGTCATTAGAAGCTACAAATACTTTTTTTAAGGAAAACAACAAAAATGCAATAGATAAAGAGGTCTCTAATTTCTCTAAATATTTTTCGGTTGCTCTTATTTCTCGTGAAGAATACCTATCCGAACTAAAAAATAAGTATAGCTTTCTCACTGAAGATACGCTTTCTATTACTAAGAAAAACGGAGTTCTCACATTTCCTTGTAAGAATACTTTGCTAAAACTAAAAGATGCCGATCCTCAAGATGAAACAGTTGAAAATGATATGGATATGGCTATTTATAGTTATAAAGGGAGAATAGATCCTATTCAACAATATGTAGTCTATGCTTCATATTATGAAGCTGTAGGTTGTCTTCTCATAGATAAGAGTACAGGTAAAAAAACAAATATAACAGATATTCCTTTTCTTTCTCCTGACAATAAATATATAGTATGCCTTAGTTATCAGCCTATGGATGGTGCTGCAATTTCTCTCTATGAAATAACAAATAAAACCCCTTTTTTTCAGTTGACAACTAAAGTAGAAGCAAACATCTCTTGCTGGCAACCTTATGTTTGGGGAGAACTACCTATATTTTTCAGCAAAAATGGTTATCTCTATGCTTCTATGAACCCAAGTGGATGTTATTATGACCAACAAGGCAACCTCAACAAAAATCGCAAATACATCAAAATAAAAATCAACTAACTGATTAAAAAATATGAAAAATATAGATATAATAGATATTTTTCAACACCTATTGAGTGGTATAGAAAATGAAATAGTAGAGTTTAAGGAAGCTAAAAATGATTTTGATAGCCTAAATTAGGAAAATACTTTTCAGCAATATCAAATGAAGCAAATTTGAAACAAAAAGAATATGGTTGGCTTATTTTTGGAGTAGAAGATAAAAAACATCAAATCGTAGGAACGCAATATAGGAGCACTCCTAAAAGTTTAGAAAGTGTAAAAGGGGAAATCAGTAGGAAAACAACAGAACAAATTTCTTTTATTGAAATTTATGAACTTAAACAGGAAGGTAAAAGAGTGCTGATGTTTCAGATACCTGCTGCCCCTAAGGGTATTCCTATTGCTTTTGGTGGACATTACTACGCCCGTAATGGTGAGGAATTAGTACCTTTACACATCGAAAAAATAGAACGTATCAGAAAACAATCGTTTTTAGAAGATTGGAGTGCTGAGGTAGTAGAAGAAGCTACTATAAATGATTTAAATCCCACAGCTATAGCTTTGGCTCGCAATAACTTTAAGAATAAGTACCCAGATATGGCTAAAGAGGTAGAGATATGGGATGATATCACCTTTTTGAATAAAGCTAAACTTACTATTAAGGGAAAAATCACTCGTACGGCTCTTATTTTATTGGGAGAAAGCGAAGCTGAGCATTTTTTAAGTCCTGCAGATATTAAAATTCGTTGGAAATTAGTAAATCGGGATAATCAGGATTTAGATTATGAAATATTTGAAATGCCATTATTACTTTCAGTAGAAAAAGCCTTTGCTAAAGTGCGTAATCTGAAATATCGCTATTTGCAAAATGGAACTATTTTTCCTACAGAAGTAACTCAATATGAACCTTTTTCTATACGAGAGGCTTTAAATAATTGTATTGCCCATCAGGATTATACTAAGGCGGCACGTATCAACCTTATAGAATTTGAAGATCGCCTTGTATTTAGCAATTATGGAGCTTTTATACCTGAAAGTGTAGAAAAAGTAGTGTTAGAAGATGCTCCTGAAGAAACCTATCGCAATCCATTTTTGGCAAGGGCAATGTTTAACCTTAAAATGGTAGATACAGTAGGAGGAGGCATCAAAAAGATGTTTAACTACCAGCGAGCTCGCTTTTTTCCTATGCCTGAATATGATATATCAGGAGGAAAGGTAAAAATGACTCTTATAGGAAAGGTTTTGGATGTGAATTATGCACAACGATTAGCTAAAGACCAAGAACTTACACTTGAGGAAATAATAATGCTCGACAAAGTTCAGAAACACAAGAAACTTACTCTTTCAGAAGAAAAATATTTAAAGAAAAAACACTTGATAGAAGGACGAAAACCTAACTTTTTTATTTGTAAAGAAATATCTCAGAAAACAGGACAAAAAGCTGACTATTCCAAAAACAAAGGAATGGATAAACAGTATTATTTGGATTTTATACTCAATGCAATTAAAGATCACGACAATATGAGTAGGGCGGATATTGATAAATTACTTTGGGATAAACTACCTGATATTTTAGACGAGAAACAAAAGAAGAATAAAATAGGAAATTTGCTTACAGAACTTAGAAAGAGTAAGAGAATAAAAAATATAGGTAGTTTTACCTTTCCTTCTTGGACTTTAGCTTAACATTAAGAGAGCCTAAGAGAGATTTTAAGAGAGGTTTTGTTGTTAAAATGTTTAAAGTCAGAAGTTTGTACTCTCTTAATTTTATTATAAGTGAAATCACTTTAAGAGAGCTTTTAAAAGAAATAGAATATTTTTTCTATAAAATTAATAACTTTATTTTAATAAATTGTAGTTGTTTTTTTTGATTAATTAAAAGAACTAAGAGAAGTTATAAAGCAAATTGCTAAATCGCCAAATTGGCAAAACTAATATGAAACACATTATTATCCTTATGGGACTATTTACTTTTTTTAATGCTCACGCTCAAATCGAGCGTGTAGAACCACCTTTTTGGTGGGAAGGAATGCACTATGCTGAAATACAAATATTATTGTACGGCAAAAATATAGCACAATACCGCGTGGAAAGCGACTTACCTATCAGTAATGTGCTAAAAACAGAGAATCCTAATTATCTATTTATAACCGTAGACACCAAGGATAAAAAAGCGGGCAACTATAGCATTTCGCTATGGCAAAAGAAGAAACAAGTGGGGAGCGTCAGTTATGAACTAAAAGCGCGCAGAGAGGGGTCGGCTTATCGCAAGAGCTTTGATAGCAGTGATATGATTTATCTCATTATGCCCGATCGCTTTGCCAATGGTAATCCTAACAACGATTCACACCCTGCACTTACTGATAAACTCAACCGCTCGGATGCTGATGGTCGTCATGGGGGAGATATTCAGGGAATTATCGACCATTTGGATTATATACAATCTTTAGGCGCTACGGCTATATGGAGTACGCCCTTATGTGAGGACAACGAGCCTCAGCATTCTTACCATACTTATGCCCAAACTGATGTCTATAAAATAGACCCTCGCTATGGTACGAATGAGGAATATATACAGCTGTCTAAGGCTCTGCACAAGCGGGGTATGAAGCTCATCAAAGACTATGTGACTAACCACTGGGGCAGTCAGCACTGGATAGTGAAAGACCTACCTTGCTATGATTGGTTGCATCAATTCCCAGGATATGGACAGAGCACTTTCAGGATGAGCACTCAGATGGATAGCAATGCTTCAGAATGGGATAAAAAGTACTGCGAAAAAGGTTGGTTTGCACGCTCTATGCCCGACCTCAACCAAGCAAATCCATTAGTGCTTAACTACCTCACCCAGAACGCAATTTGGTGGATAGAATACGCCGATCTCGACGGTTTGCGCGTAGATACCTATTCGTATAACGACAAAGAAGGCATTGCTAAATGGACAAAAGCCATCACCGATGAGTATCCTCATTTCAATATTATGGGGGAAGTGTGGCTCAACCAGAGTGCCCAAGTGTCGTATTGGCAAAAGGACAGTCCGATAAGTGCTATACAGAGTTATAATACTTATCTGCCTACTGTGATGGATTTTCCACTTTTTAATGCGATAGGGGAAGCGTTTCGCTCTACGCCTTCGTGGGACAAAGGTATGATACAACTCTACGACAATTTCACTAATGATTTTCTGTATAAAGACATCAACAACCTACTTATCTTTGCCGAAAATCACGATACGGCACGTATCAATCACGTATATCCTAAGATAGAGGGCTATAAGATGATTATCACATTGCTGGCAACGGCGCGTGGTATTCCGCAATTGTATTATGGTAGTGAGATAGCAATGGCAGGCGACAAGAGCAAAGGCGATGGCGATATACGACAAGATTTCCCTGGTGGCTGGGCAGGCGATACGCAGAATGCTTTCACAGCCTCTGGGCGTACAGCTACCCAGAAAAAATATTACGATTTTACAGCCAAGCTCTTCAACTGGCGTAAGGATAAAGCCGTAATTCACTACGGAAAGACTAAACAATACCTTCCTGAAAATGAAGTGTATGTCTATTTCCGCTACAACGATACCGAGAGCCTAATGGTTATCCTCAACAACAGTGATAAACCCCAAACGCTCCACCTCAACCGCTTTGCCGAGAGTTTGGCGGGATTTTTGAAGGGAAAAGATGTTATATCGGGGAAAGAACTCAATCTGAGTACAAGCACCTTAGAAATATCTGCTAAAACTCCTATGCTCATTGAATTAAAATAACAAAGATATATGATGAAAGAACCTATTAGTTTAGATACAGCATTACAGATTGTAGGCTCATTAAAAGTAAGGGCTATTAAGGAAAAATCTACTTTAACTAATTTGGTAGAGAAGGATGCGTTAGACCAGAAAATTAAAATGTATTTAAAGGAAGAAAAAATGCTATATGGCACTGATGATATGGCAAGGCTTTCTGTTATGGATAAAGTAGTACATTATTATAGTCCGCTAATAAAACAAATGAATGGAGTACTATAAAATTGAGGATATTTTTGAAAGAGAGAAAACAGACCTTTTATCAGGTTTAAAATCTCAAGAAAATTCTATTGCCTTTATATTAGGAGGACAGCCTGCATCAGGAAAGAGTGGTCTAGCAAAAGCTATCCTAAGACAATTTCCTGACAAAGATTTCCTTTTTGTAAATGGAGATATTTACCGAGAGTTTCATCCTAAGGCTAATGAGCTTATAAAATATCCTGAGAGATACTCAACAGAGACTCAAATATTCTCTAACTTTTTTACAGAAGCACTCATACAAGAGGCTATTATCCATAAATACAATATCATTGTAGAGGGGACTATGCGCAATCCTGAAGTACCTTTGCGTACGGCATTAGCTTTTAGAGAAAACGGTTTTAATGTAGAAGCTTTTGCGATTGCCGTTCCTGCACTCTTTACCGAATTAGGTTTTTATTTGCGCTATCAAGAAGAAAAAGATTTTCAAGGATATGGACGATTGGCAGATAAAAATTCTCACGATAGAGCCGTAGAAGGCTTACTTCACTCATTAGACCATTTGTACAATGAAAAAGCCGTAGATAAAATACATCTTTACAATTATCAAGCTGAAAATCATTTGGTAACTTTCTCATTGAGTGAACAGCAATGGGATATAAATATTTTGCCTTCTACAGAAGTTATAAAAGCAAGGAGACAACAATTTCAGGATAAGACACTTCGTTTGCAACTGATCGCACGAGCTTACTCTGCTATACCGAGAATGTCTCCGCCTATAAAAACCATCGTAGAAGCGCTTATAGAGCAGTTAAAAGACTAAGAATGAAAAACATTATCACAATCATATTATTAGCTATTGGTTTCCTTGGGAATGCTCAAACCGCAGAAACTTATCTCAAAGAAATTGCTAAAAAACAACAACTTGATATCCAATGGCAGGAGCGCAAAACCTCTCTTGCTTCTGAGGGTATTCGCTCTTTTGTAGGTTACTGCGAAGGCAATTTTGTAGCAACCCTTTCAGTAGGTTCAAAAGCGGTATCAGGGAGTTTCCATTACCGAGATAAATCGTATGAAATCAGTTTGCAAAAAGGGAAATTAGTCTTTTTACCTAATGAAAAATTTGAGTGTGGCACTACCGATACACCTCATTCGCACCCGAGCCCTTCAACAGCACGCCCTGCCATATTAGCCGAAGAAACCGCTCCTACCATTGCCAACACACAAACACTAAGAGTATACCGTTTGGCGATGCATATCCCTTATAGCACCTTCAGCACAGGACACTTAGAGAAAAACGTACAAAAAGTAAAAGCTTTTTGGGCAGATACCGAGGCTTTCCTGAACGAGATGTACCTGCGCGATTTGGGAGTGCGTTTTGAGGTAGTAAAGGATGAGCGTCTCATCATCAAAGACGAGAATAAAGAGACTTTTGCAAGCTATCGCAATGCCGATTATGTTAAGGATAATTCAACAACGATTATCAACGAACTTATAGGAGAAAATAGTTATGATGTGGGGATTTCCCTTGCGTATACCGCTTCCTTAAAAAAAGGAGTCAGAGGATTAGCTTATCTTGAAGGTGTTTATAAGGCTAATACCAAAGCTGATGCCGTAGCAGTACTTACCAAAGAAGTCATAGCTCACGAAATCGGACACTTATTCGGAGGGAGACACACTTTTGGTAGCTATAAGGGCTCAGAAGCCTACGATAGTGAAAAGACGGAGTATGACAGAGGTACTTCGGTAATGAGCTATGGTAGTCCGCGTGATTTCTTCTCACTCTCGAGCATTCAGCGCATACGGGAACGATTAACGAAAGTACCCGTAAAAGCTCACGACAAGACTTTCACTACTCAAGCTCCTCGCATAGAACACAGCAAGATTAAAAGTCATTATACTATCCCCAAAGGCTCTTTCTTCCAATTCTATATCCCCACTACCGACCCCGATAGCGAGCAGCTACTATACACCGTAAACCAACACGATGTGCGCAATAGCGATGAAACCCCTATAACGCAGTACATTATTTATAAATCAACCCCTGCCAACCCTGTAACTATCAAAACTGAATACCACGAAAACTCGGGAGATGTAGTAGCCAATAGTGGTTTGGCACAACAAACTACGGGTACTTTTACCTTTTGGTTGGGAGTGAGCGATGCCCCACTCCAATCGTCAGCCGACTATATAGTACAATATGATTTGGCAGAAACCAAAGTAACCGTAAAAGACGGTACCCCCTTCAAAATTACATCTACCCCAAAAAACAAATATAAAGGTGGGGATAAAATCACTCTTACTTGGAACGTAGATAATACTATTTTTAAAAATACCAAAGTGCGTATCCTGCTTTCTGATGATTTAGGAAAGACATTTAAACATATAGTAGTAGCAGAAACTGATAACAATGGCAGTAAGGAAATCACTTTGCCTAATATCAATACCGATAAGGCGGTGTTAAAAGTAGAAGTAATCGATGGTTTAGCTTTTGATCTTACCAATTACAATCCTAAAAATGGAGGTTTTACCATTGAAAAGAACCCCGCCCTTCCTGAACCTCTTCTTTGGGCATCACTCCCTAATCATCTTATGCTTTCGTGTGAGCAATCTATTCCAGCGGTAACATTGCCTACGGTTACAGGAGGGTGCACTCCTGCGGTTACCCTTCAAAAAGAAGAACGCATCAAAGGCAATTGCGACTATACTTATACTATCAAACGTATTTTTACAGCTGCCGATACTTGTAACCAAACGCTTACTTATACTCAAACTATTAGCGTAACAGATAAAACTCCCCCTACTTTTGTAGGTACTTTACCCAAAAATATGAGCGTTAAAGAAGGCAAAACAATACCCGCTCAAGTAACGCTTACCGCTACCGATAATTGTGGTACTGCTGCGGTTACAACTTCTCATAAAGAAGAAAAAGATGCCAAAAGCAAACTTACTAAACTTATCTATACGTGGATAGCCAAAGATGCTTGTGGCAATATTAGTACTCACCAGCAAATCATTACCATTGAGCCTAAAAAAGTCCCTACGCTCACTTGGGCAAGTGTCCCTAAAAATGTAACTGTCAATTGCGCTAAAGCCATTCCTGCTGTACAAACCCCTACAACTCAAGGCGGTTGTGCTAAAGTAGTGATTACCCGCGCCGATAAGGAACTCAACAAGCGATGCCTCAACAACTACACCATAGAGCGTACTTTTACAGCTTCCGATGGTTGTACAACCCTTACCCATACCCAGCGTATCACTATAGCCGATAAAACCCCTCCTACTTTCGTAGGCGATTTACCTCAAGACCTTACTATCGAAGAAGGAATAACTGTACCTCAACAACAGAGCATTTCAGCTGAAGATGCTTGTGCTGGGCAACCTACTGTTACAATGCCGCCCAAAGAAGAATATCTCACTAATGGAAAACTCTCTAAAGTGGTCTATAAGTGGGTGGCTCGTGATGTCTGCGGCAATGAAAGGGTATATACCCAAAATATTACTATAAAACTTAAACCGCAAGAATCTCCCCATATAGATACTAACCCTAATGAAGTGGTGATTTACAATGCTATTTCTAGCGAAAATGGCTCTGACAACTATTTTAAAATAGAAAACACCGATAAAAACCGACCTATTACGCTACAAGTCTTTGATGAAATGGGCTTAAAAGTATATGAAAGTAATTACTATCAACAAAATGGTGAATATTTTAGAGGCTACCCTAATATAAAAGGAGTAGTAGGAAGCAAACGATTAGCAGGAACTTATTTCTATGTATTGACGTATTATTTCAACGGACAACAACTAACAAAAAAAGGTTTTCTATATGTAAGATAATTACACTCCTGTATAGGTTGTCCTAATATATTGCCAATGAGCAACCCCTTTGAGATACTCCAAATCTCTTTGGTATTTTATAAAAAATGTTAATTTTTCCTTGCTAATTGTTAATTGTTTCGTACCTTTGCACCGTTTTTTAAAACCAAACTAATGAAACATCTACTACGCTACTTACTTTGGCTATGCCTAAGCATAGAAGTAGCCAATGCACAAACTAACATCCAAAGTATTATAGCTCTTTTTGCTACAGAATCTTCCGTAGAATGGGCACCTCCTATTCCTAACACACCTTCTATGCTTGTACAATGGCAAGCGCGCACTACCTCTAATAATGGATTTCGCACGTTTGTAGGTTATTACCAAGATCATTTTGTAGGTGTCATCAGCTTTGACAAACAGGAGTTGAGCGGTGAAATTTTTCACAGAGGAAAGTCCTATGTATTGGGAACTTCTCCCCAAGGAATGCTCACTGTTGAGGCAGTAACCGATGAACACGATTGTGGTGCGAGTTCTTTGGGAAAACAAGCCCTCACTGCCCGCAATTTCTTTCCCGAAGGCGATGAAGATAAAAATGACCCTCCTATTGAGCAACCCGAGATTTACAATTCACTTTATCCTAAAGCGCTCATTCACACCGATGGTGTGTTCAGGCACTACCGCTTGGCAATACCGGTGGATTACAGCATTTACAATTCGACATATTTCAATAGAGATATACATAAAATCAAAGCATTTTGGTATGCTACCGTTGCCTTTATGAATGAGTTATATCGCAATGATGTGGGAGTGGATTTTACTTTGGTAGATGATGAGGCACTTATTTTTACTACTGAAGAAAATCACTTATTCCGCAGAAGGGAAGCTGCTAATGAAGTGGTAAACAATGGTACTATCACCTTAAATAAGAAGTACGACCCTAAGAAGTATGATATAGCAATTATCCTCACTGATTATCGCCAAAACTACAATGGCTTAGCGATGGTCTATGCCGCTTATGAACAACACAACAAAGCTAACGCGGCGGCACGCCCTGTAAAACCTTCTACCATTGCCCACGAGATAGGACACATGTTTGGCTCAGACCATACGTTCTCTAACGGAGGTCAGTATTCTAGTAAAACCGAAACTGGATCGGGTCAATCAATTATGAGTTATGGACACGAGCACCCCCGCGATTTCTTTTCGCTCGTAAGTCTGCAAGAGATACGCAAGTTCTTGGGAAACTCTATGGCGTATTACGCCGATGAAGCGCGTACCCAAGTGGCAGGCAAGCGTGTAGAGGGTACAGGCTCTAACCTTGTTTATGGGGTAAAGAGCAACAACCGTCCCCCAGTGCTTGACAGAACGCATCTTAAGAAAACCTACACTATCCCAGAAGAAACATATTTCCAATTCTATCTGAATGCTACTGACCCCGAGGGCGATGCGCTTACTTATATAGCACACCCCGCTGATAGGCGCTTTCACTCTACCAAATCTAACGCGCGTTTTATGACCTACAAAGGAAAATCTGATGGTAATATACGCTTTGAAACTACTTGGTTTGAGAGAGAACGCAATACCTTTGTACCTATAGGGGCTGCCGATTCTTACAAAGAAGGCACATTCACTTTTTGGTTAGCAGCTGCTGATCATAACAAAAGCGATAACAACCACGTAGTGAAATACGATGTAGAAGAGGTGCAAGTGAAAATAGTCAAAGGTAAAGTTTTTCAAATACAAAACTTCGATAATGGCAGTTGGGAACAGAACAAAACCTACAAAGGAGGACAAGCACTTTCGCTTCATTGGCAGGTCGACGAGACTATTTTTGGTAAGGATAGCAAGGTGCGTATCCTTCTTTCAACCGACTCTGGTAAAACTTATAAATACGTATTGAAAAAAGAAGCACCTAATAATGGAGTTTGTCAAGTAGTGCTTCCTAATATTTCTGTAGGCACTACTCACGGACATTTCGGCAAACAAAGAGGACAAAGCATCATCAAAATAGAAGTGATTGATGGCTTAGCTTATGCATTGTCTTGCACAAAACCTTATCACGTAGGGGGTTTTATGATACAAAAAGACCCTACAAAACCTGAAACTACCCCTGATCCAGAGCCTCAACCCCAACCTAACCCTCAACCACAGCCAAAACCTCAACCAACGCCACAGCCAAAACCTCAACCTCAACCAACCCCCCAACCTCAACTCCCAACCAACCCTACCCCCGACCCGTCAGCTCCGTCCGACTCGTCCACCCCGTCCCCATCACTTATTATATATAATGGTGTCTCCATCTCTAACCCCGAGAACTATTTCAAAGTAGAAAATACTGATGAAAACCGACCTATTTCGATTCTCATCTTCGATGAAATGGGACTCAAAGTATACGAAAATAGTAATTATGGTAAAAATGGAGAAGTCTTTAGAGGCTATCCTAATGTACAGAATATGAATAGGAGCAAAGCTCTTGCGGGTACTTATTTTTATATTGTTACCTATTATAAAGATGGACAACAACAAACCCAAAAAGGTTTCTTATATGTAAGATAATTAGCTAAGTCCCTCCGAGATACTCTAAGCCTCTTAAAACAATCACTTTTGCGGCTTGTCCCCTTTCGGGGGAACGGGGGCTATAACACTAAACACTAACAACAAATGAAAATATCAAAACTCTTACTACTCTGCTTCTTACTAACAGCAGTAACCAACGCACAACAAAAAGCTACTGAGGTCATACGCCTTTTCGGTACAAACACCTCAGTACAATGGAATGTTCCTATCAAAGGAAAATCTATATCGCTCAACTGGCAAGCACGTCCCAATAGCCTTGTCCAAGAAGGATTCCGCACTTTCGTTGCCTATCACAATGGCAATTTTGCAGGAACGCTCTCAATGAATAAAACTACCCTATCAGGTGAAGTATGGCACGATGGTCATTCTTATTTCATCAACACTGAAAATGGAATGATCAAAGTTACTACCGATAAAGAACACTTCACTTGTGGCACTTGCGCCGATGGACAATGCTCTCAAGCTACAACGCCCACTTCCCAAAGACTACCTATGCAACTCGCGCCTGCTAATGCGATGACTGCACGTGGCGCCATACTGCACGAAGAGGCACTTCCGTCTGACGATAAAAAAGTGCTTTACAATACCAATGTACTCAGAACCTATCGTTTAGCTATGCTCATCGATTATAGTTTCTACAAAAAATATTGTTATAGTGATATAAATAAGGTAAAAGAATTTATGACAAAAGTAGAGGCAGGGCTCAACGAAGTATGCGGTAGAGAGATTGGTTGTCAATTTACTTTGGTGAACGACCCTCGCCTTATCATCACTACTAAAGACAAAGAAATATACGATAACCCTGTGGTGAGAGAGGCATTGAATAGAGCGACTTCAGATTTTAATAACCTTATAGGCGAAGAGAATTACGATGCAGGTATTGTCTTTTCTATATACCGTGATAATCGCGGATTGGCGCATTTGGGTGAAATTACAGGAAAACTAAAAGGAGGCTGTATCGCCAATCACGAGTTTTATATCATCCTTCACGAATTAGGACACTTATTAGGCTCCGCACACACCTTTACCATAGGAGGAGCAACCGCTTCTTCTCATACCGAACCCGATAGAGGGAACTCTATTATGAGTTATATCAACGACCCTTATGGCACATATTTCTCACTTCCTTCTATATACACCATCCGCAACCGTACCAATTTGCACGATGCCTATTATAGCGATAAAGCCCGTACACAGTTGGTAGGCTTGCCACAGGACAATATCCCCTACGGTGAAGTTTCTACTAACCGTGCCCCTGTAATCCAGCGTACTACTTTGAAAAAGGAATACAAACTCCCCCAAAACACTTACTTTCAATTCAATATAGAAGCAACCGACCCCGATGGCGACCCACTTCTCTATATGGCACACCAAGCTGATTTTAATCAGTTTGGCAAAGCGCGTTTCCCTTCTAATCGCCCTACCGAGAGCAATCATATAGAGTTCTATCAACCCTATAGAAAAAATAATAACACTAATGAATGGGAAAAAGTACCTTATAAGTTCACAGGAGAAAACGAAACTGGCGTTTTTACTTTTTGGTTAGGCGTATCCGACGGTAAAATAGGAGCTTACAAAGACGGAAAACCGCACGTAGCGCTCTATGATGTCTATGAAACCAAAGTAAATATAGTAGGGGGAACGCCTTTCAAGATTACTTCTGTAAGCAAAAGTAGTGCGGGAAAATACAAACGTGGTAAAGAAGTTACCATTAATTGGAGTGTAGATAAAAATATTTTTGGCAACGATAGCAAAGTACGTATCCTCTTTTCAGACGATTATGGAAAAACCTACAAATATGTATTAGCCGATGGATTACCCAATAACGGACAAGCTACTGTCATTTTCCCTACACAAGCTAAGGGGTTGAATGGTGGCAATCTCTATGTAGAAGGTATTTTCAAAATAGAAGTACTCAATCATATCGCTTATGCTGTAAGCAATGAAAAACCTTATTTATTGGATATGCACAGTCCTGATATTACCTTTAAAAATTTGCCAGAGCCTGTGATAACTGTTAAAAAAAATGCTATTCCCGAAAAACCTAACGTTACCGCCGAATCTCATTATTGTGGTACTAATAAAAAAGCTGAGGTAACTTTTTCAGAAGAAGACCATACTACCTATTTATTGCGCAAATGGGTAGCAAAAGATAAATGCAACTATTCTGCTACAGCACAGCAATTTATCTATTACGAAAAAGAAGAGCCTACTAAAACCTTGCGTTTTGTAGTTCCTCTTCCTGAGGATAAACACGTACAATGCCGAGGCGATATTCCTGCCAAAGCTGAAGTAAAAGCAGAGGGAGCCGATAATATTCACATAGACTATGAAGAAGAGTTTAGAGAAGGCGACCGTAATTCTTACAAACTCACTCGCTCTTGGATAGCCTATGCCGAGGGAGCTTTGCCTATCCGTTATACCCAACAAATTTTCCTTAAAGACACTCAAAAACCAGTGCTCTCGTCTTACCCTCCAAGTATGACCGTAAAGAGCGAAGCCGATGTACCTGTAAGACAAAACCTCACTGCAACCGATAATTGTGATGGAACATTACAAGTAGTGTCTAGCCAAAATAGTGAAGACAAAGACGGTAAAAAAATAATACGTTATGTGTGGTTCGTAGAAGATAGCGCTCATAACGAAAACCGTTATGAACAAGTAATCACTGTTGATCCTAACGCTCAAAATCCACAACCCCAACCCCAACCACAGCCACAACCTCAACCACAGCCACAACCCCAACCTCAACCTCAACCACAGCCCAACCCTCAACCACAACCACAACCACAACCTCAACCTCAACCTCAACCTAACCCACAACCTCAACCTAACCCACAACCTCAACCTAACCCACAACCCAACCCCGACCCATCAGCCCCGTCCGACTCGTCCTCCCCATCACTTATTATATACAATGGAGTCTCAACATCTAACCCCGAGAACTATTTCAAAATAGAAAATGCTGATACCGATAAACCTATATCAGTACTTATTTTTGATGAAATGGGGCTTAAGGTTTATGAAAATAACTTTTATGGTGAGTATGGCAAAGTCTTTAAAGGCTATCCCAATGTGAAAAATATGAATAAAAGCATAGCTCTTGCAGGAACTTACTTCTATGTTGTAACCTACTACAAAAATGGTGTGTTAAAAAAAGATAAAGGGTTCTTATATGTGAAGTGATTAGCAAATTTATTAATTTGCTTATTAACTAATTTTTTGTACCTTTGTCGCCAATATTAAAAATATAAACAATGAAGAAAACCGTATTATTAGCAACAATGACTCTCAGTTTGTTCTCTTGTAAAAAAGATGATAACAATGAAACTATTTATAATAATAGCGGTGCTTTCCCTAAAACAATTGTAAAAGAGGAAGTAACCAATAGAGGAACTATAAAAACTACTGAAACTTATAGTTTAACGAACAATAAAATAACTAGTCTCAGTACAATAAGAGTGATAGAAGATGGGTCTACTAATACCAATGAAGTCTACAATATTAATTACGAAGGTGATTTGATAAAAAGCATCACCCTAAAAAGCAATTCTCATAGTAATAGAAATTATACTTTTAATTTTTATTATAGTGGAAATAACTTACAATCAATTACTCGTAGTGATAATGTTCAAAAAATTACTTATGAATATGCAAATGGCAAAGTGGCTACCAAAACAACAGTGAATGGACCTGTGATCAAAAAGTATTCTTATACTTATGAAACTGGTAAAATCAAAATGATTGCAAGTGATCCTACCCCTGGATTCAATGATCGTTTTACTTATACCCTTAACTCTGATGGTACTGTAGCCTCTTTTGAAAAAATAAATTATATAGGCAATGTGCCTAGAGAAAGTACTAGAGGTACTTGCTCTTATCAATACGACAACAAATCTAATCTCTTCCAGCGTGATGTATTTAAGTATTTAGCCGAAATAGAATTGATAAATAACTATAACTATTATGGTGATTATTACAGAGACCCTCTTTTAAGAATAGGAGCTCATAATATAATTTCTTATACTAAAAACTTGGCTGATAATACCTATGCCAATCATGAGGATTTAGAAAATGCTATTCGCTCTTTCCATTACCAATGGAACAATGACAATAGCCCTAAGTCAATGGAGTATAAGAAAAACAATAACCACAAAACCAATTACACTTACACTTATTAGAAATTCCTAACTACCGATGTTTATAGATTATCTTCTTTCGGCAGTACTGATGCTTATCACTTTTGCGATAGGCAGCTCCCTCCACTTTGCCGATTTCGAGAATATATTCAAAAAATCAAAGCCTCTATATTTGGGGCTTTTCTTGCAGATGGTCTTCCTGCCTATCTGTGCTTTTATTATTGCGGAATTAATAAACCTTACCCCCGAAGAAAAAGTAGGTCTTATCATTGTCTCAATATGTCCTGGCGGAACTACTTCTAACTTTATCAGTTATCTCATTAAAGCCGATACTGCTTTAGCTGTGGCACTCACTGCTATCAACAGCCTACTCATTCTGCTTACTATTCCACTGCTTTCTAATTGGGCAGTAGCAGCCTTTATGGGCAGTCATACTGAGGTTTCCTTGCCTATCCTTAATATGGTATGGGAAGTAGCTAAAATTATTATTATTCCAGCTTTGTTGGGTTTATTTTTCAACCGATTTTTCCCTAATATATCTCTTAAAATCCGTCTCCCTTTAAAGGTGATCAATACAATATTATTAGGAATTGTGTTTTTTATCAAATTCTTTGGTGATGAACAATCAGGAGGTAGTGGTATCTCGGTAGACGAAATAATTCGTCTTTTGCCAGCTACACTATTAATGCATCTCAGCGCAATGATACTCAGTTATTTTATTGCTTTAAAAAACTTTAAACTTTCAGGCGTACAAGCAACAACTATCAGTATAGAAGTAGGTTTGCAAAACACAGCTTTAGCCATATTAGTAGCAGGTACCCTTATAGGCAATACCGATATGACCAAACCCGCCCTTGTCTATGCAATTTTTTCCTTCTTTACCACTTTTGCTTTTGCCCTTATCACCATCAGACTAAAAAGATAACAACAACTGATAAATAAAAAAGCGCGATGTTTATCATTCAAAAACATCGCGCTTTCTCTTATCTCTTATCTCTTACCTCTTACCTCTTACCTCTTTACTTGTTAGCTAATAAATAAATTACCGCCATTCGTATAGCAACCCCATTTTCTACTTGTTGTAAAATAATCGATTGGTCACTATCAGCTACTTCGCTGGTGATTTCTACCCCTCTATTGATAGGACCTGGGTGCATAATCACTATTTCTTTGTCTAAGCTATCCAATATTTCTTTAGTAAGTCCGTATTGTTGTACATATTCACGTGTAGAAGGAAAATAACTAATGTCCAAACGCTCGTTTTGGATGCGTAGCATATTAGCTACATCACACCAATTCAGTGCTTTGCGCAAGTTAGTTTCTACTTTCACATCTAACTCGTGTATATATTTAGGAATGAGAGTTTGAGGTCCGCACACCATCACTTCAGCACCTTGTTTGTGGAGGGCAAAAATATTAGAGAGTGCTACACGCGAGTGCAATATATCGCCTACAATCACTACTTTCTTGCCAGCAACCTCGCCCAAGCGTTCTCGTATAGAATATGAGTCTAAAAGAGCCTGAGTAGGGTGTTCGTGTGCCCCATCACCAGCATTTATAATAGAGGCTTTTACGTGTTGTGATAGAAATACTCCCGCACCAGGGTTAGGGTGGCGCATTACCACCATATCCACTTTCATTGATAAGATATTGTTTACTGTATCTACTAAGGTTTCTCCTTTGGTTACCGAAGATTGTGAAGCCGAAAAGTTAATCACATCAGCAGAGAGGCGTTTTTCTGCCAATTCAAACGATAGGCGGGTGCGCGTACTATTTTCGAAGAAAAGATTAGCAATAGTAATGTCGCGCAGTGAAGGCACTTTTTTAATAGGGCGGTTGATGACCTCCTTAAAGTGGTCGGCAGTTTCAAAAATCAATTGTATATCTTTTTCAGTGATATACTTAATACCCAATAGGTGATTAACACTCAATGCACTCATTTTATATTCTTTTTAAGTGGTTGTGCAAAAGTACAAAATAATTAGCAACTGACAAAAAAAAGACTTTGATAAATTTATCAAAGTCTTTTTGTTACTTGTTACCTAATTTTAGATTACTTCATTAAGGTAAGCTTTGAGCATCCAAATTGTTTTCTCTTGTCCAGAGATAAAGTCGCTCATTAGTGAGTTGGTACCTTCATCGCCTATTTCGTCAGAAAAGTTCAACAATTCTCTTTCCAAAGGCAATAGCGCACTAAGAGTATCAATTACCAAACGCACAGTTTTATCATCGTCAAAAATATTTTCACCTACAGGTACAGAAGTGTGTTTCACATAGCTTTCGAGAGTGTGGAAAGGTACACCTCCAAGGGTGAGAATACGTTCAGCAATTTCGTCTACTTGTTCTTGAGCGGTAGTGTAAAGCTCTTCAAATTTCACGTGAAGTTCAAAGAAGCGTTTTCCTTTGATGTTCCAGTGTACACCGCGCAAGTTTTGGTAATACGTTTGATAGTTGGCAAGCAATACATTTAGCAAGCCGATTTCTTTTTCTACTTTGGCTTTGTCAAGCCCTAAGGTATTTAATTTCATAATGTTGTTATTTTTTTAATTCTACGCTGCAAAATTACAATAGTTTTATTAAATAACATAATCAAATTCAATAGATTTTTCTAATAACAGTATTACCTCCTTTGAGACACTTCAAGATTATCTGAGTTTTTCTCGCTGATGCAAATTTTTCGCTTGTACCCCTCACTAGTGCGAGCTTGTAACTCGTTTTTTTATTTCGTTTCTCAATATGATTGAAAATCAAACATTTGTAAAAATATTGTTTTTTTTAATACAAATCCCCTTGTTAATTCAAAACAAAATACTACCTTTGCCTATTATTAACGAAAGACAAACGAAACAATTGCTATTTTATGGATAAGTATTCTTTCTTGAATGCCGCAAGTACGGCTTTTTTCGGTGATTTATACGATAAGTATTTAGAAAACCCCGATGCGGTAGAACCCAGTTGGCGCGCTTTCTTCCAAGGTTTTGATTTTGCCCAAGAGCAATATGGCACTTCCGTTGAAGAAGCCGTACCAGTAATGGCACAACAAGTAGTAAATGGCGAGAACCCTGCCCTTCTCGATAAGGTCAAAAAAGAGTTTGCTGTGCTCAACCTCATCAATGGTTATCGCACTTACGGACACTTATTCGCACAAATCAACCCCCTACGCCCTCGCGAGCCTTATACCCCTACCTTGGCTATCGAAAACTACGGACTAACAGCAGCCGATTTGAATACTACTTTCGATGCTGCTCGCGAAATAGGCTTAGCTCCTTCAACTCTTAATACTATTGTAGAAAAACTCCAAACTACCTATTGTAAGTCTATAGGTGTCGAGTTTCAACATATTCGCAATACCGAAGAACGCGAGTGGTTTACCAAACGATTACAGCAAAACCATAATACCCCTCAGTTTTCTAAAGAAGAAAAACTCCAAATCCTTCAAAAACTCAACGAAGCTACTTCTTTTGAGAACTTCCTTCATACTAAATATGTAGGTCAAAAACGATTCTCATTAGAGGGGAATGATAGCCTTGTAGCAGGTCTTGACTTTATGGTTGAAACAGCTGCCGAACAAGGTGTAAAACACGTAGTACTTGGTATGGCACACCGCGGTCGACTAAATGTATTAGCTAATATATTCCACAAAAATCCACAAGATATCTTTTCTGAGTTCGATGGCAAAGATTACGAAATGGACGATTGGTTCGATGGTGATGTGAAATACCACTTGGGTATTACTATCAATCGCACTACTCGCACTGGAAAAACAGTAGATATGAACTTAGTGCCTAACCCCTCACACCTCGAAGCTGTAAATGCACTCGTCGGAGGGATTACCCGCGCCAAACAAGACCGCTATTGTCAAGGAAATATCCGTCAAGCCTTGCCTATACTCATTCACGGTGATGCAGCTGTTGCAGGGCAGGGTATAGTATACGAAACTGTACAGATGTGCGGCTTGCGTGGCTTTACTAATGGAGGTACTGTTCATATCGTAGTGAACAACCAAGTTGGATTTACTGCTAATTTTTCCGATTCGCGTTCTTCTCTCTACTGCACCGATATTGCAAAAATGAACGAATCTCCTGTGCTTCACGTCAATGCCGATGATGCCGAAGCTGTGGTACACGCTTTCATTTTAGCTACCGATTACCGTCAAACCTTTGGCAAAGATGTGTATATCAACCTTTTTGGCTATCGTAAATACGGTCATAACGAAGGTGACGAACCGCGTTTCTCTCAGCCAATAATGTATAAAACCATCAGTAAACACGACAATCCTTTCCATATCTATGCACAAAAACTAATAGGGGAGGGGATTACCCAACAAACGTATGTTACCGAAATAGAAAATGCTTACAAAGCATATCTCGATACTTGTCTTGAAGCTTCACGCAAAGAACCGCTTACAATATTAAAACCTTTTATGCAAACCGAATGGCAGGGCTTTGAAATCGCCTCACCTCAAGAAATGTTGCAAAAGGTAGATACTTCTATCGCCAAAGGAAAACTCAATGAAATAGCTGCCGTACTTACCGAATTGCCTGCCGATAAACCTTTTATTAATAAAGTGAAAAAGATTATCGCCGATCGTAAAGAGGCGTATGCTAATAACCATATCGATTGGGGAATGGCTGAACTATTAGCCTATGGTTCGCTCCTCACCGAAGGTTTCGATGTGCGCATCACTGGGGAAGACGTACAACGCGGTACTTTCTCACATCGCCACGCTGTGATCAAAACTGAAGATACTGAAGAAGAAGTATGCTTTTTGCAAGACCTTAAAACTAAACAACTCGCTACGGGTACTTTCCATATCTATAATTCATTGTTGTCTGAATATGGAGTCTTGGGGTATGAGTATGGCTATGCAATGGCAAGCCCACGAACACTCACAATTTGGGAAGCGCAGTTTGGCGACTTCTCTAATGGCGCTCAAATAATGCTTGATCAGTATGTTTGTTGCGGCGAAGGCAAATGGAAGACTCAGGACGGCATAGTGATATTACTCCCTCACGGTTATGAAGGACAAGGAGCTGAACACTCCTCAGCACGTATAGAACGCTATTTGCAACTCTGTGCCGAAAATAATATGTATGTAACCAATTGTACTACCCCGGCTAACTTCTTCCACCTCTTGCGTCGCCAAATGAAAACAAATTTCCGCAAGCCATTAGTGGTATTCACTCCTAAGAGCTTGTTGCGTCACCCACAAGTGATTTCAACCGTCGACGATTTAGCAGCAGGTCATTTCCAAGAAGTGCTCGACGACCCTATCGCCAAAGCCGAAAAGGTAAAACGCGTGGTATTCTGTTCCGGTCGTTATTACTACGACCTTTATGCCGAACGTGAAAAGCTAGGTAGAGACGATATAGCCTTGGTGCGTATCGAGCAGCTCTTCCCATTACCAGTAGAGCAACTCAAAGCAGTAATTGCCAAATATGCTCACGCTACCGATTTTGTTTGGGCGCAAGAAGAACCAAAAAATATGGGTGCTTATGGCTATATGTTAATGAATTTTGATTTGGTAAAATGGCGTTATGTAGGTACACCTGCTTATGCAGCTCCTGCTTCTGGTAGCCACACCCGTGACCGCAAACGTCACAGCCAAGCCATTGCTGAAGTATTTATCCCGTAGGGACGAATGGCAATTCGCCTGTCCCATCGCTACAACCTTCGTCAAAGTTGATTAATCTGATAATCATTCATTTTTAGGGTGTACTATGTGGAGGCATTTTGCAAAACGCCCCCACAAATAGAGTTTTTTGAACGTCAATATGAAAGCAATCATTACATTACTATTGTTGATAACCACTTATGCGCTATCAGCGCAAAAAACAGTTGACAAAATTGTATCACGAGAGCAAAATTCACCCTTGCTCGTGGTGAATGGCGTTTTGATAGATGACGACAAGGCTGCTAGCATCTTTTTAAGTGCAATTAATACTAATGATATTGAGAGTATCAATGTCCTTAAAAGTGCTACTACTCTTCCTACATTATGTAGCAATAGAGCTGAAAATGGAGTAGTTATTATAACTTTAAAGAAAAAGGATATTTCTAAAAAAGCCGATTTATCGGGAATAGAAGCTCCTAAAGAAGTTTTTCCTCTGGTTGTTGTCAATGATGTAGAGTTTTCAGATCCTGAAGTAGGAAAACTTTTAATAGATAATATCAATCTTGAGAAAGTTGATAGAGTTGTAGTATTAAAAGATAAAAAAGCTACTAAAAAATATGGTGAAAAAGCTAAAAAAGGAGTGCTATTAATTACTTTAAAAGGAAAAACTGAAAAGTTAGATATATCTCTAATAGAGAAAACACCATAAAATAGAACCCCCTCGTAGGCACGAGCTCGTAAGCTATGCCACAAGTTTGCAAGGTTTAAATATTAGCCTCAATGAAAACAATTATTATATTCTTGTGTTTATTTATCATCGGAACTGTATCAGCAAAGCGAAAGCCTATTGCAGCTTTGGTTGTATTAGATAGCATTCCTCTTGTAGAGCCTCAACTAAGAGAGCTTGCTTTAAATGTTTTAGACCCTGAAAAAATTAAAAGTATAAAGGTATTTACAGGTGCAGAAGCTACTGATAAATATGGTGATTTAGCCAAAGAAGGAGTGATTATAATTGCTTTTAAGCCCTCAAAAAAGAAGGCTTTTGACAAGAAATCTGAAAAGATCTATCATCCACTCTATATATTAGATAGTGTCCCCCTTTTTGATTTTAAAGTAAAAAAGGTGATTTTGGAAAATATAGATAGACATAGAGTTAAAAAGATAGAAAAACTTGAAACAAAAGCCGCAGCTAAATATGGTGACGCAGCTAAGAATGGAGTAATTAATATTACTCTCAAGCCGCAAAAAGCTAAAAAACAAAACCTTAAAGACAAAGAAACTATTTTTCTTAGATGATATATCTCTTAAATTAGCACCTAACCCCTAACACCTGACACCTGATAACTAACACCTAGCAAAAGATGAGTCGAACTTTTTACATTAAAAATACCCAAGCACCCGAGGAAATGACGCCTCAGCAGTTGCTCAACCTCCAACGTGAGGGATTTACGCAGTATAACATTGATGAAGATGACGAACATTACACTCAGGTGATGCATAGCCCTATCAGTGAATGGGGGTGTATGATAATGGGACAAAAAGGTATTAGCGGTCGCGGTTTTGAAGTCTCTTACGACCCCGAAACCCAAGAGTATGGAGTGCGTGTGTTCACCCCTAGCACCGAAAATGATTGGTTAGGAGCCATAGAGTTCATTGGCAAAGTAGCCACCGCATTGGCTACTAATGTAGTTGATGAAGAGGGTGAGACCTATGAACCCAATGCTATTACGTACGATTATAGGCACGATATTAGCTTTGGTGTCAGATGCTATGACGATAAAGAAGATGGTGCTTATATTTTTAGTGTTTATCGCCCTATATGTTTATCTAAGCAAATGATCAACGAACTATTAGAAGCCGAAGATAAAGTAAAAGCCTTTAGTCAGCTCGTAGAAAAACAACTATATGAACACCCCGATGTATATATTGCACGCCAACAGTTTTTTAGTAACGACAAAGAGGAAGTGATGGGAGTTTATGCCCTTACACAAGGAGTACCTACTGTCTTGCCTTATGAATATCCACCTTTTGTAGATTTTACGCAAGTAAACCTCAGTCAAGAAGATGTAAAACTATGGCGTATCAGTTTAGTTGTCATTAATGGTGATGAAAACGACCCTAATGCTTATGAAGTACTCGATGGTCTTGATTATAAAACCTTTTTAGAGCGTTTGCCTCAAAACAAAATCCAAAAACTCGACGGTCACTATATGCTTATAACACTCAACCGACGAGAACTCGAAGCCCTCTTGCAAAATGATAAACAAGAACGAAAGGGCTTATTAGCAAAATTGAAAAACTTTTTAACAACGAAATAACTAACACCTAAAAACTATGCTAGAAATGAAAGTCCCCTCTCCTGGGGAATCTATCACCGAAGTAGAAATAGCCCGTTGGCTTGTAAAAACGGGGGATTACGTAACTAAAGACCAAGCGGTTGCCGAAGTAGATTCCGATAAGGCAACCCTCGAACTTCCTGCTGAAGCTAGCGGAATTATTACATTGCAAGCTGAAGAAGGTGAAGCTGTAAAAGTAGGACAAGTGGTATGCTTGATCGATACCGAAGCAAAAGCACCAACAGCTGCTTCATCAGCAGTCCCTTCAACATCACAACCTGTGAAACAAGAGGTTCCTGCAGCTCCAGCAGCTTCCGCCCCTTCTCCCGTGCAAGTCACTTCCCCAGCGCAACCTACTCCCCCCGTGCGGGTCGCACCTGCAGCTCGTAAAATATTAGCCGAACGCGAAATCCCTGCATCAACAGTAGTAGGTACAGGTAAAGACGGTCGTATAACTAAAAATGATGCGCTCAAAGCATCTAAACCATCAATGGGTACACCTACTGGTGGTGTGCGTCGTGAAACCCGCGCTAAGATGAGTATGTTGCGCCGTAAAGTAGCCGAACGTTTAGTGAGTGCTAAAAACGAAACCGCTATGCTCACCACTTTCAACGAGGTCGATATGACGGCTATCTACCAGTTGCGCAATGAATATAAGGACGCTTTCAAAGAACGTCATAATGTGGGGCTCGGCTTTATGTCATTCTTCACTTTGGCAGTAGTACGCGCCCTTAAACTCTTCCCCGATGTCAATTCAATGATTGATGGTCAAGACAAAGTTACTTACGATTTCTGCGATATCTCTATCGCCGTATCAGGACCTAAAGGCTTGATGGTACCTGTGATTCGCAATGCCGAAAACCTCTCTTTCCGAGGTGTAGAAGCCGAGGTAAAACGTTTAGCAACCCGCGCTCGTGACGGACAAATTACGGTAGACGAAATGACCGGAGGTACCTTTACCATTACCAATGGAGGTGTCTTTGGTTCTATGTTGTCTACCCCTATTATCAATCCGCCACAATCCGGTATTTTAGGTATGCACAATATCGTCGATCGCCCTATCGTGCGCAATGGTCAAATAGTAATTGCCCCTGTGATGTACGTCGCCCTTTCTTACGACCACCGCATCATCGACGGACGTGAATCAGTAGGATTTTTAGTAGCTGTAAAAGAAGCTCTCGAAAATCCTGTAGAAATTCTAATGAATGGCAATCCTAAACAAGCCCTTGAACTCTAATACTTAGAAGCTAATAAATAAGAGGTAAAAGATAATAAACTTTTTATCTTTTACCTCTTTTATTTTTCCCTGCTAATACCTAACTTCTACCCCCTTCCTTATAAGCGTTAATTTTCTGTTAAAATTTCCCTCCTCGTCTTTCTGTGTAAAAATAATATCGTATTTTTGCGCGTGAAACCCTAATTGTGTCGATTTCTACA